>CBFCZG010000278.1:0-6394 GCA_965602375.1 uncultured Phycisphaerae bacterium | reverse complement strand
CGCCGATCACGATCGCTACGTACAACGCCGCCACCGCCACCAGCGACGCCGCCAGAGGGTGCGCGCCTCGGCGATACATGGCATGGCCCAGCACCAGCGCGATGGGAATCTCGACCCATACCGGAAACACCGCCTGCGGGTACAGATTGAACAGCACCGCGATCACCAGGCAGAAGATCGCGATCACGATCAGCAGCACAAGAAAGATGATCAGCAGAAACAGCGTTCGCACCCGCCCGTTGACGACATCTCGAGCCACGTCGCCGATGCTCCGCCCGCCGTGTCGCGTCGAGATGACAATCGCCGAAAAATCGTGCACCGCTCCCATGAAGATCGAGCCGAGCAACACCCACACCAGCGCCGGCACCCATCCCCAGATGATCGCAATTGCAGGCCCGACGATGGGCCCCGTGCCGGCGATCGACGTAAAATGGTGCCCGAACAGCACCTCCGCCTTGGTCGGCACGTAGTCGACCCCGTCGCCCAGCGTCCGCGCGGGCGTGGGTCGGCTGTCGTCGATCTGAAAGATCCGGCGCGCCAAAAACTTGCCGTACGTGTGATAGGCAAGCACGTACCCCACGAAAGCACCGACGGCAATCAATACGGTACTCACGGCAAACTCCCTGTCTTTTGCGTCTTGGCTGCTCGGCCCGGGATGGGCGAAGGGGGCAAAGACCAAACGAAGATCACCCGGGCGAGTGATCGAAGCACACGAAACCGCCGGGCATGCGTGACCGCCGTCTCGCACGCCCCGGTTCACTCATCGTCACATCGCCAGCATAGTCAGCAGGGAAGCTTACGGCCAGGGATCGCCGAACTCCTGCACCCAGTAGACCTGACCATCGAGCGCGACCCTCACACCCACACCCATCTCCGTGTAGGTGTCGTGCAGGATGTTCGCACGGTGGCCCGGCGAGTCCATCCACGCCACCATCACGTCCTCGGGGCTGCTGTAGCCGACCGCCAGATTCTCGCCGACCTCGTAGAAGACATACCCGTGGTCGTCGGCCCGTGTGGCCGGTGTCGAGGCGGTGTGGGGGTCCTCGTGCGCGAAGAATCCGCCGTCGATCATCTCGCAGGCGTAGTCCTCGGCCATGGTGGTCAGCGTGGCATCGCTGCTCAGCGGCGAAAGCCCCTCGGCGACCCGCTCTGCGTTGACCAGATCGATGACTTGCCGGGCCCACTCGTCCGCCTGCCACGGAACACGACAGGAACCGCCGGACGACAGCACGCCTTGGCCGCAACCGACGGTAAAGGCCGCCCCCAACAGTACAGCCATCCACAATGCGCGGGCTCTACCCATAGTCAATCCACTCCGCAGCCGGGCAAATCCACGAATCGGACAACGGCGTGCAGTCTAACGCGACGTGAATTTCGACTCAAGGTAACCCACCGTCAGACAAGCGATAAGCGACGGTGGACGCAAGCACTACACCGAACAGGTTTGACCTTCCAGACCGTAATGCAGCGGCCTGGCCAGACGCACCGCCACCTCGGCCTCGTTCTGGTCGGTCCGTCTGACCCGCAGCACCTCTGCGTCTTGCATCACCGTCCGAACCTCGTACCCATAGTCGTCTCGGACGTAGGGATGCGAAAAGCGAACACCCACGTGCATGCCCGGCTCGATGGGGGCCTCTGTCGAGATGGCAAAGCGAGCTGCAACCGCAGACAAATCGACCATCCGGCCCATGTCGCAGAGGTTCTCACCCGGACGATCGAGGAACATCTGCCAGTCGTAGTGCATTCGCGGGTGCGTACGTCGCTCAGGACGGTCCATGGACGATGACTTCCCTTCTCGGCCGGCCAGGCATGATCGGCACGGCCCTTTCCCCCTTTGTCGTCCTGTTTGGCCCGCAACTTGTGCTGCAAAGCCCGAGATCTGCCCTGCTGTCGCATGCCGACGCCCGCTGGACGCACAACGCCGACCACCAGCGCATCGGAACCGACCGAGCTCTGCCGAGCTTCGTTTATCAGACGTTGGCAGGCTCGGCGCCGGCCCACGAGGCGACGCCTCATCCGCCGAACCACGCCCGATTGACCGTCCGACGGCCAGACGGTATCGTTCGGCGATTCTAACGTTGGTAGGGTCCGATAGACTCACGAAAGATCAAGCTCACCGGGACACACGCTTTGCCCGACCGCTCCGATACATCATCCGCCTCTGAGGCAGCACGCATTCGCCAGACCCTCGAATCCATCGTGGTCGCATTCATCCTGGCGTTCGTCTTCCGCGCATTCGTGATCGAGGCCTTTGTCATCCCCACCGGATCGATGGCCGCCACGCTCTACGGCGAGCACATGACCTTCATCTGTCCCGACTGCGGGTACGAGTATGCGTACGGCTGGTCGGGCCAGCCGCGACAGCACCGCCGCATCGTGTGCCCCAACTGCGAGTACGAGTTCATCGGGCGCGGACGGGCTGAGGGCGGCGACCGCATCCTGGTGTTCAAATTTCCCTATGACCTGGGGGGCAGGTGGCTGGGGCCCAAGAGATGGGACGTCTGCGTGTTCAAGAACCCCGGCGACGGTCAGACCAACTTCATCAAGCGGCTGATCGGCCTGCCCGAGGAGGTTGTTGAGATCATCGATGGCGACATCTACGTCGCCCCCGCCGCCGAAATCAGCCCAGCCATCCTGGACATCCTGGCCCGTCCGCCGTGGGACCGGCCCGCGCTGACCGCCGAGCAACGCGGCGAACTCGACGAAGCCATGGAGATACGTACCAAGTCCGACTCGGCTCAGCGCTCGCTCTGGTTCACTTTCTACGACCAGGACTACCCCACGACCCGCCCGCGCAACGACGAACGACCCGCCGACTGGACCGCGCTGGACGACCGATCAGCATGGCAGGCAGACACTCGCCAACTCTCGTTCAACGGTGTGGGACACCCGCTCGATCAGATCCGATTCACCGGCAAGAGCGTGACCGATTTCTATGCCTACAACGGCGAGCAGTTCGAACGACGGCAGTTCGTCAGCGATCTGTGCGTGTCGGCGGTTCTGATTCCCCATACGTCTCAGGGGCAGTTCGAAATCCTGCTTGGCAAGCGGGATGAGTTGTTCCGGCTTCTGCTGCACCTGGACGGCTCGATCGAATTGAGTCGCCTGCGCGCCGGCGACACCGAGCCGCCCGACGGGATGGAGGCCAAGCACGCCCAAATCGAGCCCCTCGAGCCCGGACTGGCCTACCAAGTGGCCTTCAGCAACGTCGACCATGTCACCCGCGTCGAACTTGACGGTCAGGTTGTGCTATCGATGTCGCGACCGGCCGACCCGGCCGTCGCCCGCGAGGCCGCCAACAGCCGCGTCGAACCTCAGATCCTGCTTGGTGCCGCCGACGCCCGGCTCACGCTCCGCCATGTCCGCCTCCAGCGAGACGTGTTCTATCGCAGCCCGTTGATCGAGGAGGACTACGACGACGAGGTAAGAGACCGGCGCAATCCCTACATTCGTCGACCCGGCTGGGCCACCACCAACCACCCGCTGTACCTCCGCCGCGGCGAGTATTTCGTCCTGGGCGACAACAGCCCCGAGAGCAAGGACTCGCGACTCTGGTGGCACGCGTGCGAGCTGCTCGAACCAGCCCGCCCACTACGCAGTCTGCTCGGTCGCCAAATGTCGGCCCTGAGCCAGGGCACCGCCCTCGACGATTCGCAGGTGCAGCAGATACGACACCAGCTGGCCGGCATGCGCCGCACCCTCGGGCGGGCGCCCCATTACCGCCAGGAGGAGCTACGCCAGGCCGCCGACCAGGTTGAGCGCAGTCTCGTCGACGACTACATCCCCGCTGCACAGGCAAACCCGCCACGGGCTATCGCCCTGGGACCGGAACTGGCCCGGCTTCTCGCTGACGTCGACTGGCGCTACTACCACCTGGGCACCGTCCCGGCCGACCAAATGATCGGGCGAGCATTCTTCGTCTATTGGCCGGCCGGCGTGGCTCCGCTGAAAGACACCGGTGACGACCTTGCCAGCTCGCTTCGACGTGGCGGGCTGCTTGGGCGTCTGGCGTACAAGCTCCTGTATGGGGGCGTCATCCCGAATGTCGGCCGCATGCGATTCGTACGGTGAAGCCGGTGCCGATTGACGTCGGCCGGGCGGCCGACTATAGGCAGCACCTACAGCGAGCATTCGTAGGGTTCGAAGCAGGAGAAACTTACCGCGGTTTGCGCCCGCCACAAAGCCAGTTATCCACAAGCAGCGTGGCCAAAGGACGGTTGGCCGTCTTCGGCCCGTGTAACTGGCCGGCCACAATATGGCCAGCCGAGTCAGAAGCGGCCAGTACTTTCGTAAGAACTTATGGAAAAAAGACTTATGACACATCCGCACCCACGTAAGCGCCGCGCCAACGCCTCACGCCTGCCCACCCGACGCTCGGCTGCCCTGAGTACGCTCTCTGGAGGTGACGGGATTTCAACAGTTTATCCACAGGCGGATGGGGGCGGCTCATGAACGTGAACCAGCCGCTGCTGGAAGTACAAGACCTGGTCAAGTCCTACGGCGGCCGAACCGTTGTAAATCGCGTGAGTTACGCCGTCTACCCGGGCGAAATCATTGGCCTGCTGGGCCGAAACGGGGCCGGCAAGACCACCAGCTTCCGCATCACCATCGGGATGATTCGCGCCGAGGGCGGCACGGTGCGATTTAACGGTCAGGATGTCACCGACCTGCCCATGTACAAGCGCGCTCAATTGGGGATGGGCTACCTCTCACAGGAGCCCAGCATCTTCCAGCGCCTGACCGTGGAACAGAACTTGTTGGCCATCTTCGAGACCATCCGGACGCTCTCGCGTGAGCAGCGCCGCCGCCAGACACGAGAACTGATGGACCAGTTCGGCCTGACGCCCCTATGTCGGCAGCAAGCCCGGACCCTCTCCGGCGGCGAGCGCCGCAAGCTGGAAATCGCACGGGCACTCGTGACCGACCCCCGGCTGATCCTGCTGGACGAGCCGTTCAGCGGCGTCGACCCGATCGCAGTCGAGGACCTCCAGCGCGAAATCCGCCACCTCCAGCGCGAGCGGGGGATTTCGATCCTTCTAACCGACCATAACGTCCGCGAGACGCTCTCGGTGACCAATCGAAGCTACATCATCGATGAGGGCCGTGTTATGCGGCAGGGACCGCCCAGAGAGCTGATTAACGACGAACTGGTCCGCAAGACCTACCTGGGCAGCACATTCCGAGGCGACGAGTTCGACGAGCAGCCCTCCGCGCGGGCGTCGTCAACGGGCGAGAGCCAAACAGATTGGTCGAACCCGCCCCCCCAGCCTTAGTTGAGCAGAACATAGACGACCATCAGCACGACGCCCACCGCCATCATGCCGGCCACCAGCGTGACCCACAGGGCGAGCGATCCGACCGGTAACGACCGTAAATCCTCCAACTTCAACGCCTTGTACACCACCGCGATGCCCAGACACAGCGGCAGCATCATCGCCAGACGCCACCAGCCGGTAAGGTGGATCGGCTCGACAAACAGCGATGAGAGGATCTCCATGGTCCAACCCAACCTATGAGGCCGTGGCTTCGGGCGCTCGGCGCGTTCGACGTTCAGCCCCACCCAGCAGATCGAGCACAGCCAGCACGTTCAGCAGACCCGCAACGGCCGTATAGACGATACCCAGATCGACCGACGGCGCGCCGGCCTTGTAAGGCAGCCTGTCGGGCACGGCCTGATGCAGCGCCCAGGCGCCCAGCGTGTGGGCGCCGCAGCAGATCTGCGCCGCGAACCACGCGCGGTTCGTCTGAGGATCGATGGTCGACCGCCCCCCGCCAATCGCCACACCCATCCAGAACGTCAGCCCGATACCCAGAAAGATGACGAGCCCCCGGGCGCGTTCGCCAGCCAGGTAGTGGCCCAGGCCCGGCACGGCCCAGCCAACCACCACCGTAGCGGCATCCCGCAATGTCGATGGCCTGTGGGTTGGTCTCTTGCTCATATCTACGCGAAAAACGCTGCTGACGGGTGTCCCGAAGGCGTGGCACTCGACAAAGACACACCGCTCGCTCGCTCGGGCGGTAAGTATAGTGCCGGCCGAAACCTGACACAACGCGACCCGAGCCTAGTCCTCCAACACGGGCTCGGGCAGGGGGCGGACGGCCACGTCGTGCTCCCGGGCATACTCGTTGATCACCTTCTCGAGATTCTTGCACCAGGTGGGTAGCTCGAGGCTCTGCTCGGGGGCAATCATAAAGCTCAGGTCGGCCCGACGGTCGGCGAAGTGGTCCTTCACGTCGTCCATGATGTGCACGAACTCGCGCCCGTCGACCGACCGGCCCTTGGGGTAGCGGCTCTTCTCGAACACGCGTTTGAGCGCGTGATAGCGCCTGTCCAGGTCCTCGACCAGGCGCACGACGATCTCGTGCGCTCGCACCAGTTGGCCGACGGCCTGGC
>CBFCZG010000277.1:0-6413 GCA_965602375.1 uncultured Phycisphaerae bacterium | reverse complement strand
ACGATCGTGATCTTCTCGACGATCCCGCCGCGACGGAACATGATTCCGACGATCGAGGCGTACAACGTCGAGATCCGAGCGCTGGCGCAGGCCAAGAAGTTGCCGCTGATTGATTTCTACGAGGAGATGACGCGTCGTCGGCCCGGAGATAGTTGGGACGGCACGTTGATGGCGTCGGACGGCCTGCACCCCAGCCCGGTCGGCGGAGGTTACGACTCGTCGTCCGATCCGTACCAGAACAACGGCGAACCGCTCAGTGAGGTGGGTTACCTGCTTCGCTGCTGGCTGAGCGTGCAGAAGATCAAGGAGGTCTACGACAAAGCCATCGCGGATGTGCCGCCGGACGATACCCCACCGGCGGCGGTGTCGGACCTGACGGCAACCGACGCGACCTCGGCCGAGGTGGACCTGACCTGGACCGCACCCGGCGACGACGACATGATCGGCTGGGCCGACAGCTACGACCTGCGGTATGCCACCGAGTTGATTACCGAAGCCAACTGGGACAGCGTGACCACGCAGGCCGCGGGCGAGCCCATGCCGCAGATGGCCGGCACGAGCCAGGGCATGACCGTCGGCGGGCTGCTGCCCGACACCACCTACTACTTCGCGATCAAGGCGACCGACGAGTCGAACAACACGGCGGCGCTGTCGAACGTGGCCGTAATCACGACCGACCAGCCCGATACGACCCCTCCGACGGCGCCGACCGACCTGGGCGCCGTCGCCACGAGCACCACCGAGATCGAGCTGACGTGGGCTCCGTCTTCAGACGCCGAAAGCGGGATCCTGCACTACGTGATCTATCGAGGCAACGTCGCGGTCGCGACCGAGGCGGGCCTGTCCTATACCGATAGCGGGCTGATCAGCGGGCGCAGCTACCGCTATGAAGTTGCGGCGGTTAACGGTGCGGCGATCGAAGGACCTCGCTGTCCGGCCGTCATCGGCACAACGCCGAGCCTCAAGCCGCCGACCGACATGATCGCCTACTGGCCCTGCGACGATGGCGCGAGCCCGACGGTCACGGACGTGACGGTCGGCGCCAGCCACGGCACGCTTAACAACGCCACGTGGACGACGGGCCAGTCGGGCACGGGCAGCGCCCTGCAATTCAACGGCCTCGACGCTCAAGTCGACGGCACCTTCAACGCGACGCTGGGCATGAACGACCCGATGAGCGTGGCCCTTTGGGTGTATTCCGACATCACGCCGACCAACGACTCTGTCTACGGGATGGCGCCGAGCGCCGGCGCGGCGATGATCAACATTTATGCCAGCGGGGCCGTACACGCTTACGGCGACCGTCTCATCGTCCGTTCCACCACCACGCCGCCGGCGCAGGAGTGGTATCACCTGGCCTACACCTTCGATGGCACGACGCACCGTGTGTACATCAACGGCGAGGAAACCGGCGACAACGTCGAGGTCCACGACCCCGGCACTATTTCCCTGTTTCGCATGGGCAACCGCGTTCGTTACGGCGGGCGATGGTTCCCCGGCAGGCTTGACGATGTGCGTGTGTACTGGCGTGCGCTGCTGCTGTCGGAGATCGAGACACTGTATGAGGGCGCAACCGTGGTGGCCGACCTCGACGGCGACAGCGACGCCGATCTGGACGACTACGTCGTCTTCGTCGGCGAGTGGACCGGTCCGAACGTGCCGAGCGTCTCCGAGGCCGACTTCGACAACGACAACGACGTCGACCTCGTCGACTTTACGATCTTTCTGGACTGGTATGAGGGGCCCTGAAGGCGTTTGCAGGATGTGGCGCAATCCCCACTTGATTGCCATCCGCCGAAGGCGGACCTGTCCGCCAGTGCCCCGGACGGCGCACCGTCGGGAGAACCTGTTTTTCAGACACAGCCTACTCCAGATGTGTGCGGTGGCTGTTATCGCAGCTCTGGCGTGATGCCAAAAAGCCGCAGGGTCCTTGTCTGGGCGAGGTTTACAACGGTCCCGCCCTTTTTGCAGGTCCGAGCAGGCTATCGCATTCTTTGGCGCCCTATCGCGACACCGCCAGCGGGAATGCAGTACTACCTGGGTTGGCGTGACGCCTCTGGTACTGGTATCATGGTGTCGCATTGTGCAGATTGACGGTGGCGGTCAGATCGGGCGGCACGCTTTGTGTCTGGAGATGACATGAAGATATTCCTGAAGATGAAAGCGTGGCAGCTCTTTCTGCTGCTCTTCGGAGCGTACTTTACGATACTTGCTGGCACGGTCCTTGATTTCCCGCCCTGGGTGCCTGCAATCTTGCCGATTGGCATGTTGATGTTCATGGCTGTCTTTGTTGCTTGGGTCTGGTCTCTAGGCACAAACATCAACCGCAAGGTGCCTGAGTACGTCAGACCGAATCTGCGCTTAGTTGGCTTCGCCATTGCCTACAGCTCAATCTACATGCTCTGCGCGTTCGTTTTCTTCCTGCTGACTGTGGGCGGATACGTCAGCGATCGACTCCTGCGTTTGATCGTACCATTTCATCTGCTTGCCATGGCCTGCATGTTCTACGCGATCTACTTCGTTGCGCAGAATCTAATCATGGTCAAACGAAAGGAGAAGGTTGGGTTCTATGAATGTGCAGGTCCATTCTTTCTGCTTTGGATGTGCCCGATTGGCGTGTGATTCCTCCAGCCCAGAGTCAACCGGATGTTCCAAGATCAAGCGGACCCACAGCTGCCATCTGAACCGGGTGTGTCGTAGCGCCGCTGCTGATGCCATATACTTGGTGGCGCCTTCCCCGCAGTGTCGACACCACAGATATGCGTTCAACTGCGTCCAGTATATCGTGTGGGCGGTCTGCGCCTACCGCCCGCACTTCGGCCGCAATTCAAGCCCCACCTCGCCCGCCAGGCCATCGAACACGGGCAGCGTCACGGTCCGCTCGTCCCGCACGAACCGCGACATCGCCCCCGGCGTGATGCCGGGAGCAGGTTGCATTAACGCACCCAAAAACCGGTATCATGACGTCGCACTGGAACAAGGTTTACGTCTGCTTGTACCGCGTTGGAGTCGCCTGTGTGCCTCCGGCGATGGCCCTCAGAATCGCTCTTTCGGACGGCGAGCACTCGGCGCGGCTGTCCTATCATGGAGCGCCGAAGTCGGCCGCGAACATAGCGAAGTCGTCCACGTCCACGTCCTCGTCGCCGTCGAGGTCGCAGGCCTGACAGTCCAGTGTGGTCTGCCCTCCCGGTCCCGTCATGCAGGCAACGAAGTGGTTCGCGAAATCATCCAGGTCGGCGTCACCATCGTGGTCGAAGTCGGACGCGAGCACGGGCACATGGCTGCCCATGACGAGAAAATCGTCGTAGCTGGCGGTCAGAAAGTTGTCGGCGCTTCCGTTGTCTTCAAACCAGATTGTCGCGGACGGCTCGACGGTCGCCTGATACGACACCGTGCCCACGAGCACATCGTTGATCCGGATGGTGTATTCCCGCACCTGGGGATCCACCGTCACCGAGATCGGGACCCAGCTGTCGGCCGCCGCATAGCTGTTGAAGGCCGGACCGATGCTGTTGCCCACGAATGAGTTGTCCCCCACCGGATCGTACTTCAACGCCATGTACGGGTAGTCCAGCAGAAGCCGCACGTGTCCGAAGACCAGGAACCTGTCCCAGTGGAACGATGAGTACTTGAACATGCACTGAGTGCGATAGGGTTTGGCAAAGTCGATGGCAATCGGATACGACTCGACCTTGACCCGGTCGCCCTGAGCGGAGGCACCGACGATCTTGAGCGAATACGGCGGGCTGACACCGTCCAGGTGGTCTACCTCCACGCTGGCTGCGCCCAGTTCGGTTGTCTCCCACTTGCCGAGGTCGCCGCCGGAGAAGTTGTCGCAGAACGGAACCTGAGTCATGTCGTACTCGAAAATGAGCAGCATCTGCTCCCAGATGCGGGTCGTGCCGGTCAGCGCGTTGTACTGCACCGGGTGGATAACCATGCCCACCTCGGCGTCCACGCCTCCGACGTTCGGCGTGGTGTAGCCGCTGCATTGCACGGGCGGGTAGAAATCGGGATAGTAGAACGTTTGCGGCGGGACGCTCGTGCTGGCGTTGCCGACGCCGGTCGTGGGTACGACGTTCATGAGGTCGACGTACTGCGACGGGGGCGCGAAGAACACGAAGACGGCCGACTTGAGGCAGGTGCCCGGCGGGACCGGGTTCGACTCGGCGTAGGTAATAACGGGAAGGACCGGCGTATCTTCCGCGCCGGTGTAGCCCGCGCCGGGGATCGTGACGACCCCGCTGGGGTCGAGTGTCCAGTTATCCACGGTGAGCGTGGTCTCAACGGTGATGGTGCCACCGTCCTGCGTCCAATGCGTGTCACCGAAGTGATACCCTTGATTGCCGCACGTGCCGGCTGTGGCCTTGTAGCCGGGTAGGCCGTAGAGTTGGTGGATGCCGAGCACCTTCCGGTGCGAGCTGCGCGCCGGGCTCTTGTACAGATTGTAGTATTCATTGGCTGCGCGGCGGTAGGCCTCGCCGATCGTCAGGCCGGCGGCGTATTTCCGCACCGTCCGGGCGCAGAGTTCCTCGCTGAAGCCGGTGTTCGTGTCGTTTGCCGAGTCACCGGTGGTAATCCACGTATACCCGGTAGCGCCCAGATAGGCGATCGCGCCGATATCGGCAAACTCCTCGGGGAAGTCGCGGTAGGTGGTGCCGCCCAGGTCGGGCGCGTGATAGGTCTTGTTCGGCAGCAAGGCGCCGTTGTGGCAGCCGGCTGCGAGAATGGTCGCGGTTGGCAGCGTGTCGATGGCCCAGGTGTCGCCGCGCGTCGCGTGGTCACCTGCCATAAACGCGTCTGTGGGCGACGCCTTCGTCTCCATCAGGTTGTAGTTGCCGTGCCCGCCGATGTAGATGAGGTCGTCCTTCGCCTCCATCTTTGGTGGAACTGACGTCGAAGCGAAGCTGAATCCAATGAGGGTCGTGTCGGCCGTGAATCCACAGTCACTTAGGTACTGGTTGGTTTGGCGCGCCCCGTCGATGAAGTCCTTCGAGCCGATGCAGGCCAGATCGGCCATCGGGTTCGTAGCGTCTGTCAGCGCGAAATAGTTGTCGATAATCGCGCCGATCTGGCCAGGCGTCTCGACCAGTCGACCGACCGCCAGTTCCCTCGTGTATTGGTGATCCCAAGAACTGTCCAGGTATTCCAGATCGGCATATGTCGCGTCGGTCAGGTAGTTTCCGGGCGAACTGGTCCGATAAAGGTGATACATGTCCGTGTTGGGGTCGTAGTTCGTGCCGGCCCACGTGTACTCGCTATTGCCGCCCGGGTGCTCGTCAGTGCGGACGTACATCGGCACCACTTCATGGCTGCCGACGATGATCAGGTAGCGAAGGCGCGGGTACGAGTACCTACGCAGGTCCTCGATGATCTTGTCGATCTCAGCGACGTATGCGTTGGTGTTGGCCTCGGTGCTCGACGTGCCGAAGTTGGCGATCCAGTCATTGCGGCGCTGGATCAGGTCGGAGGTGCTTTCATAGTCAGCGATGTTGACGAGCACAGCCGCTCCGCGCGGGTCGTTTTGCGCCAGGTAATCGAGGTCGGCCATCAGCGAGTTGACCTCGCTCGGCCAGTAGCCGACGTCGCCCCAGCGCCAGGAATCGGTGAGAATGAGTGTCCTGACCGGTGTGTCAGAGTCCCCGTACACACGACACTGGTGTGGACCAGGAATGTAGCTGAGGAAGTTGTCGTCTTCAGCGGTCTCGTCGATCTCGTGGTCGACGTCCGCCTCCACTTCGAACTCGTACAAGCCGGGGCCAGGCGGTCCCCAGTGCCACGACGCGGTCGCATGGCGCATCGCGTTGACGCCCGTCACTTCCACCGGGGCGGCGGCGTCGATCCAGAAAGCGCCGCCGACCGCACGGTACTTGAGGGCCACGTCGAAGGGCGTGGTGACGTCGACGTCGCTACGGTTCCAGATGTCCGCGGTGACGTGGACGAGCCCGTGTGACCACAGCGTCGAAGGCGACAGGTAAAGAGTGTAAACGCTGAGGTTGGCTCGGTTGGCCCACAGCTCGAGGCGTGGGAGATAGGACGATGTCGTTATCGAGCCGGTGGCGTCGTCGGCATAGGCGTCGTGCGTGATGTAGTCCCCGGTGGACAGCCAGTAATTGTCGTCATTGGGGTCTCCGCCGCCGCCGGAGACGTACTGGAACTTGATGATGTACTTCTCCGCCGAACTCATCGTGTAGGGCGCTTGCAGGTCGATGTCGCGCCACAGTGGCCAGCCGTCCAAATCGTCGGCGGGGTCCCAGGTCGCGTGCACCGCCGTGTATCCACCGCTCACCTGGCCGTCCGGGGTGGTGCTGACCGCGAGATCGTTCAGTTGCTCGATCGGCGTACGGAGCGGCGCGCGAAATCCTACACCTTGGAGCACGTGGCGGCGGCCAAGATGGCGACCTCTTTGCAGC
>CBFCZG010000276.1:0-6452 GCA_965602375.1 uncultured Phycisphaerae bacterium | reverse complement strand
GTGAACGGAAGCCTGGCAAGATCGTCGAGGCTGCGCAGGTCGTCCGGCGAAAACCCCAGGTCATCAAACCGCCGACGGTAAAACCCCACCCGGTCGTAACTGAGTCGCACCGTCTGCCTCAGACGCTCCAGTTGCAGAGTACGCAATGCGTCCAGATCGAGCAGCTCGTTCCGCGCCCAGATCCCTCGCGTTATCAGATCGGACATTACTGGCCCGGCCCCGCGCCCGCGAACAGGTCGATCTTGCTCAGAACGTTCACGCCGGCTTTGCCCAGCGCCTCACCGGCCTTGTCGGGGTCGTCAAACCGAAACACCAGAACGGCCTTGCCCTCGCGCTTCTCGTTGAATGCGTACATATACTCCACGTTGAGGTCCGCATCCTCGATGGCCTTGAGAAGCCTGGCCAATCCGCCGGGCTCGTCGGCCACCTCTACCGCCAGCACGTCCGTACGGGCCGTCGTAAACGACGAGCGCTTCAGCACGTCCAGCGCCTTGTCCGTATCCCCGACGATCACCCGAAGGATGCCGAAGTCGGCCGTATCGGCCAGACTCAACGCCACCAGGTTCAGACCCGCGTCGGCCAGACATCGGCACGCCTCGCGCAACCGCCCCTTGCGGTTCTCCAGAAACACCGAGATCTGAGGTACCCTCATCGCCTTACGCTCCTGCCAGTCACTGGCCCTGCTTTGCCCTGCGATTGTCTATCACCCGCTTGGCCTTGCCCATGCTCCGCTCGATGCTGCGAGGCTCCACCAGCTTCACGCCCATACGAAGCCCCACCACACTCTCAAGCTTGCCGGCGATGTCCCGTTCCAGCTTCTCCAGCCCGCGCACCTCGTCGCTGAACACCTCTTCACTCACTTCGACGTGCACCGAGAGGGAATCGAGTGCGCCCTCCCGATCCACCACCAACACGTAATGCGGCATCGTGCCTTCCACCTGGAGCAGTGCAGCCTCGACCTGCGACGGATACACGTTCACACCCCGGATGATCAGCATGTCGTCCGTGCGCCGACTGATCCGTTCGATTCGCACCACCGAGCGCCCGCACGCACAAGGCTCGCGCATCAGGCGCGTCACGTCCCGCGTGCGGTAACGGATCATCGGAATGCCCTGCTTGGTCAGCGTCGTCAGCACGAGCTCCCCCTCCTGGCCGTCCGGCACGGGCTGGCCTGTTTCCGGATCGATGATTTCAGGATAAAAATGATCCTCGAAGATATGCAGGCCCTGCTGCGCCTCGCACTCGCTGGCGACGCCCGGCCCGATGATCTCGCTGAGCCCATAGATGTCGTACGCCTTCACGCCGCCGATCGCCTCGATCCGCTCGCGCATCTGGTCGGTCCACGGCTCGGCCCCGAGCACCCCCACACGCACCGGCAGCGAACGCGGGTCGAACCCCATCTCGCCCGCCCGCTCGAGCATGAGCAGGAAGTACGACGGGGTGGCGCAAACCGCCGTCACCCCGAAGTCGCGCATCACCATCACCTGCCGCTCGGTGTTGCCGCCGGACATCGGAATCACCGTCGCGCCCAGACGCTCCAGTCCGTAGTGGGCGCCCAGCCCGCCGGTGAAAAGGCCGTACCCGTACGCATTCTGCACGATATCGCCTGGGCCGACGCCCACGCAGCGGAACGTCCGCAGCATCACCTGCGACCACGTGTTGATATCCTCTCGCGTGTACGCCACCACGATCGGCTTGCCCGTCGTGCCGCTCGAGGCGTGCAGTCGGACCACGTACCGCAAGGGACTGGCAAAGAGACCGAACGGGTAATGATCCCGCAAATCCAGCTTCGTGGTGAACGGCAGACGCACAATGTCGTCCAGCCCCTTGATCTGGTCCGGTCGGACGTCCGCCTCTTTCATCCGATCGGCGTACGCCGGCACGCGCTCAAACACCCGCTGCACCACCGACCGCAGCCGCTCGGTCTGCAACACCCGCAGGCGATCCAACGGCAGGTAATCCAGCGCCGCTTCATCAGAAAAACTCAGGTCCATAGCTCGTTCCCGCTTCTCCGACGAGGGTCAGTTCCACGCCCGGACTCACCCCAACCGCCTGTCCGGACAAAGCAATCCCGACGATACAGCACCCCCTCCGCCCTGACAAGCCCTTCGACGCTATCGCTACCGGGCCGGCGGCGGCTCCCTCAGCGTGCCGACCTCCACCAGACGAACGTCCACGTGCGTGCCCCACCGGGCCGACAACGCCGAAATGATCTGCGAGCGAATCAAATCCATACTCCGCACCTTGTCGGCAAAGATTTGCTCATCCACGCCCACCTGCACCTCCAGCGTTTCGCCCGTCTCGTCCGTGCGCAGGTTCAAACGGAAATGCGGCGTGGCGTGTTCCACCGCCGACAGAATGCGCTCGACTTCCGCCGGATAGACCGGAACCTCGTTGACCAGAAGGCGACTGTCGGTGCGTCCCAGGATCGGTTGAAGCAGCGCGCCGGTCCGCCCGCACGGGCACGGACACCGCCACACCGACGTCAGGTAGCCGGTGCGGTAGCGCAGCAGCGGAAACCCCTCGCGCGTCAGCGAGGTAACCACAAGCTCGCCCCGATGTCCATCGGGTACGGGTTCGTCGCCTTCCGGCTCGATCATCTCGACGATCACGTGGTCCTCGTTGACGTGTTGCCCCTCGCTATGCCGGCACTCGGCTGCGATCCCCGGCGCAAATACTTCCGGAATCCCGAAGCTGGTGAAAACCTTGGCGAACAGCCCCTCTTCCAGCGACTGTCGCCATGGCTCGCCCAACATGGCGCGCGATAGAACGCACGTCCGCAGATGCAGGCTCTGCGGTTCGATGCCTCGTTCCCTCAAGCCGTGCACCAACAGCCGCGCATGCGTAGGCGTGCTCACCAGGACCGTGGCCCGGTAGTCCCGCAACACCTGGATCTGCTCGTCGATGCCGCGCACCGGCGCAGGAATCACCGACGCCCCCAGAAGCTCTGCCCCGTACTGAAACCCCATCCCCTCGACGAAGAACCCCTCCCCGAAGCAGATCTGCACGACGTCCGTCTCCGACACCCCCGCCGCCGCCAGCGTACGCGCCGCAAGGCGCGCCCACTGTCGCACGTCGTTGCGCGTGTGCCCGATCACCAGCGTCCGCCCGTCCGGACCCGGCACCGAGTGCAGCCGGATCACCTCGCGCAGCGGCACGGCGAACATCGAATACGGATAGCCCTCCGCCAGCGCTTTGCCCGGCGTCATCGGCAGCCGAGACAGATCCGCCAGCGACTGAATGTCGCCCGGGCCGATCCCCGCCTCGTTCAACTGCCGCCGGTACCACGAGACGTTGCGCTGCACCCGATTCAGCACCGCCTGCAAACGCTCAAGCTGAACCTGCTCCAGGATCTCTCGCGAAAGTGCCTCGTTCTTGGCATCGAAGATCGGCATCGCTCCGTCCGTCCGCTGCTACTCCCACACCTCTCGGTACGCCTTGCCCAGGTACGCCCGCCGCACCTCGTGGTTGTTGAGCAAATCGTGCGACTCGCCCACCATGAGAATCTGACCCGTCTCCAGCACGTACCCGCGGTCGGCCACGTCCAGCGCCGCCACGGCGTTCTGCTCCACCAGCAGCACGGTCAACCCATCATCACGAAGCTGCCGCAGCTTGGCAAATATCCCGCGCGCGATCACCGGCGCCAAACCCATGCTCGGCTCATCCAGCATCAGCAGCCTTGGTCTCGACATCAGCCCCCGCGCGACGGCGACCATCTGCTGTTCGCCACCCGAGAGCGTGCCCGCCAACTGCCCCGAACGCTCCACCAGGATAGGGAATAGTTCCCTGACGTAGTCCAGATCCTGCTGTACCGCACTGCGCAACGACCGGCTTCGACGGTAATACGCCCCGAGACGGATATTCTCCTCCACCGTCAGTGTCGCGAACAACGCCCGGCCTTCCGGCACCAGCGACACCCCCTCTCGCACCAGTTGCCACGGCGAGAGATTGCATAGGTTCCGCTGCGAGAGCAGCACCTCTCCCCCGCTCGCCGCGATCAATCCCGCCAGGGTCTTCAGCAGCGTCGTCTTGCCCGCACCGTTGGCCCCGATCAACGCGACAATCTCCCCCTCGCGCACGTGAAAACTCGCCCCCCGCACCGCCCGAAGGCTGCCGTAGCCGCTCCAGAGATTGCGAACGATTAGCATCAGGCCGCCGGCCGACCCAGGTAAACCTTCACCACCGACGGGTCCGACCGTACCTGGGCGGGCGGACCCTCCGCAATCTTGCGCCCTTGATCGAGCACCGTCACACAATCAGCCAAATCCATCACCAACGACATGTTGTGCTCGACCAGCAGAATCGTCACCCCCAGCTCGTCGCGTATCCGGCGGATCATCGCGTCGATCAACTCCACTTCCGCCAGGTTCATCCCCGACCCCGGCTCATCCAGCAACAGCAGCTTCGGCTCGGTCGCCAAAGCCCGGGCGAACTCCACAAGCCGCCGCTGCCCGAACGCCAACGACCCCGGCGCCGCATGCTCCCGACCGGGCAGACCCACGAAGTCCAGCCACCGACGCGCCGCACCCGCGATCGCACGCTCCTCAAGTATCGACCACGGTGCCGAAAACGCCCCGCCGAAAAAACCCACGTGCGTGCGGACGTGACGGCCCACCATCACGTTCTCCAACACCGTCATGTTCTCAAAAAGACGCACCGTCTGGAAAGTCCGCGACATGCCCAACGCCGCGATCTGATGAGACCCCCGGCGCGTGATGTCATGCCCCGCCAGCGACACCCGACCCGCATCCGACGGCAACTCACCGGCCATCACGTTGAACAACGTCGTCTTGCCCGCGCCGTTCGGGCCGATCAGAGCCCGAATCTCTCCGCGCTCGACCGACATGCTCACGCCGTCGACAGCGCGCAACCCGCCGAACGACTTGGCCAGGCTGTCCACTTCCAGCAACACAGACGCCACCTCGAACTCCCGTCAGCCCAACGCGTCGGCCTCCGCGGTCGACCATGGCTCGGCCTCAGCACGCCGGTCACTTCGTCGGCCCAGCCTGTCGTGCAACAGTCGCCAGCCTTGCCGCACGGCCCCGGGTACGCCGTCCCGCATCGACATCATCACCACAACCAGGGTTACGCCGAACACGAACTCGGTGTACTCACCAAAATAACCCGACAGAAACAGCATTCTCAGCACAAGAGCCGCCACCAACCCGCCCCACAGGTTCGCCATCCCGCCCACCGCCACGAACGTCACCAGCCAGATCGATTCGCTCACCCCCGCCACCTCGGGACCGACATAGCTGAACTTGTGCGCAAACAGGCTTCCCGCAAAGGCCGCCAACATCGCACTGAGTACGAAAACGATCAGCTTCAAACGCACCGTATCCACCCCCATCGCTCGGGCCGCCTCCTCGCCGCCGTGAATGCTGCGAAGCGCTCGACCCACTCGGCTGTGCGTCGTGTTGAGCATCAGAATCATCGTCACGATCACCACAGCCCAGATCGCCACGTGCCAGCGCCCTTCGTCCATGCCCAGCCACGACATCTCCGGGATGCTCTGAATCCCCGCCGGGCCACCCGTCAGCGAAACGAAGTTCACCGCCAGGTTGTAGATGATAAACCCGAACCCCAGTGTGGCCATGGCCATGTAGTGGCCGCGAAGACGCAACGTCGCCAGACCCAGCAACAGCGCAGCGGCTGCCGCTAACACCATCGCCAATGGGACGGCCGCCCACGGCGCGAACCGAACGAACGGCTCGCCCATAAAGTCGTGGCCCTCCCGCAACACCTGCCACGCCAGCCCCACCCGAATCGGCCAGGCTTCCTGCCATCCGGTCAGGTTGGCATGCGCCGTCAGAA
The DNA here is from genome assembly GCA_965602375.1 of uncultured Phycisphaerae bacterium. Classification (GTDB taxonomy): domain Bacteria; phylum Planctomycetota; class Phycisphaerae; order UBA1845; family DATKUK01; genus DATKUK01. Next base: position 638 of record CBFCZG010000276.1, on the reverse strand, counting down.
TGGCCGACGCATACGCCCCTAACGCAAAGAACCCTGCATGCCCCAGCGACAACTGGCCCGCGTACCCCATCAACAGCACCAGCCCCAGACACACCAGTACCGTCAGGCCTGACAGGTTCAACTGCACCAGCATGTACTCCGCCTCCAGCGCGGATAACACACGCGGTGCAGCCCACACTGCAAACACCAACACGCCGATGCCAATCCAGTTGCGCCACCCCACCTCTAAAACTCCCGCAGCCGGGCGCGCGCCCGCGAACCCAAAATACCCGTGGGTCGAACCGCCAGCAGAACCAGCAGCAACACAAATACCAGCCCCGTTCGGTAGTCCGGCGGCAGCATACCGTCGGCCACCTTCAGCATCACCCCGACTTTCTCGGTCTCACCCACCCGGACAGTCACGCCGCAGCACACTGCCACGCCTACCGTGACAACGACCCCGGACGTGATAGCTTCTTTCCCGTTTTACGACAGTTTCGAAACAGGCGGCTTCATGCCGTACTGGACCGCGGCTTCTTCTACCGGGTACGGACAGGTCCAGGTGACCTCTGCCAACGGGCCGCATGCCGGGTCGTACCATGTGACCATGGACAGCACCAGCGGCTATTCCAACAACGAGCTGGTCCTCAGCATAAACC
>CBFCZG010000275.1:0-6453 GCA_965602375.1 uncultured Phycisphaerae bacterium | reverse complement strand
AGTACCCTCGCTGAACCATTCACGAATGGTGGCTTCGAGTCCAGCCGACAGCGTGGACATATGGTTCTTGACCGGGACGTCCTCGGCCTTGCATTTCTGGAGGATGGCCTTGCTGGATACACCCAGCTCTTTGGCCAGTTGATGTACACGTGTCTTTTCAGCCAACAGACATCTCCCTTTACCATCGGCGACGCCCGACCCGGCGGCGCCTTGGCCAAGCCAAGTTCACGCGTTGGGGCCGGTCGCATTCAGCTTGCCTGCGGTCCCGGTTCGTCGCCTGATACCTCCACACCTGGAGCCGGGGACGGACACCCAGGTGGTTGTGATCGCGCTGTACGTACGGTCTGCCCTTTGCCAACAGGGCCGACCTACTCTGCCTCGGGATTCTCCTTTTCCGGTTGCTCTTCGGGCGTCACCCCGACGCGAGTTGCGTCATCCTGGTCTTGCGGCTGGTCGACGTCGGTTTCCGCTTCTTTGTCGTCAGCGGCATCCTGATCGGAAGCCGCGGCGTCCGTCGGCGGCTGATCGGCTTGTTGCTGCTCGCTGAGCTCGCCGCGAAGGGCAGCGAGGGCGGCCTCGGTCGCCTGTTTTTCGGCCGATTCGCGTTCGGCTCGCTCGCGCTCGGCCTGTTCTCTGGCTGCCTGCATTTCGGCGGCGATGCGCTTGGCGTGCTCGGCGGCGATGGCCACGGTGTTGGTCGCCAACTCCTCGGCCATGCCCAGCTCTTTCTGCATCGGCTCGACCCCGACCTCCTCGACGTCCATGAGCGAGACCATGCCCATAGCCACCATCTTGTCGATCATGACGTCCTCGACGCCGTCGATTTGCCGCAAGGTCTTCTCAAGGTCGTCCAGGCCCTTGTTGTATTCAGCCGGCGTGAGGATATCGACGTCCCACCCGGTCAGACGGGCTGCCAGACGCACGTTTTGACCGCGCTTGCCGATGGCCAGCGACAACTGGTCTTCCGCTACCACGACGGTGGCCCGCCCCAACTCGAAGCAAAGGGCAATCTCCTGCACCTCGGCCGGTTTGAGGGCGTTGCCGATGAGGATCTGAGACGACTCGTTCCAGCGAACGATGTCGATCTTCTCGCCGCCCAGTTCATCGACGATGTTCTTGATGCGGCTGCCACGGACGCCCACGCAGGCGCCGACGGCGTCGACTTTCATATCGATGCTGGAGACCGCCACCTTGGTGCGGTATCCCGCTTCGCGGGCCAAAGCCTTAATCTCGATGATCCGCTCGGCGACCTCGGGCACCTCCAGCTCGAAGAGCCGGCGTATCAGATCGGGGTGCGAGCGAGAGAGGATGATTCGCACCTGGTGGGGCGCCTCGCGGACGTCGAGCACAAGGGCCCGGATCCGTTCGCCCGGATGGTGCATTTCGCCGGGGATTTGCTCGCTGCGGGGCAGGAAGCCTTCGGCCCGTCCTATGCTAACCACCAGAGCCCCGCCCTCGAACCGGGACACCGTACCCGTCACGATGGTGCCCTTGCGCTGTATGAACTCCTCGAAGATGCTGCCTCGCTCGGCCTCGCGCAGCTTCTGGATCATCACCTGCTTTGCGGTCTGCGCGGCGATGCGGCCCAACTCCTTCATCTCCACCGCCTGCCCGTCAAGCAAGGCGCCGATGTCGCCCGTCATGCGGTCGATTTCGACCTTGACATCTTCGGCCTCGGCGTGCGCTTTGCGGACGGCGGAGACCATGGCGGTTTCGAGGTCCTGAAGCACGAGTTCCTTCTCGATGTTCTTGTCGCGGCTGATGCTCTCGACCAGCCGAAGTAGTTCCTGACTCATATGCTGCATCCTTGGTATGCAAATCCTGTACGGGTCACCGGCGCCCGCACTCGCCCAGGTTGTGCCGCCGACGGCACGTGGCCGCGGCGAAAGAAAAAGTGGGCCGATCCATCAGGCCCACTTGTCCGACCCGGATCCGATTCCGGGCATGACGGCGAGATGGTTCGCATCCGCTCAGCGCATCGGTGACCTCCCACTGATGCGCCCCAGCCCCGCAGGACCAATTCCAAGCCAGTGCCCAAAGCGCTTAGCGTGCACTGGCGCCGACTCCGTCGAGGCTGACGTTCATGCCCGTTTCCCCGGGTTCAAACAAATGGACCCGCCCCATGTTCAGATACAGCGAGGCGCTGTGCCCTTCGCTGATCGCAGCATGGGAATCCACACGGCACACGATGTGATCGTGCGTCTGGGTGGCTGCGTAGACGTCCTTCTTGTCACCCAGCAACTCGACCACACTGACTTTCACGTCAATGGCGTTCTCCGTGCCGGCGAACGCTCCGTCGTTTCGGTTCGACAGGCACTCCGGCCGAATGCCCAGCACCATCGGTTCGCCCGCGCGTCCAGCCAGGTTGACGGCCAGATCGTTGGGCAGACGAATTCGGTTGGTGCCTTCATCAAAGTATACGCGCCCGTTCTCGGCCAGCAGGCGGCCGCTGAAGAAGTTCATGGGTGGCGTACCCACAAACCCCGCTACGAAGCGGTTGACCGGGCGCTCGTACACCTCCAGCGGCGAGGCACACTGCTGCACGAGTCCGTCCCTCATGACCACCACCCGGTCGCCGAGGGTCATCGCCTCTTCCTGGTCGTGCGTGACGTAGATGGTGGTGGTTCGCAATCGTCGGTGGAGCTTCTTCAGCTCGGCACGCATCTCGACGCGGAGTTTGGCGTCTAAGTTGCTCAGCGGCTCGTCGAACAGGAAGGCCTTGGGATCGCGGACGATCGCCCGCCCGACCGCAACGCGCTGCCGCTGCCCGCCGGACAGGGCCTTGGGTTTGCGCTCGAGCAACTCCCCGATGCCGAGGAGTCTGGCGGCGTCGCCCACCTGCTGCCGACGCTCGGCCTTGGGCACCCCGCGCAGCTTCAGGCCGAACTCCATGTTCTTGTACACCGTCATGTGGGGGTACAGGGCGTAGTTCTGGAAGACCATGGCGATGTCGCGGTTCTTGGGCGGTACGTCGTTGACGATCCGCCCGCCGATACTGATGGTGCCCTTGGTGATCTCCTCGAGCCCGGCCACCATTCGCAGTGTGGTGCTCTTGCCGCAGCCGGAGGGTCCGACCAGGACGATGAACTCCTCGTCGGCCACGTCCAGGTCCATATTGCGCACAGCCTGGACGCCGCCGGGAAAATCCTTGCTCACGTTGTCCAGAACCACCCTGGCCATCGAGGTAACCTTATGTCCCAAGCGATGTTGCGCAGAGCCACCAAACGAACGGGCCATTATAGGGCTCGGCCAGCGGCTGTCAACGGGTTTGCTGGCGTTCGCCAGCCGGCTGGCGTGTGCCATCGTCCCATCCGAGCCCCCGGATGGCGAGGCTGCCGCGGGGGGCAGGCGGGCCCGGGTGGTCGCCAGGCGATGCTACCAGCGGGTCCGCAGACGCCCCTGTTCGCAGCGGGGCTCACGGTGCGTGCCGGTATGGACGTCGGGCCTGGTAGAGGCGGGCGCGGGCGTTGATCCGGTCGGCGAAGGCGGTGTCGTCGCCGGCGGCGGCAAGCCGGGCGGCCTGTTGCGCGGTGGCGAGGGCTTGGTCAAACTTGCCGGCTTCGGCGTAGGCGGCGGCCAGCACGTCGAGGGCAGCGACGCTGCGATAGTCGGTCAGCTCGCAGGCGTTGCGGGCCAGCTCGACGGCCCGCGGGCCGTCACGGACCCGGTCGATGGGCGAGGTGGCTAGCGTCCAGGCGAGGTTGTAGTGCGGGTCGGGGTAGTCGGGAGCAAGGTCAATGGCCCGTCGGTACGAGGCGATGGCCTGATCGACCTGACCGATTGCTACCAGTGCACTGGCCAGGTTGGTGTGCGCTTCGGCAAAGTCGGGGGCGAGCTGTAACGTGCGGCGATAGAAATCGACGGCTTCGGCTAGCCGGCCCGCGCGGGCGAGGTTAGTGGCCAGGGCGTATTGCGCGTCGACCGACTGCGGATGCTTCTGCGCGGCCAGGCGGTATTGGGCAATGGCCTGGTCGGTTTTGCCCTGCTGGTGGAAGACCCAGGCGAGTCGCAGTCGCGCCGCCAGTGAGCCGGGCTGGAGACGAAGGGCGTGCTCGAGGTGGGTGACGGCTTCGTCGAGTTGATCGCGTGCGATGAGGGTGTTGGCGAGGCTAATGTGCGCGGCGGCGAAGTGCGACGGCTGCCAGTAACTGACTTTTACGTTAATCGCGTTGCGATAGGCGGCTTCGGCGCGATCGAGTCGGCCTTGCCGGGCGAGCGCCAGGCCAAGATTGCTGTGGGCCAGCAGATAGTCGGGTTGGAGTCGGGCCGCCTCCTGGAGGTGCAAGATTGCTTCGTCGAGGCGGTTCTGATTGAGGCGGAGCGTGCCCAAGTTGTACCTGGCCATCCACGCGTCGGGGTTTTTGGCGACGGTGTCGGACCAGAGCGTGTCGAGGCTGTGGTAGATGCGTGCCTGCCGCCACGTCAGCGTGGCCAGCACGGCGAGCAGCGCGGTGGGCACGGCGACCCGCGCTGCTGAACGAGCACGACCGGCGGGCGCGTGCGGCCGGGCCAGTGTGGCCAGCAGGGCGGCGCCCAGAGCGATCAGGCCCGCACTGGCGAGGTATTGGAAGTGGTCGGCAACGAATGAGAAGCGCATGGGATACACATCGACGAACCCCAGCGCCGGGGTGAGCGTGCCGACGAACAGCAGCACGGCTACAAGGGGACCCTTGCCCAAGCGGCTACGCAGCCACCATAGCGCGGCGATCACGGCGACCGCGGCAAGCGGGAAGAGGTACTGCCACCAGAGGCCCGCGTCGATGTGCCAGCGAGGGTAGAAGAACGTCAGCTTCGCCGGCCAGAGCAGTTTGGCGGCGTAGAACCAGACTGCCCGTCCGGCGATGAGACAGCGGTCCAGGGGCGAGAGGGACCAATCGATATAGCGGGTGCCGACGTGATGTCTCTCCATCCAGACGGTGGTCAAGGCCATGAGCAGGCCGACCACCAACCACCCGATCAGCGGCCAGAGGTCGGATGCGCGCAGGCGCCGGCGACGCCACCAGAGCAGCAGCACCAGTGCGGCCGGCAAGGTGCAGGTGACGCTCTTGCTGAGCAGGGCGCAGGCAAAAAGCAGCAGGGCTAGTACGAAGTACGCCCATCGGCGACGGCCCGACGGGCGGTCGGGCCCGATTCCGGCAAAGCGCAGGTATAGCAGCATGGACGACAGATAGAACGCGCCGGAAAGGACGTTCTTGCGTTCGGTGATCCATGCGACGGATTCGACGTGGACGGGGTGCACGGCGAAGATGGCGGCGGCCAGCCACGCGCCGGGTACGGCGAGTCGGCGGAGAATCGCCCACAGCAGCAGGGCGTTGACCATATGGAGTAGCACGTTGGTCAGGTGGTAGCCGAACGGATGAAGCTGCCAAATGTGATACTCGATCCAGAACGTGGTGTAGACCAGCGGGTAATACTGTGGGGTGGCGCCGAATTCGAGCCATATGCGCCGCAGGCCATCGAGATTCGTCAGTGTGGGATTGTCGGTAACGTAGTCGTCGTCATCCCAGACAAAGTCGCCGCGCAACGCCGGCGCATAGGCGGTCGCCGCCAGCGCAAGGATGAGGATGCCCCAAAGGATTGCTCTTGCGCGAGGGGTGAGCATCACGGGATCAGTCTAAACCAGGTCATCGCGGGAGCCAATCCCGGCCGCGGTCGCCGCATGAGCAGCCCTCGTGTCGAAATATGTCCTGGACGGACGTAGTCTGTCTGGCTATGCTTACCACTCAAGTCAAACAGGGCCGTTTATGGATTGTGGGCTTTGCCTTGGGAGGATAGATATGAGAAAGCTGTTTTCCAGAGTGTGGGCGATGGCAGGTTTGTTGCTGCTGGGTTTGCCGCCGTCGCTGGCCTTGGGCCACTCAGACGCCGACAATCCGGTTCAATACGGCTTCGAGGTGAGCATGGATGCGTCGAACCCCGAGCAGCCGCTGACGGCGGTTGGGGAGGCGTCGTTGCAGAGCGATGCCGGCTGAGGCAAAGAGAGGGTGTGATGGCGGGGGATGGGATGGCCGGTCTGAAGGGGAACCGTCCGGTCGCACGTGTCCGGCGAAGGGATGGTGTGTCACTTCGTAGTGACGCTTTACAATAGCGTATATTTTTGCCGAGCACGGTGAATCCGGCGCAAGGTCGCGGGCGCGACTCGCTCTGCGTCACGTCTCGTCTCGGCCGGCGACCAGGTGCTGGCGCGTCCAGGCATACTGCGACGGGTGCTCTCGGATGGCGGCTTCGAGGTGGTGCATGACTCGGACGGTGGTGTTGCGGATCCAGACGCGACGAAGGCCCGATCGCGGCGTTTCGATCCAGTCACGAAGGCGCAGCTCGAACTGAAACGGCTCGTCAAGTCGATGGCAGGTGAGCACGGCGATGGGGCAGCCGCTGCGCCAGGCTAGCGTCGCGGGCGTCGGGTAGACAGACTGAGTACGTCCCAGAAACTCGGTTTGGATGGCGGCCTTG
>CBFCZG010000274.1:0-6479 GCA_965602375.1 uncultured Phycisphaerae bacterium | reverse complement strand
CTGCGCTGCTTCTTCGACCTGTGTCTGATTCTGTATTGATTCCCAAAAGAAGAGGAACATGACAATCTGTATGACTGCATACGCGATGGTGAAGATGCAATCCAGTACGATTGCGGCGGGCATCGTGTTCAGTAACTCGAAGAAGTCCAGGGGGAGATAGATGGTGATGCCCAGAATCATGTAAACAATGAAAAAAAGAATGGCCGCCCAGAATATCCGCCATCGTCGCCCGATCGTAAGGGCGGTGCTTCTCGCTCTTGCCGCAGAGGCTCCCTTACCTTCGATAACCACAGGCGCATCGAGAAGTGAATACCGCACCGCCAGAATTATCCCGGGAATGACAAGGGCAATGGATCCAAGTAGTATCAGAATGCCTGCCGCAAAACGCGCTGCAAAAAGAGAACCCCATTTGCGAATTCCAACGCCCATGGCTTCTCTGTAGGTAACTGCACGCCCCGACTTTATCTGAAACATCGCATAGACGAGCGCTCCAATGTAGATCGGACCAAATATCGTCTCGATCCACATGTTCAGCGACATGTACCCTGAATACTCATCGCCGGGTTCCACCACATGGTATGCAACGTAATTCGTGAGAATATTACCGGGCAGCCAGACGGTGAGAATGATAGCCGAGAACAGTCCAAGATTGCCCCATAGAAGGCGCACCGCTTCAGAGAACTTACCTGCCATGTGCTGTTCTCCTGCGTGCAGGATCAGCTGTGAACGTCTTCAGAAGTCGCGTTTGAAGACCTTGTTATCCGGAGTTGCATGAACGCTGTGCTCATCCAAGATCGGTTAGATAACCCTGCGCGACCACATCACCTAACTGTATTAGGTCATTGTACATCGCTTCCCGCTTGTGCGCCTAGCACTTTTGGCGCGTCTTCCCCCAGTGCCGCGGGACGAACAGCTAAGGTCGCACCTGGTTGCCCGCGAAGTCGCGGCGAGAAGCCGGGGGACGTGACCGCGTTCTCACCCTCCTTGATCCGCTGCTCCGGCCTGCCACGACGGTTGCAGAATTTCACCACCGGGCAGGAGCACGGTGAAGGTTGGCTACGATGGATCCCACGCGTGGGAACGACGACCGTAGAGCCCATCCGCGAAATCCGGGCTGACTAGCGCGCCATCGCCTTACCGTCAAAATCAAAGGCTACCTCCTGCTCGCGCCCTGTCGCCACGTCGCGAACGCGCAGCGTCCATCGGCCGGGCGCGTCGTTCAAGGCCAGGGGCAATTCCAGCGATCCGCCTTGCGGCCCGCAGGTGAAATTGCTGCGATAGACGAGCCGCTCGTTTCCGTCGGGTCCCACAAAGGCCAGATGATAGGTCGGCGAGTCCATCGAACACGGCTGGGCAGGCTCGATCGTGATGCGGTTTCCCTTGACCGCGACCGTGGGTGACTTGGGCTGCTGCCCGAACGCCGCCAGTATGACGGGCTCGAACGGCTGGAGTACGACGCTGATTTCCGTGCCCTGTCCTGCCGGTCGGTTGGCCCGCAGGTCATACCAGCTTGCCTCGTCGGCACGCGTGAGCGTTAAGGTCACCGGCGTCTCAAACTTCTCGTTCGACTTGTATTCCTGGGGACCCAGTTCATTGATCCGCAATTGCGGATTGCGGTGCAGGGCAATCAGGTCGACTTCACCGTTGTGCCATACTGTGGTTTCCACGCCCGTGACCGGCTGGCTCGACGCGTCGACGACCTGAGGCGTGACACGGTCGTTGCCGAGCAGACGACGGAGATGGTTACCCACGAGGCTCTTGAGCTCTTCCTCCTGCTGCGGGTAGAGCCTCTGGTGATAGTAAACGATCATGTCGCGATCGAGCATGATCGCGCGCCCACTCTCGTCGTCGAACAGGTCGGCAAGTCGGCCGGCCTCGACGCGCTTTCCGTGCTCGTCAAACTCGGCCAAACGCCTGTCGGCAAGGACGGCGCCACCCGCCTCGACGAAGCGTCGGATGGCCCCTACTTCGCTCGCCGACATCGCGAGGATCTCGGGCAGGATCAGTACCTTGAACCCCTCGCCGGTCGCCGGGTCGTAGGGCTTCAGCTCACCGGCCACCACCTGGGCGGGGCAGAGGAATCGATACTGCAATCCGTTGTCCTCGATCAGTTTCACCCACGACTCACGAAGGCGGAAATAGCGGCTGTCGGTCCGCTCGTGCCAACTGTTCCGCTCGACCCATTTTTCACCCGCCGGCCGCACCTCCAGCACCCAGTGCACGCGCAGGTTCGCCTGGCTGTGATACAGGGCGATCGGGTCGTCCACTCGCCTGGAGGCGATCCGCAGCTTGCCGATGCCGCCGGTGAGCTCCTCGTAGATCGGCTTGGCCTGTTTGGCCCGCTCGCTGTACTGGCCCGCATCGTTCACGTACTGCGAATTGTCGTCCCAGACCAGCAGTCCCCGATCGCCGTGAATGAACAGGTACCAGATCAGATGTTTCTCGGGATTATCCTTGCCGAACGAACAGTGGAATGGGATCAGGTCCGGGTTGAAGCTGCGCATCAACTCGTAGTTGTTGCCGATGTAGTAGGCCTCCAGTACGTCGAACACCTCGCAGAGCTTCCAGAAGTCCCATCCGCCCACCGCCGCCGGGCCTTGGGCGCCGCCCATGCCGATGCGGCCGTCCGGATCGTGCTTGCTCATATACTGCTTGGCCAGTGCATAATTGTCGATCAACTGCGAGTCCATGAAATCCTTGAAGTCGCACCAGGCGCTGAAATTGTCGTCTTGGCGGGCGAAGATCTCGTCGGTGGTCGCGCCGCGCACCTCGTTCCAGTCGGCAAAGCTCGACCCCCACTGGGCGTTCAACTCGGCCAGGTCGGCGTACCGCTGCTTAAGCCATTGGCGAAATGCCTCCCGACTCTGCGGCGCGAAGCAGAAGTCGAACGGTGCGGCCTGATTGCCGATTCCCGGCTCGTCGGCCACGGTGTAGAAAAGCGGCCTGGTGTCGCGGTGCATCCTCGCTTCGTGCGTGAACTTCCAGCGGATCTGGTCCTGTACGACGTGGTCGGCCAGACAGGGGTTCCGTTCCAGCACGCGCAGGTCGGTCCGGTCCTTCTTGAATGCCTCGCGGGCCTGCTTGAAGTAGTACGTCTTCGGCTTATCCGGCATCCAGATGTGATAGGCAGCGAAGATCCAGTCGGCGCCCGATTCGACGTAGTAACGGTAGTTGCGGTCGATAAAGTGCTGGGGCAGATGGGAGCTGTTGCCGCTCCACTGGGTGCCCGACAGGTACATGTTCTGGAGGTACGGAATGCGCTTGGCGTTGTGCCGATGCCAGATCGTGCAGATGTAGTCGTCCCAAGTTGCCGGCGGGCGATACAGCAAGTCCCGGCTGGTCGCCTGCGTCGTCCGGTCTGCTTGTTGGATGACCAGGTTCACCGTGTGACGCTGGCCGAGGACCGCCGGAACGTCAATCTCGAGCGGCATTTGCGTGACCGGCTCATCCGACGGCGGGACGGCAAGCTTCTTGTCGACGAGCAGCCGTCCGAACGAGTCTGACACTCGCACGGTTACCCACGCACCTTCGGCGCGGATGGGCTCGGCGAAATGCAGAATCCCGCGCACCGGTTCACCCCGCTCGAACGCAGGGGTTACCCAACTGTCTTCGCCGGCCAGTTCAAATGTCGCGACGGCCCACCGGGGACCCACAAACGAGCCCGCCTGGCTGCTCGCGTCTGCACCCGCGGCTGTAAGATCTCCGCCGAAAGTCAGCACAACCGACGTCAGACACAGCACCATCCGAAACAATTCGCTTCTTGCAGACACGATTCGATCTCCAGCTTCAAGAACCACTCAAACAATGTCGAGTACCTCGCCACCGCACACGCCTGAGCATCCTATGGTGCTGTCGCCTGCCATGCAAACGGCGACGGGTTGACCTTACTGCCGTCCTTAGGCATTCTTAGTCGCAGGATTCTTCCAGGGCCGAAGGGGCGCCGGCGCGCGTGCGTCGGGCCCGGATCTGTGGTCTGTCGGCCAATACGCGGTTTGGAGGCATTGGGAGCGATGAAGCCGTTCTTTCGATTCTGTCTTCCGTGGGCGTGGGCGATCCTGTTCTGTGTCGGCCCGACTTGGGGCGAGCCAGTCAAGTTGCCGTGTGTTGCCGACGTCTGGGTCAGTCAGGGCAACCAGGCCGAGCGCGACACCAGCATGGGCCGAACCGCCCAACTCAAGCTGAAGGTGAACCAGGAACTGGCGTTGATGGACTTCGACTTCGGCCGGCTCAAGGGCAGGAAGGTGCTACGGGCCGAACTCTACCTCTTCCCGACGCAGACCACCGGCGCGGCAGCTGCGCCCGAGCGCGGAACCGACCTGCGATGGATCGCTCTGTCGACCGTGTCCAGCCGCTGGGTCGAAGGCTCGCAGGAACGATCCTATCAGGAGGACCCGGAAGGTCGCGGCGCGACCTTCAACGAGGCCAGCTACAGGACCAAACCATGGTGCTGGCCCGGCTCGACGGTCGCCCACGTGATCAACGGGCACGCCAACTCCGTCGCGTGTTGCGGCGAGCTGAGCCCCACCGACGGCGGCTACTGGAAGGTGCCCGTCGATCCCGAGCTGATCCAAGTGCTCGTCGCCGGCGCGGGCCATGGGCTGTCGGTGATGGACGGATCGAGTACGCACACGGTCAACTGCTTCGTCGCCAGCCGAGAGAACATCGACAAGGCGCCTTATCTGCTCGTCGAGGTCGAGGGTGAAGATCAGACCCCGCCCGCGGCGCCGACCGCTGTAAAGGCAGGCCCGGCCCCGGATTACGCGACAGCCGACCGTGGTGCGCTTGCAGTCACGCTCACGGCACCTGCCGGCACAGCCGGTTACGACGTAACCGTCAACGGTCAGCCGGTCGAGCGCTGGCAGATCGCGCGCCCGGCCGCACCGGGCACAGCGCAGCGACTCATCGTCAGAAACCTCGCCCCCGGCAAGAGCGTCGAAGTAACCGTCGCTGCCGTCGGCGCCAGCGGCAACCGCGCCGAGGCGCCCAAGCTCAGCGCCAAGGCGAGTGGGGTGGTGACCGTGCCGACGCTGCCTGCCATGCCGTTTGAGCCCAAGCCGGGGCCGCCGGTACCCGTGGGCGAGCAACTGGTCGTCTGGGCGTTCCCCGAGGTCGACAAGGTCGACCCGGTAACCGGCAAGCTGCTCTTTGCCGACCGGGTCGGGCAGTTCGATCAGGCCAACTCGGTCTGGAGCGGCGGCGAGCGGCTCATTCGCCTTGCCGGCGCACGTGGCGAGATCGTCGCCTTCCAGCTTGCTCTCCAGGGCGAGGGCAAGCCGGTTAAGGCCCGTGTGGCGGTCACCGATCTGTCGGGCCCCGATGGTGCATCCATCGCCGCCGATGCTGTGAACCTGTTCCGTGTCTGGTACGTCAAGGCGGGCGACGCATGGCAGGGTGAGTACGCCGTGCCGATGGCCGATGGACGCATCGCGCTGCCCGCTACTGACAACGCCGTACCCGACCAGAAACTCCAAGCTGTCTATGTCGACGTTGTCGTCCCCAAAGACGTCAAGCCGGGCGACTATCGCGGCACGGTCGGTGTTACGGTCGGCCACGTCACGGCCGAGTTGCCCCTCAAGCTGGTCGTCTATCCTGCCGTCATCCCCGACGAGTTGAACTTCAACCCGGAACTGAACTGCTATGGCGGGCCGGCTCGCGCGGGCAGCAAGGCGTTCTTCGATTACCACCGGCTCGCCCACTACCATCGGTGCACGCTGAATCGACTGCCCTATACCCAAGGCGGGCAGGCTCATCCCGACATGCTCCCGGTCATCGAGGGCAAAGGCGCCGACATGCGCGTAACCGATTGGGAGCCCTACGACCGCAACGTTGGCCCGCTGCTCGACGGCAGCGCGTTTGCCGACAATCCGCGGGGTCCGGTGCCCGTCAAGACGTTCTACACGACGTTCATGGAGAATTGGCCTCTCACGCTCGCGGATCACTACAAGATGGGTGCCATCGCCAAGCCCGACCCGCGCGCCATCACCGGTATGGAAGGGGCCAAGTTCCCCGGCAACATCAGTGCGGAGGCCCGCGCGCGACGTCCTGAGTTCGAAAAACGCCGAAACTGGCACGACATCGTGGCCCCGCCCATCGAACAGGCCTTCACCGACGACTACGTTCAGGGCAACATCTCGATGCTGCGACAGTATGTCGATCACTTCCAGCGGAAGGGATGGACCCGCACGCAGGCCCAGATCTACCAAAATAACAAGTACGGTTGGGGCGGCACATGGTGGACCCTCGACGAACCGGTCGAATGGGTCGACTTCAATGCATTGGCCTACTTCGGACGCATCTACAATCGCGGCTTTGCCGGCCAGAAGGACACGCACTTCGCCTACCGCGGCGACATCAGCCGGCCCGAATGGCAGGGCGGCTACCTCGACGGCATCATGGACGTGATCTACTTCGGCAGCGGGTGGGTGCGGGATCCCGACCTCGTCCGAGCGATGACCGAACGCATGCCCAGCCAGGCCTAT
>CBFCZG010000273.1:0-6487 GCA_965602375.1 uncultured Phycisphaerae bacterium | reverse complement strand
TTGGGAGGGTACGCGCTGCTGGTTCATACTTCGTTGTGCCATCTGCTGCGAGCCGAACCGGTCCGGCGTCAGCATAGCGGGATGCACGCCACTATGGCCGCACTGCGCGAGCAATGCCGGACAACGCGGGCCTTGCTGGACGAAGAGCAACAGCGCCTAGCCCGAGCGGCCGCGAACATTCCCGCCACGCAGGCGACGGACGAGCTGCTGGTGCGGCTGAACGAAATATCGGCCCAATGCGGCGTGAACGTCGCCCGGTGGCAACCGATAGGTATCGAGTCTGGCGCCGAATATCAGGCCCACCTCTTTGTCGTGGAAGGAACGGCTCGCTTTCCGGCCCTGTACCGTTGGTTTGCCTCGCTGGAGGGCGGCGTGTCCTACCTGGACATCACGCATTTTGCCATACAGGCAGATCGGTCCGATGATCAGTCGTGCCGCTTTGAGTGCTCGATGAGATTTTACTGCAACGATCCGGAGGCCGGCAAATCGGTCGATGGGCAGGATCTATGAGCCTCAGTAAGACAAGACTGGCGTTCTATGGACTGCTGCTTGCGGCCGCGCTGATCGGCCTGCTCATCCCGCAAACGCAGTCCTCCAAGGCAGCGCCGCCGCAGTCGAGTGAATCCGTCACGTTCGTCTGGGAGGGTCAGGAGCCCGGCTCTGAGCAGTCCGTTGTCGACACACCGCGCTTGGCGTCGCTCTTCCGTTCGCATCAAACGTCCGATCAGCAGCGGAGCGTCCCGCAACTCGTCTCGAGGCTGCTTGGCCCCGTTCGCGACGTGTTCGCCCCATCCCCCACGATGGACCGACATTATCGGGCGCGGTCGGAAAGCTTGCAGAGTGAGACGACGCGACAGGCCCAGCAGTCGATCGATCAATTCCGACGTGCCCACCGGCTACAAGGCACGTTCCTTCAGGCGCACGGTGAGTGGGCGCTCGTCGACAGCGCGATTGTGCGGGTGGGCCAGAAACTGGACGGTTTTCAGCTTCAAAAAATCGAACATTATCGGGTCGTCTTCAAACGGGGTGCCGACACGGTTGTGTTGGAGTTGCCCGACGGTTTGAACGCTCAAGTTCATCCGCAGGTCGTACGATAAACGAAGGGTCGTCCGTGAATGTTGTGCGTACGACGACTCGGCAAGAGCGCAAATAAGACAAGGGGAGTACTCATGCGTAGTTCCAGGCGAATGCGAGGATTCAGTCTCGTCGAGTTGGTCATCGTGGTGGTCATCCTCGGCGTTATTGCAGCCATTGCGATTCCGCGGATCAGTCGTGGGGCCAAGGGCGCCGACGAGTCGGCACTCAAGCAGAACTTGGCCGTCTTTCGAACCGCGATCGAAATGTATGCCGCCGAGCACGGAGGCACCTTCCCCGGCGCCAACACCGACGGGGCAGGCGGCGCGGCGGGCAGTGCGGCCGCCTTCGAGAGCCAATTGCTCAAGTACTCCGACAAGTCGGGGACCGTGTCCGCCACGAAGACCGCGACCGCGATATACGGACCCTACCTGCGCAAGCAGGTCCCGGCCTTGCCCGTCGGGCCGAGCACTGTCTTCGGCAAGAACACCGTGAAGATGGTCGCCGTGGCCCCCACGGTCGATGAAATCAGCGGTGATGGGTGGGTCTACAACTACCTCACCGGCGAAATCATCGCCAACACCGACGACCTCGACGACACCGGTGCCCAGGGCTACGAAACGTGGTAGCAGGCCTGCGCCGTTTGGCAAAAGTTTTGCCAGGAACTCGAACTACCGTCGCAAGGAACGGGCCGCGCTGGTCGCGGCCCGTTGCCTTTACACTCATCGAACTGGTCCTGCTGGTGCTCATCCTCGCGACGGTCATGGTCATCGGGATGGGCGCCTACAGCGGGTCGGTCACGCATAACGCAATGCAAGCCGCCACCAACCGCCTCTGCCTCGATTTGGCCCTGGCACGCCAGCATGCCATCACCTCCGGCACCAGCCAGGCGGTGACGTTTACCCCTGGTACCGGAAGCTACAGCATGCCGGGCATGCCCGACCCAGACCGCGCTAGCCGGACATACTCAGTAGACTTGTCCGTCGATCCGTACCAGGCCTCGATCGTCTCGGCGGTGTGCGGTACCGACTCGGAGATCATCTTCGATCGCTACGGGGTGCCGGACAGCTTGGGACGCATCATCCTCGAAGTCGGTGATCGCCGCGAGACGATCCGGATCGAAGAGGGGACAGGCGTGATACGAGTGGAGTAGGTGATGCGGACTTCCAGGTCGAGCCACTCGCTCCCAAACCACTGCTGTGCAGCCTTCACCCTGATCGAGGTGCTCGTCAGCATCGCCATCATGGCCGTCCTGGTGACCGGCATTGCCTCCGCCATCGTGTTGGCGACGCGCGCGGCTGACGGTGCCGGGCAGCCCGCCGCCCTGGCCGACGCGACGCGGGTGATCGACCAAATGACCGCCGAACTGGCGGTGGCGCTGTCCTTCAGTGAGCGAACCAACACCGCAGTGACCTTTACTGTTCCCGACCGCGACGGCGATGAAGCGCCCGAGACCATACGCTACGCGTGGTCCGGTGTTCCTGGCGATCCGCTGACTCGAACGTACAAAGGCGGCGAGGCCACGGCAGTCGCCGATAATGTGCACCAGTTCAATCTTACGTACCTTCTGAAAACCCTGACTCCCGCGGCGGAATAGCGACGTGTCGGCGACTCTCTATACCCGTGCTTGTCCTCAGCACATCCCGACGGTTCGTCGCGGGTGTGCACACGGTCTCGATGCGGACGCCCACCGGCGGCGCGGACTGACGCTGATCGAGGCTGCCATATCCGTCATTCTCGTCGCCACCTTGCTCGTCGGCGCCGTCGGCGTCATGGGGTCCGTCGCGCGGGCTCGCCAGCTTCAGGGCGCGCGCTGCCGGCGAGTTGCCCTGGCCCAGGCGCTGATGGCCGAGGTCTGTCAGGCGCATTACGTCGATCCCGACTTTGGCAGCAACTTCGGCACGGAATTCGGCGAGTGGGGCGGCACTCGCGCTGACTTCGACGACGTCGACGATTACGCAGGCTGGTCGGCCTCGCCCCCGCAAACCAAAGACGGCACCGACCTGGCGGGCTACGATGGTTGGACCCGGCAGGTCGCCGTCCACTACGTGCGTCCGTCCCCGCCGGATGAGACCCTTGCCAGCGATCTGGGTCTGAAGCGAATCAGAGTCACGGTGACCGACGATCTGGGCAAGAAGACCCGACTTGTCGGCCTGCGGTCGGCCAACGGGGCGTTCGAGCTGGCGCCGGAGGCATCGGCCACGGTCGTCACCTGGGTGGGCGTTGAACTTCAGATCGGCGAAGAGGACGCCACGCGCATCGGCTCAGCCTCCGTGCGTCTGAATTACCCGACGGACGGCAGCGGACCGTAGAAACATGATCCTCACAAGCAGCAGAACGAAGCCCGTTCCTCATGCATACCGCCGGCGCGGATCGGCTTACCTGCTGATTGCGGCCGTGTCGATGCTCGTCTCGATCATGGGTCTGTCGGCGATTGCCCTGTCGCGACTCAGCGTACGTCTGGCCGACACCGCCGCCGACTTCTCCGAGGCGGGTGTGTTGGCGTTGGCGGCCGTCGATCATGGCCTGGAGGTGATTCAAAACGATCCGAACTGGCAAGAGGACCTGCCTCGCGACGTGCCGGTAGTCCAGTATCCGTACGGCAACGGCGAGTTCGCCTGGATGCTCACCGACGAAACGGAAGCCGACCCGCCCGCTTACTGTGGCGGGACCGTCCGCTTGTGGGGAATCGGCGAGGTCGGGCAGGTAACGCGCAGCTACAGCGTGCTGCTCCAGGTCGGCGGCATCCCCCTCGAGCTGCTCGGTACGGCCATGCACGCGGGTACGGAAGTCTTCGTCAAAGCCGGCAAATCGATCACGCTTACCGGTGCGCCGCTCTCCTGCAACGGTCTGTTCCACAACGATGAAATCGTCTACGGCGACGTGGAGGCTGTCTCCGCAGCTCACGCGAGCGTGGTTATCGGTACGGTCACCATCCCCAGCCCGCCCAAAGCCATGCCCGACGCGGGCGTATTGACTCGATACGTCAGTCTGGCCACGCCGATCGCGTATACGGGAGATATCAGCAAGCAGGTGCTCAGTCCCGGCTGCAACCCATGGGGGGTGACCAATCCCGACGGCGTCTATGTCATCGATACGCTCAATCACGACCTGCGCATCCAGTCGTCACGCATCTACGGTACGCTGATCGTTCTGGCGGGCACCAAGAAGGTGGTCGTGGAGAATGAGTCTTTTCTGCACAATTATCGTGCCGACTACCCGGTGTTGATCGTAAGCGGGAACGTCGAACTCAAGCTCAAGAGCGATAGTATGCTACTGGACGAGGCCTCGGCAGGAACGAATTTCAATCCCGCCGGCGCGCCCTACGAGGGCGAGTCCGACGTCGATCTCAACGATGTCTATCCCACCGAAATCCGGGGGCTGGTGCATGTGACCGGTAACCTGAACCTCTTCGAGACGACTCGCGTCCGCGGCGCGGTCATCTGTGAACTGACGGCGACGTGTGAGGGTCAGCACGAGATCGTGCATGACGCCGGCTTGCTGACGAATCCGCCGGTGGGCTACGCCAGCGGCTGTCAAATGAGCGTGGTGGCCGGATCGTGGCAGTGGGAGGCGCCGCCATAGAGCCAACGGATGTTCTGACAACTCAAAGCCCGGCGTCGCCGACAATACGGATATCGGACGCCCGGCCGCATGCGAGAAAGGATTCGATCATGTGGAAATCTCAAAAAAGACCATTGTCCAACGCCGGTTATGGGACGTATGCGCTGGTGTTTGCCTGCGGGGTCGCAGTGGGATCGCTGCTGGTTGGACGGCCAGGCCCGACGCCGGCCCACGCCCAGATCCCCGACCCGGGCGCCCAGCGTGTCCGGGTGGTCCAGGCGGGCCGGGAGACGAACCGGCTCCTGGGCGAACTACTTCACATTCTTCGCAACGACACACTCAAGGTCCGCATAATCGATACCGATAAGACACGCGTCGCACCACGCTCGCAGGCGGCCCCGCGCCATGACGCCGAGCCCGGCGCCAGCTGATCGCCGCAACGCGGGTGCTCAACGGCGCATCCGCTGGTCGCGAGGCGGACGAGAACTTCCGGCCTATATGGATATAGGCTACAAACGGCATGAGGCTGATCCGTAACACATTCGCTTGGCTGCTGACGCCGCTGCTTGTTGCGGTGCCGGCCACGCTCTGCTCGGCCGATGCTGGCAGTGAAGCGGCCGCCACAGCCACGGCAACGACGCAGCCGGTCAACGGGCCGTCGATCACGGTCAAGAGCCGCGATCGCGTGGATATCCACGTCGTCGACGTGCCGCTGACGACGGTTCTGCGGATGCTCTCCACGCAGAGCGGGCAAAACATCATCACCAGCCCCAACGTCAAGGGCAACGTCACGGCCGATCTGTTCGACGTCACCTTCGCCGATGCGCTCAACTGCATCCTGTGGGCCAACGGGTGCGCCTTCCAGAAACGGGGCAACTTCCTGTACGTGTGTACGCTCGAGGAACTCGCCCAGCAGCAGGCCGACGCCGCGCCCGACACGCTCGTCGCCCGCCTGTTCTGCCTGCACTACATCACCGTCGACGACGTCAAGCCGATGATCGAGCCGATGCTCAGCGAGGAGGGCGAGATCGCCGTTACCTCCAGCGCCGCGAGCGGTCTGGAGACCAGCGCCATCGAGGCGGGCGGCAATGCCCTCTCGAGCCCGGACGCGGTCCTCGTCTACGATCGCCTCAGTCGCGTCGAACAGATCGCCAAGGTTATTCGCGAGCTCGACGTGCGGCCCAGGCAGGTGCTCATCGAGGCGACCATCCTCCGCGCCCAACTCGGCGAGGACAACGCCCTGGGCATCGACTTCAATATCGTCGACGGCGTCAACTTCGAGATGATCGGCGGCACCTCGCCCGGTCTGACCGACCTGGAAACCGGCGATGTCGTCGCTGCTGACCTGAACAAGACCAACATGACGATTCGTACCGACCTGGCCGGCGTGGTGCCCCAGGGCGGCTTCACGTTCGGCATCATCAAGGATCGGATCGCCGTCTTCCTGCGGGCCCTCGAGCAGGTGACCGATGTTACCGTGCTGGCCAACCCCAAGGTGCTTACCCTCAACAAACAGCGAGGTGAGGTCATCGTCGGGCGGCGCGACGGCTACTTGACCACGACCGTCACCGAGACCACAGCCGTACAGACCGTCGATTTTCTGGAGACCGGTACGCAGTTGGTCTTCCGGCCCTATATCGGCGACGACGGCTACGTCCGCATGGAAATCCACCCCGAAGACAGCAGCGGCGGACTCAACGAAGCCAACCTGCCCTTCGAGGTGACCACCGAGGTCACCGCCAACATCATGGTCCGCGACGGGCACACCGTCCTGATCGGCGGGCTCTTCCGCGAGTCGACCAACGCCACCCGTGGGCAAGTGCCCGTGCTCGGCAACATTCCACTGGCC
>CBFCZG010000272.1:0-6512 GCA_965602375.1 uncultured Phycisphaerae bacterium | reverse complement strand
GGGTTGGGGGTACACGGGGGTGCACAGCCTGATGGGGCTGGCGTTTAACGTCACATGGAGCGTAGCGTTACTCTCGGTGGTCGGGTGGTTGCAGGCCTGGCGCGAGAGCGAGGCAACGCTTCGGATGTGGGCGGCCATCGCGTGCGTAATCGTAGCGGTTTCGGTGGTAGCGCCGCGGCTTGTTTCATTCCGACCCGATTACGTGTTTCCCGTCAGCGTGGTGTTTTTCCTTCTGGCGGCGTACGTGTTGACGGAGGCGTACTTCGCGTTGCGTGCTCGTTCGGCGGTGCTGGGATTGGGGGTGGTGACCGGGGTGCTGCTGCTGGCGCTGCCGTCCTTTGCCAGTTACTACCAGGACGGTAATCGCAAGGACTACCGGACCGCAGCCGAGTTCGTGCAGGAGCACGCCGACGACGCCGATATGGTTGCGGCCGACACGCCTGGTGCGCTGGCGTATTACCTGAACCGCGAGGTGCTTTCGGTACCCCGCCCCACGTCAGCCCCGCAGGAATGTGTAGATGCCCTGAGCCAACTCGCGCAAAGTGGGAAACGGCTTTGGTACGTTTGCCGCTTCACTCGCGAGGAACCAACGTCGGAGGTCGATCAGTGGTTCTGGCGGAATGCTATTCGAATGCTGCGCATCAAACAGAAGCGTTTCGACTACCACGAGAACATATTGGACGTTTATCTGTTTGACGCCGATCGGGCCGGGTCGGCGGCGGCAGACTGAATGGTGGTCCGTGCGGCCGATGGCGTCGTGGCTACGAGCTCATCTGTTGGCGAAACCAGTAGGACCAGCGTGTAGAACTCGTTGTGGGCGACTCGGCGTCTGTCGAGGGGGAGGCGTTGGACGTCCGCAATCGATGTCCCCTCGATCGGCCCGATTTGCCGACCGGTGCGTGCGACGGCTTGGGCGCTGGGCACGACCAGAAAGACGGGACGAGCTGTGGGCGCGTTTGCGTGCATCGCGGCGAAGTCGTTATCGCTTGGCCATGACGGGCGGTCGCTGATGATTCGGGCTGCGACGTGGTTGTGACTACAGATCACGGCGTCTGGCGGGGTGGACGTGCGGGCCTGGCGGCAGATCTGCACGAAGGCCTGCCATGCCCGCCCCCCCTGCGGCTGGCGCCACACGTTATCGAGGATGAGCATCGCCAGCGTGGCGGCGACGATCAGACCGATCGTTCCGTGTCCGACGAACGTCCAACGGCGACCGAGCCACAGACGCGACCATGCCGTGTAGACAGAGCTCACCACGAGCACGGCCATCAGCGGATGGAGTGCCGTCCAGTATCGGGCCGAACCGCCACCCGGGTAGATCAGCAGCAGCACGGCAATCCAGCCCAGCGTCAGTGCAAGCAAGCCATATTGGGAGAAGTGCTGGATCGCCCACACACCTATCAAGGTGAGCAACAGGATGGCGCCGATTCCAGCCCATGCCGGCACGGTCAGACCCAGGTGCTCGCGCAGAAACCACGCAGCCCCGGCGAACGAGTCGACAATCCTGGACGGAAGGAACCATTTGACGTTGCCCCACACACCAGCCGTCAGCTCGGCGAGCGAGAGGTTCGGGCCATCCGCCCTGCCACCGGAGAGGATGCACTGGATGTGTGTAAGCCCGTCGTGTCCGGCGGCGGGCGTGATCATTCCGCGGACGCCCCAGGCCCACCACGGAACCAGGGCCACGGCCAGCAGCAGCGTGACTCGCCGCAGCCGAATCGCTCGCGTCGTCTGAGTGTCCCGCGCGAGCAGGGCATACATCCACAAGGCGGGCAGGAGGGGGAGCAATAAGCCCTTTACGATGATGCCATAGCCAAGCCCACCCGCGACGAGAGCGGCGAATCGGTTCGAGGTATACCCGCTGTCGACCCAGCGCTGGAAGGCCCAGAGAACCAGCAGGATGAACAGCAGCGTGGGCTGCTCGGTCATGATCACCGTGGCCAGGCGGTCGTACATGGGCGAACAGACGACCATCAGCAGGACCAGAAACGTTGCGGCGGGAGGTAGATGTCGACGGGCGAGCGCCCACAGCAGCACGGAGTTGGCCAGAGCAAACAGCATCATCAAGATCTGCGGCAGTACGAGCGAAGGACTCAGCAGGGCGCAGGCTGCCACCATAAGCGGCAGGCCGGGCGGCCAGAGCTTGTGAGGAACGTAGTAGGTGGGATCGAGGCTTCGGGTGTAGCCGCGACCTTCGGCGATCGACCAGCCGAGGGCCACGTAGCACTCCGTGTCGTCGTGATTGAAGCGATTGAACTGGAAGGTGTTCGACAGACGGGGCGCGTAAGAAAGAACCTGGATCAGCAAAGTGATCAGCAGCAGCGGATGGACTTTGCGAACACGGATTCCCGCGTGCGATGTGGAAGATGGCGATTGCATGGGGTCGGCCGTCACCGTCGTTACAAGGTGTCAGTACGTGTGCAGACGCACGGCGGGTCACTTGTCTCCATTACGGCGCCGGTAGTGTTATCGGTCGCTGGCGCGGCGGGGTTTAGGCAGAACCCGCGGGTTGCGGCGCGAGGCGGTTACGCGGCCGAACGGTCTGATCGATCCATGTCTGAATGTGTGCGGCGGAGTGGTCCCAGGTGAGCTCGCGACAAACGCGCTGCCTGGCGTTGTGGCCGAGCCTGCGGGCCAGTTGCCCGTCACCAAGAAGACGGAGGACGGCTGCGGCGACCTGATCGGGACAGGCGCCGTCGACCAACAGCCCGGTCTCGCCGTCGAGTACAGCTTCAGACGCCCCGCCCGACCGCCCGGCGACGATCGGCTTGGCGCATGCCCCGGCCTCGGAGAAGACAATGCCGAAACCCTCGACGTCGTTCGACTCGGGCAGCGTGCGGTTGGGCATGACGAACACGTCGGCCAGGTTGTATACGCTTGGGAGCAACTCATCGGCGACGCTGCCGAGGAAGCGTACGTGTTTTTCGAGGCCAAGCAGGCGGACCAGGGCTCGCAGTTCGGCTTGGTAGTCGCCCGTACCGGCGATGGCGTAGACCACGTCGGGAGCTTCTTGGACAATCTGAGTCAGGGCGCGCAACGTCACATCCTGCCCTTTGCGGCGCGACAGACGCCCGACGGTCAGCAGGACACGCTTTCCCTGTAGCTGATAACGGGCGAGCAGGTCGGGGTCTTTCGGCTGCGGCCTGAAACGCTGCGGATCGGTACCCGGATGGACCACGGTCACCTTGGACGGATCGATTTGGCCGGCGTGCAGCAGGCCCTGCGTGAAGCGACTGTTGGCGACGATTCGGTCGCACCGGCGATAGGTGTGCCAGAGCAGATGCTGCTTCCATACGCCAAGGCGGCTACGGCTATGCGACGGATCGGGTGCGTGCGTCCAGGTTGTGATCTCCTCGCCGTGGGCGAACACGACGCTGGGAATGCCGGTGGTCCGGGCGATCAGGTTGGCGATGAGGCCCTCGGGAAGTACCCGAGCGGCGACCACGGCCGCCGGCTTGTCGCGCAGGGCCGTCAGCAAGCCGTATCGGGCCAGATTGGCGTACAGGGCAATCGACTCGGGTCGCAGCAACGCCCATCGTCGCAAGTCGATCCTGCGGATTTCCACGCCGTCGACGGTCTGGCGTCGCGGCATGGCGGGCATGGTCCCTGTGATGACGCGAGCGCGGCCCAAGCGTCGAAATACCTCATGGAGATAGACGACGTGTCCGCCCTGGTACGGCCAGTACAACTCGCTGAGGCACAAGTAGCGCATGCTCGAGTCGCCTCTCATCCCTGGGGACTCGCCGTCCGAAGGGCCCGGCTGCCGCTCACGCCAATTCGTTGCACGGACGAGCCTGGCCACCGACCGATCAGCCACTCAATGAGGATCCCGAGGCTTTGCGGGCCCCGCCGCAGGGGGCTTCGCACAGCCGATTCGAGTAAATCCGTGGCACCGTGTCGAGCGAGCCGATGTCGCAAGGCCGTCTTGCCCGTGTCACACAGAACGCCTGCGTAGGCCTTATTCCACAGCCACCAGGCGTGAATTCCCGGGCCGAGAAGCCGGCGGTTCTTCCAGCGGATTCGTTTCAGGCATTTGCGCATCAACTGCACGTGGGTACTCAGACTGTCACGGGTCCGCATGATATCGACGAACGCGCCCGGTACGTGGACGAAGGGGTACCGACTCGCCAGCCGCATCCACAGATCCAGGTCTTCGACGGCCGCAAGAGTGGTGTCGAACAGGCCAATCTCTACAAGGCAGTCACGGCTGGCTACGACCGCCGAACTGGAACCGGCCACCGGGTTGTAGAGAAACGCGGTTTCCAGGAGCTGTCGGGCGGTCTCAATGCCGCTGGGGAACGACCATTCGCGCACAAGGCGGCTGGCCTGGTCGACAAGCCGTGCATCACAGAATGCCCAGCGAGCATCGGGCCGACTCTCCAGGGCCTCCGCCTGGGCTTCGAGCTTGCGGGGGTGCCATCGATCGTCGGCGTCCAGCAGCGCCACCCACGTATGGCAGGCGGCCCGGATGCCCGCATTCCGTGCAGCCGACACACCGGCGCGCGCCTGTCGCAGGTAACCAACAGTCGATCCGAAGCTGCTTGCCACATCGGCCGTGTGGTCCGTCGAGCCGTCGTCGACCACGATGATCTCGGCTGGAGGCAGCGTCTGGTCGAGGGCCGAGCGAACGGCGTAGTGCAACGTCGCTGCACTGTTGTACGCGGGGATGACCACACTCACGTCAAACACGGCTTGCCCTCGCAGCCAGCAGCAACTGCTCGTAACGCCGGGCGGCCACATCCCAACTGTACCTTGCTGTCGCGACGCGGCGGGCGGCGTCGCCCATTCGCGCACGCAAGCTCGCATGGTCGGCCAACTCTCGAATCCGGGCGGCACAATCGCCCGGATCATCGGGATCCAACAGGAAGCCGGTCCTGCCGTGCTCAATGTGCTCGCCAGCGGCCGACAAGACGCGTCCGAATTCGTGCCGAAGTCCCATGCACGGCAATCCTGATGCCATCGCCTCGACCCACGCCGAGC
This sequence comes from uncultured Phycisphaerae bacterium, assembly GCA_965602375.1. Classification (GTDB taxonomy): domain Bacteria; phylum Planctomycetota; class Phycisphaerae; order UBA1845; family DATKUK01; genus DATKUK01. The sequence continues at coordinate 1,532 of CBFCZG010000272.1, read as the reverse complement.
CGTAGGCCTCGAACACCGAGGGCAAGACGAAGACATCAGCCGCGGCAAGCAGTTCGGGCACGTCGCTTCGATGGCCAAGAAACTGGACGCGATCGGCGATTCGCAGTTGTCGCGCCAGGTGTTCCAACATTGGCTGCCGGCTGCCGTCGCCGACGATGACGGTGCACGATTCCAGGCCATTTGCAGCAGCGATTGCCGTAGCCCGCAACAGGTATGAAAAGTTCTTCACACGGGCCAGACGCCCAACACCGATGACGACAAACGCAGAGTCGGGCCAACCCAACCGTCGGCGAAGCGAGGCGCGCTGCGCGGGTCGCGGTCTGAACAGTTCGTGGTCCACGCCGTTACCGATCACCGGTACGCGGTGGGTCGGCAGGTGGTACAGCCGCATCAACTGCTCGCGGACGTTGCGCGACTCGGCCACGACGTAGTCGGCTGCGCGGTTGCCCAGACGCTCGTAGTAGTAGTATTGCCAAAAGGCCAGTTCTTTGGTGAGGCGAAGTGACAGCGAGGAAGTCTCTGCCGCGAATTCATGGGGTTTGGCACCGGCCCAAGTGCCGCCGGTGGCGATCAGGATGGGCAGATGCTGACGACACCGACGCAGGTAGTGGGCCGCTTCGGGTTGGAAGGCAATCGCACCATCGTAGGGCTGTCCGTTGAGGAAGCGGCTGTAGATGTCGCACCATTGTTTCATCCACAGGCTCGGGCGGATACGCCAAAGCCGAGCGTCGATGGCGGCTGTGGTCGCCCGGTACACATCCGCCCCGCCGAGACGATTGTGCTCCGGACCGACGGGCACGGTGCGGCGAGCAAGACCGTCGACGTGATGTCCGCGTGTTGCCAATGCCTGGACGAGGTGATAGGCGCGACGCTCGGCCCCGCCCCGCAGGTCCGGCCAAAACGCATCCTGTACCCAAAGCAGACGCACAGCCACCTCACAAGCTACAACAACAGATCCAGCGTCTGACGAATCATTCGCTGCTGAGAGTACCTGGCCAGGGCGGTATCACGCGCCGCGCGGCCGAGCGCCCTTCGCATTTGCCCGTCAGTCAGCATCTCTTCAAGTCGCTCGGCCAGGGCGTGCGGGTCGTCGGGTGCAACCAGCAGGCCGTCGACGCCATTGGTGATCATTTCCCTAATGCCGCCCGTGCAACTGGCCACACACGGCACACCCGCAGCCATCGCCTCGATGACAGCCAAGCCGAACGATTCCGCGCGAGAAGGCGCCACGCACACGTCGGCCCCGCCGAGCAGATCGGCTGTCTGCTCACAGAAGCCCAGCCACGCCACACGGCCGTTCAAGCCGAGGTCGCATGCCAACTCTTCAAGTTCGTGACGCGACGGGCCGTCGCCGGCCACCGTCAGATGAAAGGGCAGCCCGAGAGGCAGAAGCGCCAACGCCCGCAGGAGTAGGTCCAAACCCTTCTCCGGGGACAGCCGCCCGACGAAAAGCAGTTCCGGGACGCGGCCGTTGCCTTCGCTCGCGTGCAAAGACGGGGGTACGCCGTGCGGAATGACATGTACCTTGCGTG
>CBFCZG010000271.1:0-6545 GCA_965602375.1 uncultured Phycisphaerae bacterium | reverse complement strand
CTCAAGCAGCCGCACAAGATGATTCGTGCCCACGCGACACGGCACGCATTTCCCGCACGATTCCTGTTGCGTGAAGCGCAGGAAATACTTTGCCGTATCGACGATGCATGTGTCTTCGTCCAGTACGATCAGCCCGCCCGACCCCATGATCGAGCCGGCCGCGGCCAGCCTCTCGTAGTCGATAGGCGTATTGAGGAACTCTTTGCTCAGGCATCCGCCCGAGGGGCCGCCCGTCTGCACGGCCTTGAACTCCTTCATCAGACCGCCGCCGATATCGTAAATCACCTCGCGCAGGGTCATCCCAAATGGGATCTCGATCAGACCGGTGCGCCGCACCTTCCCCACAAGACTGAACGTCTTGGTACCTTTGGACGTCTCGGTGCCGTACTGTGCATACCATTCGGCACCGTTACGAATGATGTTGGGCAGCGTCCCGAGCGTTTCCACGTTGTTGATGACGGTCGGCTTGCCCCACAGACCCGAGACAGCCGGAAACGGAGGCCGGGTACGAGGCATGCCTCGTTTCCCTTCGATCGAAGCGATCAGCGCTGTCTCCTCGCCGCATACGAATGCGCCGGCTCCTGCTTTGATTTCGACGTCGAAGTCGAAGTCGGTCCCCAGAATGTTGTCGCCCAGAAGGCCAAGTTGTCTGGCCTGGGATATGGCACGGGTTAGTCGCTCGACGGCGAGTGGGTACTCGGCGCGGATGTAAATGAATCCCTTATTCGCGCCGATCGCGTACGCAGCGATCAGCATCCCTTCCAGGACGCAGTGGGGATCGCCCTCGATGAGCGAGCGGTTCATAAAGGCTCCAGGGTCGCCCTCGTCGGCGTTACAGATCAGATACTTTTGGTCACTGTCGGTCTCGCGGCAGAACAGCCACTTGCGCCACGTGGGGAATCCCGCGCCGCCACGGCCCCGCAGGCCCGCTTGCTTCACGATCTCGATGGTTTCCTCTGCGGATGTCGAGAGACACTTCTCCAAGGCCTGATATCCGTCACGCGCGAGGTAGTGGTCGACATCCTGCGGGTCGATCATGCCGCAGTTACGCAGAACGATGCGAACCTGCCCGGCGAGCATGGGTTGATCGAAGAACTTCGGCACGCCGTCGAGGTCGCCTTCGCCGAAGTGCCCGACCGGTCGGAACTTCGGCACGGTGTTCCTTGTGAGCAGGGAATCAAGGATCTCCACCGCCTGCGTCGGCGTCACGTTCGGATAGCTTACGCGAGGCCCGCCCGGCACCTGAACGTCGACCAGAGGTTCCAGATAGCATGGGCCGATGCAGCCGACCTCGATCAGCTTCGCACGGATCGCCTTCTGCTTAAGGTGGTTCCTGATCGTTGCAATGACGTCCGTCGCCCCGGCTGCACGTCCGCACGAGCCCGCGCCGACGTAGATCACCGGGCGCGCGCTGCTGTGGAGCCGCTCCCACTTCTTTCGTGCGGCCTCACGCCGATCGTGTATCGTCTTGGCGCTCATCCAGAAGCCTCTGGAGTTTCAGCACAGACATCTGACTGTAGATCCTGTCGTCGATGCTGATCACCGGTGCAAGGGCACAGCATCCCAGGCAAGCCACCCGTTCGAGGTCGTACTTGTCGTCTGCGCTCGTCTCGCCCGGCCGTATGTCAAGACGCCGTTCGAGCACGTCGAGCATCTGCTCGCCACCTCTTACGTGGCAGGCCGTACCCAGGCAGACCCTGATGTGGTGTTTGCCCGGCTGGGTAAAGCGGAACTGCGCGTAGAACGTGGCGACTCCGTAAATCTCGTTCTCAGAGATTTTCAGCCAGCGCGACACGCTCCGGACGGCGCCGGGCGACAGGTACCCCTCGGCTCCCTGAACCCGTTGCAGGACGGGGACAAGGTCGGCCGGCTTGCCCTCGAAATTCTTTCTGACTTTACTGAGTGTATCTCGCGGCATACCTGGTGTCCTGGCTCGACAGGGCAGACAAGCGTTTCCTATCGGGGGGGGCAAAACATACACACCGATGACGAAAACAACGACAACAAAGAATACCGGTCCTTACTTGATACCTATTTCGTTCAGCTTCACGGCAAACGACCACGTATCCGCGTCGGTAACAAACAGTGCGATACCCGCGCTTCGGGCAAGTTGGACGGTGTCCTCAGATGGCGTCCTTCCACGCGCGAAGACAATCGCAGCGACATCGACAAGGTTGGCCGCCGCTATAAGGCTCTTGTGCGTCTGGAGGGTTACCAGAACGCTGTTGGCCTTGGCTCCCGTGATGATGTCCGAGACCATATCGGAGATGTACACTCCCTCGGCCTCCCTATCCTCGTATTCACTCAGGGAGTTCAGGCCTGCTTTTGCCGCGAGCTGGGACACCTTCATGCTATTTCCCTTCTGTCTGCCGCGTTGATTCTCGATGCCACCGCGCAAGGTGCGAAGGCAAGCTCAGTACATGTCGGTGAGACCTCGATCGGCGAGGATGATACCCTCGCATGTGTCAATGCTTCTGCATTTGATGCATGGCACGACGATCGCCTTCTTATTCGGGTGCCTGATATTCCTGTTGAAGTATTCAGCCAGAGCGTCCAGGCCGGCATCGCTTACACACTTACCGGATGCGTGGGTGCTGTCGGCGCAGAGAGCCACGTACACCCACGTCCCCGGGCCCTCCCGAGCGGCGATGCGAGCCACTTCACACTCCGGGTCGCGGCAGCGCGAGAGCATCAGGCCCATCATGTCGTCAAGGCTGACGACCTCGCCGCAGGTCTCGCACGCCAGATCAAACTTGACCGCCTGGAACCCGCCCAGATGCGACCAGTAATGCTCTCCTTCGAGATAGTCGTCGATCGGCGGCCGAGGTTCAGTCGAGAAGTACAAGGAGCGAGCCTTGCATCTATGGCATCCCTCGACAACGAGGTAACCGCCGCGAATGTTGACCATTGACCATTTATGACGGCAAGAACTCATTTGCCATAGCAGTTCGCAAGGCCGCCCATCGGGCAGCCATAGCTTCTCGTGCGGTGCCTCGGCCTCACGCGGGCAAAACGAGGCCGCCTTCGGCCGCGAGCCCTTCCGGCACCCGTAACGACGCGTGCCACTTCCGGTCACATCCGATACATACTGCTACACCCGAGAAGCCAATCGGTTCGACAGCTTTGTCCAGACCGACGCTCTGCCCTGTTCGAGATGCGTGTGTCCCTGAAGTGGTGCGTGATGTCACACACGCTTCTCCGCAGGCCAGTACTTTCTCCTCGGATGGCCGCGCGCAACCAGAAGGGTCGCCGGCGGCTGTGCCGGCTTCTCGCATTCGACCGCACCGTAGCGCGCCATGGTCTCATCAAAGACCTGGGCCGCGTCGGGCGGGAAATACACTTCCACCCATGTGCCGGGCTCGTCAACAAACGGGGTGGAGAGTACGCCGAAGTCATCAGGCAGGTCCGCTTCCCTACGCGTCATCACCAAGCGCAGTTCATCCAGAAGCTCTCTCTCCTTACCCGCCACAATATCATCTCGAGTGAACGTGACCCTGTACCAGGACATGACTTATCTCCTGTACGGCATCACAAGCGGCCCGTCACAAAGACTCTATGATCCCACACAGGACGGTCCAAATCAAGTAGTGACAGTACCTATCCGCCAGAGGCGACTTCATAGACGTTCTCCGGACAGCAACTCTTCTCGACCGAGACGAGAGTTGGATCGATCAGAAGAAAAAACACGCGCGAACCGGCCGCCAAGCCATGTAGGACCGAAGTCAAGCTGATCGGGCGTCATGCGACTGGCGGCGTGTGGCGTAAGCTGCGTACAGCCGAGCAGGCTCGGCCTGGCACGCCGGCACAGGTGCACCCAGTACGGACCGGTCAAATGGGACACCGGCCCCAATCGCGATACAGTACGAAAGTGGCCCGCAGCCCAGTAGGACAGCCAGATTGCCGTAACTCTATTTACGACATATGGTTATATGGACTCCAGTCGCTCTGACAAGCGTGTCAGGAAGATGGCGGGGCCGATCGAGGACGTGAGCCCGGCTGGTACCGACTGACGAGTGACTTACTATAACTAGTCCGATGGCTGCCGGCTGGACAGTTTTGATCTCCTGTCCGATTGCAGCCTGAAGCAGTCAAATGAAGGCGCGATGCACAACAGCGGTTGTCAGCACAAGCGATCCTGAGTGTCCGCAGTGGTTTCTGGACCTCACCGTGGGCAAGGTCTATACGGTCTATGCGGTTGAGGGAGACGATCTTCGCGTAGTCGGTGACGAAGGGTATCCGGGCCTCTACCCGTCGCATGCCTTCCAGATCGTCGATCCCACGCCCGGCGACGGGTGGGAGAAAATGGTGCACGAAGACGGCGAGGTCACGTTCGGCCCGCCCGCGTTATTCGAGCCTGGCCTGATAGAGGACTACTTCGAATGCGTCGAAGAGGCCGGACTAAAGCTGAAGCGATACATCCCTGAAGCCAAATGGCCCCGCTGGCCGTGACACGAACCCGACTCCGGCTCGTCGCCTGCCAGCCAACGCCCAAACCCGTTAGACTCACCGGCGACAGTACCGTAAGCTGAATTACGTGCCTGTCGCATGGCGCTGACGGCGGCTTTCGGCCGTGGAACCCAGAGCCGAACGACTGAGCCGAACGGCTCGCACGCCGGCGCTTGCAGGACCCGCACCGCCGGGAAGCACGCATCGAGGATCACGCCATGACCGCCCGCACCGTTCACATGGCCTATGGCCACGACGGCCTCGACATCGCCGTTCCGAGCAGCGCCACGATCATCGAACCAACGTACGTCCCAGGCCTGTCTGACGAGCAGGCCGCCCTCGTGAGCGCCATCCGCAACCCGATCGACGGCCCGCCGCTGTCCGATCTGGCCAAACCCGGCGACCGCGTGGTCATCGTCCACACCGACATCACCCGCGCCACGCCCAACGACCGCATCCTCCCGCCCCTGCTGGCCGAACTCGAATCTGCCGGCGTGCGCCGTGAGGACATCACGCTGCTCAACGCCCTGGGCACCCATCGGCCCCAGACGCCCGACGAGCTCGCACGCATGCTGGGCCACGCCGTCGTCGCCAACTACCGATGCCTACAGCACGACGGCAACGACGATGCCAATCTGGTCGCACTCGGCAAGACCCGCTTCGGCCACGACGTCCGCATCAATCGCACGTTCGCCCAGGCCGACGTCACCATCCTCACCGGCTTCATCGAGCCGCACTTCTTCGCCGGGTTCAGCGGCGGCCCCAAAGGCATCCTGCCGTCGATCGCCGGTGCCGAGAGCGTCCTGACCAACCATGGCGCCGACATGATCCGCCATCCCAACGCAACCTGGGGCATCACCCACACCAACCCCATCTGGGAAGAGATGCTCGAAGCCGCCCAGATGGCCAGGCCAAGCTTCCTGCTCAACGTCGCACTCAATCGCGACCGGCAGATCACCGCCATCTTCGCCGGCGCCATGCTCGCCGCTCACGAGCAGGGCTGCCGGTTCGTCAAGGCTCACGCCATGGCTCGGGTCGCCGAGCCGTTTGACATCGTCATCACCAGCAACTCCGGCTACCCCCTCGACCAGAACCTCTACCAGACCATCAAGGGCGTCTCCGCCGCCGCCCAGATCGTCCGCCCGGGCGGCACCATCATCGCCGTAGCCGAGTGCTCCGACGGCATCCCCGACCATGGCCACTACGGCCGGCTCCTCCGCGAAGCCGCAAGCCCCGCCGACGCCCTCAAGCGCATCGAGTCACCGCACTTCGCGTGCCTCGACCAATGGCAGGTCCAGATCCAAGCCCGCATCCAACAGAAAGCCGACGTCCACGCCCACGCCGCCGGCCTGACCGATCAGCAGATCACCGACGCCTTACTCACCCCCTGCCACAACGTCGAAGAGACTCTCGACGTGCTCCGCGCCAAGTACGACAACGCCACTATCTGCGTCCTGCCCGAAGGACCTCTGACCATCCCCTACATGGCTTAGCCGCCACCGCGCCATACCGATTCACCCCAACGCCCTGCCGGACTGGAAGGCATGTCTCCAGCCCACTGTAGGTGCGTCGCAGGATGATGCAACCGAGTGACGGGCTTGGAGACACTCAATGCCCAGGAATCTTCTCGTCGCGAAGGAAAGCGATCAGATCGTTCGCCGATAGGTTGAACGCCTTCTCGGCAGGAACGAAGCCACAGGCCCTGGCGTGCCTTTTTACTTCTCGCGCCGCCACACACAAGCAATCCACGATGGCCTTCGGCAGCGCAACAGACACTCCGTTGGGTTCCTCGGCGATCCACGTTCGATGACGTGCGAGGAAGTCGTCGGAATCACGGCCGGTGAGTCCGACGACGTCAAGACGGAGCCCACCATGGGTAATGACAGCCACCCCGCGAGGGTCCGTGGTTCCAGGCAGCACGATGATAGCGCCCAGCATACGCCGGGCCTCGCGCAGCAGCGCCGCTCGCTGGAAAGCCTTCGCCAATACTTCGTGGATTTGTGGAAGCACTCTCGTCCAGGCCTTACCCCCACGGTTGGCAGCCATTGCCTGACATTGAAGGTCCAGATCGATGACGAGCGAATCATCTTCGCGGCCGA
>CBFCZG010000270.1:0-6563 GCA_965602375.1 uncultured Phycisphaerae bacterium | reverse complement strand
CCTGCCCGTCTCGGCCTGATGCTCGTGTGCCGCCAGAATCAGCCCGGTCGCCCGCTGCCGGGTCACCGCCTGTACCCACATCTCCTGAGCCCTCAAGGAGGAACACATGTCCAGCGCGTCAACGACGAAGGTCATCCAGTTCAGCGGATTGTAAGCGCTTAGATCGGAATCATCCCGCTCCAGCAGAGGGTGATAGGTCTCGTTGGCGGGGTCGAACTGCTGCTCGGGGGGCATCTCGGCCCAGCGCACCCATCTATCGCGGCGCTGGGCGAGCTCTCCCTGGATTCGAGCCGACGGCATCACTACGGCTGCCCACCACCCTTGAATCCCCTTCGGCATCGCCCCACAAAACACCCAACCCCATTCCCGATATTCGCCTTCGTAAGCGACTCGCATGGTAGGCAGCGGGCGGAGAACGGAGGCGAGTTCCCGTGCGTAGCTGGACAACCGCTCGACCGGCACCATACCGCGCGCCAAGGGGGCCACCGCCAGATCGTGCGCAAATGAGGCCAGGGCCATGCCCGCCAAGGCGTCGATTACGTCGTGCTGTTCCATACGATGGCGGCCCATTGCATCGATCGCCACGATGCGCGCCACATAGGCGTCCAGCCCCCATCGCTCATACGCCACTCTCGCGTCAATCGCCAGCAGGTGCCCCATGCCGCGATAGGGCGTCGCGCGCGGACGGGCGTACAACAACTCGGTCTTCTCACCACGTTCTACACAAAACCGGCAAGGTTCGACCGACGTGGCCTTCAGCAGCAGGTCCACACACGGTTGGTTCAGCTCGAACCAATCGGCCGCTTCCGCCCGCGTGTACTCGTCCCAGGCGTCCGAGAACAGATCTTCGACGCTCCACCGGCAATTCTGATCGTCGACGAAGACCTCCGCCGCCTCCTCATAGTAAGGCGCTGCATTCTCGCCGGCGGCGGCGTACAGCGCGTCGTAGTAGGCCACCGGGTCCTGCTCGAACTCGTGCGAACGAGGTCCCCCGATGTGCAGCCACACAACGCCTATCGCCACCAGCACCAGCAACACGCGCGCGGCCCATTGCAGGGCCCGCTGAACGCTCTTCAGATGCAACGCGCGAGCAATGCGTGCAGAGGTCTCCTGCGAGATGATCTCGGTGTCGAGTATCCGAAGCAGCCGGCTCATCGTGACACCCCCACTAACCACCAGCGCGCCTCCATTATACTCCAGCGGCGCAGACAGGCCAGAAGAAACGTCCGCCCTGCGCGGTCCGCAAGTCAACACACTTGGCTTGGTCGAGGCGGCGCGCTATCATTCCCACGATGCGCCGGGTCGTAGCCGGCCATGACGACGGGTCTGTAAAGCGGGTCTCACCCGCCAACACGTATCATCGGAATTGGATCGGAGTTCATCGATTATGGACATGCAGTACCGAAGGCTCGGCCGAAGCGGCATGAAGATTTCCGAGATCGGCCTGGGAAGCTGGCTCACCTACGGGCACGAGTCGGTCGGCGACGAGACGGCCAAGGCCTGCGTCCGCAAGGCTGTCGACCTGGGCATCAACTTCTTCGACACGGCCGACGTGTACGCGGCTGGGGCGGCTGAGACGTTTCTCGGCGAGCAGCTCAAACAGTACCGTCGCAGCTCGTTCGTGCTGGCCACCAAGTGCCACGGCAGCATCCACGACGACCCCAACGGCCGCGGCGGCTCGCGCAAGCACGTCATCGAGGCCTGTGAGGACAGCTTGCGGCGGCTCCAGACCGACTACATCGACCTTTATCAATGCCACTGGTACGACCCCGGCACGCCCATCGACGAGACCGCCCGCGCCATGGACGACCTCATCCGCCAGGGCAAGGTCCTCTACTGGGGCGTGAGCAACTACTCCGCCGCCCAGGTCCACGCCGCGCTGACGGTGTGCGAGGCGATGGGGCTCGACCGCCCGATCTCGCATCAGCCGCGGTACAACATGCTCCAGCGCGAGATCGAACGCGAGCTTATCGACGTATGCGGCCAGGAGGGGCTCGGCCTGGTGGTCTACTGCCCGCTCGCCCAGGGCGTGCTGACGGGCAAATACTCCGGCGGCAAGAAAGCCAAGGGCACCCGCGGCGACTGGCAGAAGCCCGACACCTCGATAGGCCGCCTGCTGGCCCAGCCGGCCGTGCTGGCGAAGGTCGACGCCTTGCAGCCCATCGCCAAGAAGCTCAATCTGAGCATGGCCCAACTGGCGCTGGCGTGGTGTCTGCGGCAGTGGCAACTGGGCTGCGTCATCATCGGCGCCAGCAAGCCCGAGCAGATCGAGGACAACTGCGGTGCCGCCGGCATCAAGCTCGAAGCCGACGTGCTGGAGCAGATCGAGACGATCCTGACCGGCGAGCAGTCAGGCTGACCGTCGGGCGGCCGGCCCCTACGCATCCGTGAATGCGCCTATTGAGGTTCGGCGATGGCTCTGTTCAAGCAAAAACGCCCCACCATGACGCGGCAGGAACTGCTCCAGGCCCGCCCCATACGCAATCCCCAGGCCGACGTGACCGAAACCGACCAGGGCCATCTCGACGTGGCCATCCCGTTCGAAAAACCCAAGGGGCTAACGTGGTTCTTTCGCGGCAAGAAGACCCTGTTGCGCCGCTTCCAACTCGACCAGCTTGGCCGCAAGGTGTGGGACCTGTGCGACGGCGAGCACACCGTCCGGCAGTTGATCGAGACGTTCAGCAGCGATGAAGGCCTCAACCTCCGTGAAGCCGAGGTTTCGATGCTCACCTACCTTGAGACGCTCGGTAAGCGGGGCATCATCTTCATGGCCGGCGAGCCGCCTACCCAAAAGGGCAGTTGACGTCGATGGGTCCACCGGCTATCAACCGCCGAGAGGCGCGGGAAGCTGTCATCCCCAATGTGTTATAACGTCTTTTAAAATAGGAGGTTACAATCAGTATGGCGATGGTATGGGGTCTTGGCATCCTTGCTTGTCTCAGTGCCCAGTCATCCCCGGCGGCGCCGGCCACCAAGCCGGCTGCGAGCCTCCAGTCGGCCATACCTACCGACGCCATGCTGGTTTACTTCAATCGACCCAGCGCCGCCGCCCGCCAGCGTGTCGAATCGACGGGCAGAGTCACCTCGGTACTGACGGCTGCCAGCGCCCTGGGAGTGCTGTCCGGCCAGGGGCAGCTCATGGCCGACATCGTCAGTTGTTTCCCCGTGGTCGGCACGAACGACTTCGCGGTGGCTCTGTTGGACATCACCGCCTATCAACCCAAGCCCGAGACCTACCGCCTGGATCAGTTGAAGCTCGCCCTGATCATTCATAGCAGGGGCCAGAACGATCTGATCACCGCTCAGATCCGGCGCATGCTTTCGCGCTATACCAACAACTCGGTTGCCACCCTCGAAGACGTGAACATCGGAGCCGACAAGTTCCAGCGGCTGATCGATTCGCGTGCGGCCAAGTGGGGCCAGATCGCCTTCGGGCCGCTCGACGAGTTCTACGTGGTCACGCTGGGGCGCGAAGCGCACGCGAAGATCATTGCCGCCTATCGCGGCAAGACCTCATCGCTGGCGCAGGACGCGTGGTTCGTCTCGGCTCACCGGCAGACCGGCGGGCCCGACGCCAACATTGAATGGTTCGTCAACTTCGAGCAGTTTCGCTCGCGTCTGGGCGAGGTGATGAAGGGCCGTCCCGAAGTCGTCATCAAAGAGCTTGGATTTGCCGAGGTGCGGCGCACGCTCTGGGCCGCCCGTCCGATGGGCACAGCCAGGGCCTGGTTCGGCATGTACCTGGAGCCCGAGGGCGATCGTCTCGTCAAGCTGTCCGACCCGGACACCTTCCCACCCCAGCACAAGGCCGTTATCCCCCCCGGCGCCACCCACGCGATCATGCACCTCGACGTGGCCCGGTTTGCCACCACCATCGCGCGGGCGTACCTGGCCGGCCGGTCGCCCAAGAACGCCCGAGCTTTGCGCCAGGGATATCAAGAGCTGCAACAGAAGCTGGGGCTTGACGTGTCTGCCGATCTGTTGGCGCATCTGGGGCCCCACGTCATCATCCACGACTATCCTCCGCACCCGCTCAACGTGCCGCTGCTTCGCAGTTTCCTGATCGAGACCGACGACCCCCAGCGTGTCCGCGCCGCGGTGAATGCATTGCTGGCGGAATGGGATGCTCACTTCGTGCGGCAGGCTGAAGGTGTTGAGAATCCGCTCATTCTGCCGCGCGTGATTCGCGATCCGGATGGAATCTGGTACGTTCAGGTAGGTATCGTCGGCCCGGCCGTCGCCGTCACCGATCGCTATGTGGTCGTAAGCTGGTCGCCCGCCGCCGTGCGGGCGATACTCAACTTTGTTCGGGCCCCCGCCACGTCACGACCCGCCACGTATCCGGCGGATCGCTGACGCGTCGCGACCGGCTATCGTTCGGAGAGGCGACGCTGGTGGATCCGGTCCCTCAGCATCGCGGCGCGCTCGTAGTTTTCCTCAGCCACGGCCTCGGCGAGCTGCTCGTGAAGGGTTTTCTCGATCCCGTGACGGCGCCGAAGATTCCGCTCCAACGCCCGAAGATGCAGCAATGTCGGATCGTGCTCGACCAACTCCTCGAGCCCATGCTTCGTGTGGAGCTGCTCGATCTGACTGGCGCCGGCCTTGAGCTGTTCGATGGCCTGCTCGGCATCGCCTTCCAGGCGACAGAGATGGGCGAGGGCCTCCGCTCGATGGGCCAGCACGAACGCCCTTGATCGCTCGTGCCCTTCCACATAGTCGGAATGCGGACTGTGGTAGGCGATGAAATCCATGGCTCGCAGGTTGTGGTCGGCGTCGCGCACCGCTCGGCGGAAGAGCGATACGGCTCGCTGGCGCCGCCTGCGTCGCTGTGCCTGCTGGGCCGTGACCAGCAACGCCACCCGTCGGTGATAGAACTGCATCATTTCCCGATCGAGTTCGGCCCAGTCGTCGCTCTCGGGCACCTCCGGTGGGTCGCCGCCCGTTTTCTGCTCGAGATGGTCGAGCCAGGAGTTGCAGTTGCGCGGCCTCTGCCCGTCGGGCCGGCCGTCAAGCTGCATCTGGAGGATCCCCACGTCGAGGCGAAGCTGGAGCTGGCGCGTCCCGCCATCGCCGACGATCAGGCGTGCCGTGACACCGTCGGGTTCGCTGGCCCAATCGGCCAGCAGCCTCTGTATATCCAGACTCATCCTTCACCCCCTTGCCCGGGTGACGCCTTCGAGCCCATCGCTCGGCGAGGCACCGGGTCGTACCCGCCGGTGCTGAACGGGTGGCAGCGCAGCACGCGCCGTATTCCCAGCCAGCTTCCGTACCACGGTCCGTGCTCCTGCACGGCTATGATGTAATACTGACTGCAAGATGGGATGAATTTGCACGAGCCAACCAGCAACGGCGAAATGGCGACTTGGTACGCTCGCACCACGGCAACCAGAAGTGAGCCGACCGTCCGTACGAACGTCCGCCCGATCACCGGCAGCCAGTTGCCCGCGCGTATAACCAGCACGTTCGCATCCAACGTTAGGATCAGCCCAACGGAGCCTAGGTACGCCCACACACTATTATTGTAGCAGAGCGGCGCCCGCCTTGCACGGCGGCGGCCCGCGTCAAGGGGCGGGTTCCTGTGGAATCGGCTTCGGTGCGTCGGGCGTTGGCAGCGGGCGGCCGAACAGGCGCCGGCAGATCGCGTCCGTCTTGCTCAGCCCCGTCCTCTTCAGCCGCTCCGCCCTGATCAGACGCGCCCATCGGTGCGTGTAGCGCGCCATCAACTGCGGGCTTAGCAGCATGAGCGTGGGGTTGTCGAGCTGTGCATGCCGCGCGATCTGACGCAGAAGAAGGCGGTCCGAAAGCGGCAGGCCTGACTGCTTCGTGAGTTTGCGGAACAGCCGGTGAGGGTGGGGGCGAGCGGCACGCATCGAGCGGTCGGAGCACATATGGGCGATCCAGAGAAGAGCCAGCAGCGCAACGGCGACGGCCGCCAGCCACGGTAGGCCGGGCCACACAGACGAGGGATCACCCTTCACAAAATACTCACGGAGAGCATCGAGGCGGTCCGACTGCCCGATCGCCAGTATGCCGATCCGGTCGGTCATGATGATCCCCCCGATGCGCCGGCTGCCACGGCGTCCCGTCGCCGGTTGGCCGGGTCCAGCGTCTTGGCAGCCTCGGCGGCGGCGCGCCGAACGTTCGGATCCGGATCTTCTCTGGCAAGGTGTCCCACCCGCAGTGCAAGGGTCATCAGGTGCAGGTTCCGAACAAGCCAAAGCGCGCTGATGCGGTGCATGCGGTTCGGGTGGTTCAGCATATCCAGCAGAGCGCGGGCCGCCTCGGGCAGCCTTAGCTTCAGCAGAGCCCGAACGGCGTTGGCCCGCACACGGTTGTCGCCGTGATCAAGCTTGTCCCGCAACTCGGGCGCCTCGTTGGCGGCGTCGAGCTGATCGAGGGCCTCAACTGCATTGGCCTGCACGCGCGGGTCGTCATCCTGTAGGGCGTGCCGCAGAATCCGCTCAGCAACGGGCCCGCCCACACCGCTCAACGTGCTGACCGCCAGCGAGCGCACGAACGGATCGGCGTCGTTCGCGACATCAGCGAGCGGAAAGCCCGCGAAC
>CBFCZG010000269.1:0-6618 GCA_965602375.1 uncultured Phycisphaerae bacterium | reverse complement strand
AATCGCTTTAAATCCGAACATCGCCGTCAAGGTCATGAGGATGCCGCCGATGACCTTAAAGACCCACACCGGGATGACGCCGCCCGATACGAATGCGAGTCCTCCGCCTCCCAATCCTTCGGCCATGAAGCCCAGCTGCACGCCGAACCACTTCTTCAGCTTGGCCACCTCGTGCAGCCGACAGATGGCCACGAGTTTGACAACACCGAATCGCCGGGCAGCCTTGATCATCAGGGCCGAGTTCCGCTGGCCCCGGGCGTGACAGTGCATATCGATGATCGGGATATCGAGCTTGCGCGGCAGCGGCTGGGTTACGTCGACAGGCTCAAAACTCATCCACACTCCAACAGGTTGGCGATGCTTCTGACCCTCGAAACATGTATTCTTGGGCCGGTCCGTCGGGCTGTCAATCAAGACGGGCCCGTCGGCGGCACCTTGACCGCGAGGGCGAGTCCCGTATTCTCGCTGTCTGTTCAGGCATGCGGGGCGACGGGAGGCAGCCGCAGCGATGGCCGGGAACGTAACGGCAATGGTGTTTCGACTCCATACCGAGTATCGACGGCAGACGATCATCGTACTGAGTTGCGTGGTCGCGGCGGTCGTGATCGGGGGCGGGGCGTACGTGCTGTACGACGTGCTGATCTCGCCGCCGATGCCCGATTTGACCGTCGCCGAGGCGCCCGAGGTTGCCGCGTTCATGGCCCACGCCCGCGGGTTTGTCCGGCTGCCGGCGACCGAGCGGCGGCGCTTCTTCGGCGAAGTGATGGAGAGGTACCGCGACCCGTCATGCCGCCGGGAGCTGGTCGCCCACCTCGACACGCTGTCGACACAGGAGAAGCTGCAACTGCGCGAGGCGGTCTTCGTCGTTGTGCAGGACGAATTCTTCGAGGACGTCGAGCGTTTTCGTCAAACGCCCGAATCGCGCCGCGACGAGTTCGTCGACGAGAGTCTCGTCAGGCTGCTTGGGTTCGTGGCCGAGTTGAAGGGCGCCGGGCGCGACACCGATCTGACGCGGGGCATGGGCCAGGGACTGCCCATGACGCCGAATGACATCAACACGTTCGTCGTGGGCCGCACGAGCGCCGGCAACCGCGCGCGGGCTCAACCGTTCGTCCAAGCCGTCGAGCGGCGCATCGAGGAGTTGAGCCGGTCCAGTCGTGCCCGCGCCGAGTTTGAGCGGAAGATGCGCCGGCTTCAGGCGCGAGAAGTTGAACAGGAAGGCTAGTTTCTATCCGGCTTGGTGCCATGGCCTGCAAGATCACCATCATCAGCGACGGTGCGATGGCCACGGCGTGTGCGCTGCTGCTGGATCATCAAGGGCACCGCGTCACGCTATGGTCGCCGTTCCCTGACTATCTGGCGGAGTTTCAGGCGTCGCGCGTCAACAGCCGATACCTGCCCGACGTGCCCGTGCCCGAGTCTATCTGCCTGACCGCCGACGCTCGGGCTGCGTTGGATCGCCCCGACGTGATCGTATCAGCCACGCCCACGCCCTACCTGCGGAAGATCTGGCAGCAGCTTCGGTCGCTGGCCCCTCTCGACGTCCCGATTTGCAGCGTAACCAAAGGCATCGAGCAGCAGACGCTGATGCGCCCGACGCAGATCATCCGCGACGTGCTCGGCGACGTGCCGGTGGTGGCTTTGAGCGGGCCGAGTATCGCGCCAGAGCTGGCGCGGCGGCTACCGGCTACCGTTGTGGTGGCCGCAGAGCAAACCGACCTGTGCGAGCTGATCCAGAAGACGTTCAGCACCGACTGGCTGCGGGTCTACACCAATCCGGACATGCTGGGCGTGGAGCTGGCCGGCGCGACCAAGAACGTCATCGCGCTGGCGGCCGGCATCATCGACGGGCTGGGCGCAGGCGACAACGCGAAAGCCGCCTTGTTGACGCGCGGGCTCGTCGAGATCACGCGCCTGGGCACGGCGATGGGCGCCCGCAGTGAGACTTTCGCCGGCCTTGCCGGCCTGGGCGATCTGGTGACCACGTGCATTTCGCCGGTCGGGCGCAACCGTTCTGCCGGGCAGCTTATCGGCCAGGGGCGAAGCCTCGAGAAGGTGATTGCCGGCACCCATCATGTAATCGAAGGGGTCAACACGACCAGAAGCGTGGTGCGTCTGGCCGAGCAACATCGCGTGGACATGCCCATCACGCTGGCCGTCCACGCCGTGCTGTTTGAGGGGCTCTCGCCTCGCCAGGGCATCACCGAGCTGATGACACGCCGACTCAAGGCCGAGGTGGCGCCCCGTCGGCGCGGCTAGGCCTCATGCAGAAGTCGACGAATCGAGTTTCGCAGATCCCGGCGCGCCGCAACGTGCAGATTGGCCGGCTGACTTCGGCGCACCGGCGGCGAGCGGGCATCCATGAAGCCGCAATTTGTGCCCTGTTCCGCAGTTAGGGTGAAGGTCTCGCACAGGGATTGAGCCGTCGTCTCCTCAGCCAGGCGAGCCGGAACGGCCCACGCGCGACGTTTGCGCAGATCACCGGCAGCGGCGCGACCCGCACCGGGTGGCGTGGTCAAGTTTTTTCGAGATTCTGCTTGACAGAGCGTTGCGACGAGATAGCTTTCTTTTTGCACATCGCAATTAGTACCTTGGTAGTTTCGTGGGTGGGCAAAGAGGCAGGCGTACGGGCTGTGCACGGAGCCTTGCCGTGTCGTTGCCACAACGCACAAGGTTCGACTTGGCGGGGGCAGAGCCGTTTCCAGCCGAATCGATCTGCATACTTCGTGATTCAGCCTGTGGGGGGCGATGTCTGAAGATCTTGCGTGGCGCTCCAGGTCAGCTAGTGCTTGGAGAGGCGCTTTCAAAGTAAAGGGGCCAATCATCCGAAAGGCGGCGTCGGCCGTCGACGGTGGGATTGTGCGCGTTTGCATCCGCGACAGGCGCGTGTGGCGAATCAGGCAACTGCGGCGAGGCGTTCATCCAGCCACGGCGCGAGGTTGGCTAGGCCAGCTGCAAGGACCAGGCGCGGGCCGCACTGTGTGCGTGCTGCCCAACCCGAGACCGAGGCCCGGGCCGAATTGGCGCATGGGCCACGCTGTCAACTGCGTAAACAGGACGGGTCTGTCCCGCACACACGCGGCGAGTTCGGTGCGGGCCGTTGTCGTTGCTGTCAGCGAAATCACGACTTCCGTTGACAGGGTGATTTGACCCCGGAAAACACACGTCAGTGTGAAAGGAGCGAGGATACGATGAGAACTCCAGTCTTCTCGACAGTCATCGTGCTCGTTGTGGTGGTTGGTGCCTTGTGTGGGATGGCCCACGCAGTTGGGTTGAGCTACCAGGGCGCGTTCAAAGCCTCCAACGCGTTTGGCTATGGAGCTGCGTTGAGCTACTACCCGGACGGCGACGGCGGCAGCGGCTCGCTCTACATGGGCGGCAACGGTACGATCGGTGAGATCACCCTTGCCGTGCCCGTCATCTCGACCAACCCGGCCGACCTGAACATGGCGACGACCCTCCAGTCACCGGTGAACCCCGGCCAGGGCGTCAGGGGGTTGGAATACTTGCCGGCGATGGGGGGGCAGAGCGTCGGCAAGTTGTACATCGGGGTCCATGGCAGCAGCGGCGGCAAAACCCAGGGCTACTGCGAGCTGGACATCACTGGATACCAGGGGCCGTTCGCTCTTGCAGGCATCGATGCCCGAAGAGTAGGCCACTACGAGGCGGAGGTTCCCGTGGCCTGGGCCGGTACATACGTTGCCGGGCAGCGCCTGGTGACCGGATATGACTGGGGTATATATGGCTACGGTCCGGACCTCTATGCCTACGACCCTCTCTCAGGCGACCCGCTGGATGCGACCAGGCTGCTCGAGTACGACGGCTCGCATCCGGTGAATGATTTCAACAGCGAGGATAGGTGGGACGGTGCGGCCTGGGTGGAGGTCGGCGGCGGTGGAGCCATGTTCATCGGCGGCAAGTCGGTGTACCACGGGGGCGCGACGCTACTGGTCTACGACCCGGACGACTTCGTTGACGTGATCTTCGGCGACAAAGAGGTCTGGGAGCCGCAACCCTACCAGGTCTTCGTGGTTCAGGACAAGATGTTCGCCGGCGATATGCTCGGGGGAATCGCCTATGACCGAGCCAATAACTTGCTGTACGGCCACGAATATACGGGAGGCGGCGACCAGTATGTGCACGTCTGGCAGGTAACCCACGAGCCACCGGCGGCCATCACCGACCTGGCCACGACGGGCGTCAAGGACTGGTTCATGATTGAGCTGACCTGGACCGCGCCCACCGACGATCATGGTCCGGGCGGCAGAGCCGCCCAGTATGATGTCCGCTACTCGACCTCAACCATCACCGAGGTCAACTGGGATAGTGCCGCCCAGGCTACCGGCGAGCCGGCGCCGGGCGATCCGGGGACGACCGAAACCTTCCAGGTAACCGGGCTGAGTGCCAGCACGACCTACTACTTTGCCGTCAAGTCGATCGATGGCGGGGGTCTGGCAAGCGATTTGTCCAACGTGGCAAGCGACACAACTACCGTGATCGACGGCGTGGCTCCGGACGCGGCCAACGATCTGGCTATAAGCGATCTCAAGAGTAACCGGGTGACGTTGACGTGGACCTCGACGGGGGACGACGGCTCGACGGGGACGGCCAGCGTTTATGATGTTCGCTATCATATATCACCGATCGATGCCGGCAACTGGGGCAGCGCCTCCCAGGCTACCGGCGAGCCCACGCCGCAGGCGCCCGGCAATCAGGAAACGTTCGTCCTGACGGGGCTGAGCCCGAGCACGCAGTACTGGTTTGCCGTGAAGATCGGCGACGAGGTGCCCAATTGGTCGGCGCTTTCGAATGTTCCCTCGGGCACGACCCCCGAGGCCGACACGACGCCGCCGGACCCCATCACCGACCTGAGCGCGATCCCGCACATCCATCTGGTGACGCTGAACTGGAGCGCGCCGGCCGACACGGGCAGCGCGGGCATGGGCACCTACGACATTCGTTATTCCACCTCGCCCATCGATGCGGGCAACTGGGACAGCGCCACGCAGTGCACCGGCGAGCCGCCGGTGGCCCCGGCCAGCACGCTCGAGGAGTTCATCGTCACGGGTTTGAACTCTGAAACCACGTACTACTTCGCGATCAAGTCGGCCGACCTGGCCGATCCGCCGAACGTTTCGGGTCTTTCGAACGTCGCGGAAGGCACGACGCTGGCAGAGGTCCAGCCGATCACGGTGCAGAATCCCTGGATCGTCAGCGATCGCATTGCCGACTGTCGAACCATTACCACGATCGCCAATACGTTCGTCAACTCCTACCAGCCGGACGGCGTGACGCCGCCTGGCAGCGACGAGGAGCGGGCGGTCAACTGCTACAACAATTACAAACGGCGCGTGTACCACTGGACCAATCAGCCGCCGGATATGTATGACACGGTTAACGTCGTGAATCTGTTCGGCACGGTGCTGTGCGGGCGTCACGCGGCCCACAACTGCACCATTCTGAGCAATGTTCCCGGGATAGGTCACCGTCAGATCGGCCTGCCTGGCCACTGGATCTACGAGGCCTACTACGACGGCGCCTGGCACGCGTTCTGCACCATGACCACGATGTACACCTACAACCGCGCCGTTCCGCCGGCGATCACGAGTTGCGCCGAATACGACGCCGACGAGACGCTGATGCTCAACGCCGAGGCCGAGGGCCGCGCCTGTCCGGGCTTTCTGCTGTGCGGTGATACGCCCGAGTGGTACGCCGACGCCATGCACAGTTGGTGGAACAGCGGCTCGGGCGTGGCGGCAACCGATCACTCGATGGACATGGGCCTGCGGGTGGGCGAGTCGGTCGACCGCACCTGGGAAGCCTGGCAGGATCAGTTCTTCCCCCCACTGGGCGGCGATCCGCCGTATCACCACGAGGCCCAGCACGACTGGAAGGACTACGTCAACTTCCCCTACTGGGAGCCCTATGGACTGGTCGATCCCTACATCAACCCGACCAAGACCACGTATCGTCGCTGGGCCAACGGCACGGTCGTACTGGCTCCCGACTTCCGCAGTCCGGCCTACCAGGCCAGCGTGTTGCAGAGCAGCAATATTGCGACGTTCTATGACGATGGCCTCACGCCCGATCTGCACCTTGCGTCGACAGGCTCGGGCTTCGTCATCTTCAAGCTGGACTGCCCGTTCTATCTGACGGACGGCACCATTGACGGCACCTTCTATCGTAACGACACCGGCGACGCGAACCGAATCTATGTTTCGACCGACGGGCTGATCTACACGCAGGTGTGGGAGAACGGTGCTATCGGGAGCACGGATCTTCAAGGTCTGAGTCTTCGCAGCCAGCTTTACGAGCACTTCCGTGATTGCTGGATCAAGATCGAACTCGACGCCAACGGTTCGAACACCGACGCGGGTGTGAGCGATCTGGCGATTACGCTGATCTTCCAGCACAACAAGCACTCCATGGCGGCCCTCGATAAGGGTGCCAACAATCTTACCGTTACGTTCGACAACCCGGCCGAGCTCCAGGCCAGCGGCGCCTCGTTTAAGGTCACGTATAACTGGAAGGAGTTTGACGGGGTCGACTGGACCATCGCCAAGAGCCGGACGCAGTACATCACAAGCAGCCCGGCCAACTTCACCATCAACACCGGCG
>CBFCZG010000268.1:0-6643 GCA_965602375.1 uncultured Phycisphaerae bacterium | reverse complement strand
TGACCGTTATCTGCACCGTGTCGGTCGTCTGCAACTCCGAGTCGTCGGCTTCGAGTTGCAGCACATACACGCCGTCGGTACTGAAGGTGGCGCTGGTGTCGACGGCGTTGGCATCGCCGAAGGTAACCGTGCCCGGGCCGCTGAACTTCGTCCATGTGGTCGTGACACTCGCCGGCGGATCGGGCAGACCATCGTCACTCACCGTGCCGTCCAGGTTTACCATGTCGGTCGGCAGTGTGATGGTCTGGTTGCTGCCGGCGTCGACGGTAGGCGCCGCATTCCCCCCGCCGCTGTAGGTGACCAGAAGCGTCGGCCGATGCTGCTCGACGGGGTCGTCGTGTGTGCCGATGTGGATGTAGCCGCCGCTGTCCTCCTGTGGAATGCGAACGGTTACCGCAACATCCTGAGCCGCCGCAACCCAACTGGTCACGTCGAAGGAACGATAGGTCAGCGCATGGCGGTCGGTGGATATGATTTCGAACGGCGACGCGGCGGACGGAATGGCCCCCGGCGTTGCCCAGGGCACACCCGACGAGGCGCTGTTCCACGAGGCCTCCTGCGGCGTGTAGGGCTGGCCCGGATCGTACACCTCGATGTCCACCGGTCCGGCGACCGTATTGGTCTCCTGGTAGAGGATCAACTGCGCGTCGGTCACCGTGCTGTCCTGCGGCAGCGCCAGCGCCGCGTCCACGCCCGCGAACTGAAACAACCCGCGTGTCCGGCCTGCGTAGTCACCGATCAACACGTTCGGATTGCCGTAGTAGGCGCCCAGAATGACGCTGTCCGGGCCGCCCTCTCGAATCCGGTTCGCGTAGCCCGAGCCGTAGCCTTCCCAGCCCTGCCGGAGCATGATCTTGCCCGACGCGCCGCGACTTACCGCGATCGTGACCTGGTCGGTGTCCGACCCGCCACCGTTGTCGTATACGGTCAACGTAGCTGTGTGGGTACCGACCAGGTCATAGGTGTGCGATGGGTTGGCCTCGTTGCTGACCGCGCCGTCGCCGAAGTCCCACACGTACAGCAGGATCTGCCCGTCGCTGTCGCCGCTGCCGGCTGAAGAGAATTGCACGTTCAGGGGCGACGAGCCCGATGACGGATTCGCGCCTGCGACGGCCGTCGGCGCCTGGTTGCCGCCCTGCGCGTTGGTGGTCGTGAACTGCACGACATTCGAGATGCCTGACATGTTGGACTTCTCGTCGCGGACCTTGATCGCCAAATAGTATGTCGTGTCGGCATTCAGGTCAGGCGGGATCCACCACGTCTGCACCTTACCGTGTGGATACCCGTCCGGCTCGCCGATCAGCTCGAGTGCGTCGAGCCAGTTGCCCTCGGTTATCGTTGAGGTGCTGTAGCGGGCCTGGTAGGCATACGCCACGCCGCCCTGGCCGTCGTCACCCGTGGCGGTCCAGCGCAGCTTCACGTCATGATCGCCCACAGCCAGCATCGTCAGGTCGTCGATGGCCGCCGGCGCGGTCGTGTCCGACGTTGTGGCAGAGACCGTGGCCGTGACAAATTGCACGCCCACTGTGGGCTTGCCGCGTCGAGGCCCGACCTCCTGTTCCGTGAAATCGGTTGGCACGCCGCCTACCTTGTGGCGGGAGGGACTGATGTGTGGGTCGAGCGGGTAAGCCGGGTCGACCTGATAGATCTGAAGCCCCGTCTCAACGTAGGCACCAATCTCCGACCCGGCGCCGGAGGCGGGGATATTGACGACCACGACGCCGTACCACTTGTCAAGCGAGTTCAGCGTACCCGTGCTCGCCGGCTCGGTGGTCTCGCCGGCATCGTGCACGCCGTCCTGGTCTTCGTCCAGATAGAGATGGACGTCGTACGTCCAATAGTTCGCTGCGTTGAAGAGTGTGCTATCGTGGTAGAGTCCGAACTCCCGTGTTTCGCTGGGATGGGTGTTGGTTACCACGATCGGATATTCGATCTTCGCGCCGGGAGTGCCCTCGCCGCCGGCGTACTCCGGGTTTACCGTGATGTAGTCGTTCTCATAATAGAACGACCATTGATCGAACCAGATGTTATGAGGATAACCAACGCCTGCATCCGTAAAATACGGCACGCCGGTGAAATAGACCCGGGTCCAGTTGTCGAACATATCGCCCTTGGGTCTGGTGGGATTAAAACCTGGATAAAAATTGCAGTTACGCTTGTGCTGAGGAGCCTTGCCCAGCTTTACCTTCACCCACGCCGCCTCGTACATATTGTACACCAGTTGGTAATAGAAGTGCCACCCCCACGTCTCGGTCGAGCTACTGCTGCCCAGCCTGATGTTCGCGTCGCGCTCGTATGTCCCCACGTGCCACAGATACCACAGGGTGTCGCTGTGCTCCATCAGATACCACTCGCGCATCCATTGATCGGGCAGCCAAAGGTAAAACTCCATCCGGTTGGTGGGTTTGCCGTATCCATCGAGGATGTACTTGTCGCGCCCGCTGTGCAGGTAATAGAAGTAGGGCAACCCCGACGTCATGTTGATCTTCATACTCTTGCTCGTACCGTCGGCGCCGAACGAGTTGTCCAACTCCCATGTGTAATTGCCGGCGCTACTGGTCGTCTTCCAGCCGAAACCGTCGGCCTTGGGGTTGGTGTCCATCTCGTGCAGGATGCCGTTCTCGAAGTCGTCAACCATGACCTCGTTGAGACGGCCGTTCGGCACCACATCCCACCCGTGCGCCGCTCCCGCCATCAGCAGCAGGCCAGCCATTGTCGCACACGCCACAGCTTTAGCCCTAGACATCGCACACCATCCTTTCGCGTCCTTTGAACGTATGCCACCGGATGCCGGTCACCTGGGTTGGGATCGACATGCCATTCTTTACCGCGCATATAGACTTGTTGGCTTGCAGAGGCTCTGCAAGCGCGCAACCCCCCCCGCAAAGTCACGAACGCTCTACAACTACTTGCACCCCTCACCGATGTGCGTCGGCTCAACGCCGCCCGTCTCCTGTCGGCCCCGTACGCTTGCCACCCGGACCTGACTTGCCCCCGTCCGTGCTGCGACCTGAGGCCCACCATATTACTGCCGCGAAATGAATCTGCAACCCGTTGGCGAGGCTTAGCTCACGTTTGCCCGATCGGCAGCCCGACGGTCGGTGCGGCCTGATCCCGTTCGACGCCGTGCGCGACGTCGGCCCTGCCCTACCGGGCGCGCCTGCGGTGCCAACTTCGCTCAGGCGCCCATCTTGGGTCAGGCGGGAGGACTCGCCGGCGGTCTGAGCGAACCGTAAGTCTGCACAGGGAAGCGTCTTACGGAGTCGGATGGTTGTTGTTGGCGTGCCCCGCTTGGCTGGCTGCAATCGCAGGGGCAAGTGACGGACAGACTGGCCGGCTCTTTTGCCCCCGAGACGCCCAGCCAATCTGACGACTCGTCACTCTTGAGTCAAAAACGCAGGAAAGGCATTGACGCAGCCGGTCCACATCGGGTAACCAGTACTCGCCGTCGGATCGATCAAAAAAGGGGCCGCTTGCTCGAGCCGGAGGGGTCTCAGGCAAGCTACGATCCGTAGCAAGTCGTACAAGATCAGTTGTTAAACCCAATCTGATGCGTCTTTTGCTGACGCAACGCGTGATGGCCGGTGGCCAAGTTTCTTGGCGCGACCGGCAGGACTTGATTGGCCTTCGGAACACGTAATGGCGGTTTGGTTGCTTTTTGAGGGGCCAAGGGAGGAGTGTCCGATGAGACACCAGACATTGACGGCGTTGGTGGCTGTTTTCGTTTTGTGCGGCGGACCCTTATATGCCTTCGCGGACGGCGAGTTGGTTACAACCGTCTCCGTCGTCGAGAAGGCCAGCGTGACGACGGCGAACTACCCGCTCACGCTTTCGCTGGTGTTCAAGCAGGGCGACGTCGCCTCGAACGTCACCGCCCGCGTCGGCGCGCAGGAACTCCAGACGCAGACCGACGTCAAGATCAGGTGGGGCGACACCAGCGTCAAGCACGCGCTGGTCTCGTTCGTGATTCCACAGGTGACGGCCGACCAGACCGTGACGGTCGAAATCCTCAACGGCGGCACGAACTACAACGCCGACTACGTGGATAAGAGCGAACTGCTGGCGACCGACTTCGAAGCGTCGATGTCGCTCAACGTCGGCGGAAGCCCCTACACCGCTTCCGCGCGCCAGCTCCTCGGGGGCATCGCCAGTCCGGAGTATTGGATCCAGGGCCAGATTTGCACCGAGTTCTTGATTCGCGATTTCACGGTGAATATCGAGAACCAGCTCAACGTGCAGTACTACGTGCGGACCTATCCGGGCTGGAGCGGCTTCCGCGTGTGTGCCATGGTCGAGAACTGCTGGACCGAGTATCGCGGCAACCTTACGTACGACTTCGACCTGGAGCTGGGCAACAGCAGTCCGGTCTCGGTCTTCGCCAAGACCGGTTTCACGCACACCTTCAACGCCCGGTGGCACAGGGTCTTCTGGCAGGGCAACGAGCCGCCGGAAGTCGAGATTCGGTACAACGTGGACTACATGATCTCAACGAAGATCGTGCCCAACTACGACACGTCTCTGGTCGTGCCGGAAAGCACAATCAGCGGCGCGTATTCGGGCTGGCAAAGCTCCGGGCACGACATCATGGATAACGGCATCATCACTACGTATATGCCCATGACCGGCGGGAGGCAGGATCTCGGCCCGTACCCGACCTGGGCGGCCCGCTATCTGCTCAGCATGGACAACCGCATGCGGGAGATCACGCTCAACTGCGGCGATCTGTCCGGTAGCGTGCCGATCCACCTCCGCGAGTGGGACTCGTCGCGCCCGTCCCACTTGCACGCGATCAATATCGACGACCGCCCGACCGTCTGGTCCGGATGGTGGGACTATACGTATCAGGACCCCGAGGACAAGCTGCCCGCTCCCATCGGTACGACCAGCAGCGAGTGGAGCGTGGATAACGCTCACCAGCCGTCACTTGCCTGCATACCGTATCTGGTCACCGGCGACTTCTACTACCTCGAGGAAATGTACTTCTGGGCCGGCTGGGATCTGAGCGACAGCAACCACAGTTATCGTTATGACGACTTGGGCATCTTCCGCGATCAGACACGCGGCGATGCCTGGGCCATCCGCAACGTTGCCGACCCGGCCAATCTTGCGCCCGACGATCATGCCTTCGATAAGGCGTACTTCACTAACAAGACCAACAATAACCTCACCTGGTGGTACGACTACTACGTAGTCAACGGAGACTATCCGTCCATTCGCTACTGGCAGGATCAAAGTGTCACCGTGCGGCCCGATGCGAGCCTGGACCCGACGTGCACGCATTACACCTCACCATGGCAGGACGACTTCGTGCTGATAATCCTGGGACACCTGAAGGACATTGGTTTTGCCTCATCGGGCCTGGTCGACTGGTGGGCCGATTCGATCATCAACCGCTTCAGCCACCCGGATTACAATTGGTATCGCGGAGCCCCATATCACATCCCCGTGAAGTACGACGCCGGTGGCGGTACTAGCGCCAGGTACGAAACGTGGCTGGACGTGAATAACGCCTTCGTGGATAACGTCGGGCCGTCGGACTTCCCGAACCCTGATTATCCGTCCAGCTACAACTACATAGCCCGGTGCGCCATGACCTATGTTGTGCATATGCCCAACGGTCAGGCCACCTGGGACTGGCTGGATAACGCCCTGTACAGCAAGAGTGCGCTCAACGAGGATCCGACCGTTGCCTTCCTGCCGCGGACGTCGGTGCCCGACACGACCGCGCCGGCGGCGGTGACCGATCTGGCCGCCGGCAACCCGACCTCGAGCAGCATCGACCTGAGTTGGACAGCTCCCGGAGATGACGGAACGACCGGTACGGCCAGCAGTTACGACATCCGTTATTCCACCAGCACGATTGACGAGGGCAACTTCGCCTCGGCCACGCCGGTGGCCGGCGAACCGGCACCGCAGCCGGCCGGCACGCCCCAGGGCATGACCGTTCCGGGACTCAGTGCCAGCACCACCTACTACTTCGCCATGAAGACATCGGACGAGGTACCCAACGTCTCAGCCCTGTCGAACGTGGCCAGCGGAGCGACGACCGCGGTCACGGTGCCTTCGGTGCAGTTCGATTTGACCAGTTCGAGTGGCGCCGAATCGGTCACCCCGGTCAATCTGAGTGTCTCATTGAGTCAGTCGTCGAGCCAGACGGTGACGGTGGACTTTGCGGTGACGGGCGGCACGGCTGTCAATCCGGATGACTACACGATCGCAGCCTCACCGTTGACGTTCGATCCCGGTATGACCAGTCAGAACATCGTCATCACGGTGGTGGACGACGGCGCTGCCGAGTCGGACGAGACGATCCAGGTGACGCTAAGCAACCCGACCAACGCCACGCTGGGCGCCAATACCGTCCACACCTACACGATTCAGGACAACGACGTACAGCCCGGTGACGGCACGGGCCTGACCGGCGACTACTTCGACAACATCGACTTCACAGCCTTTACGCTCAGTCGCGTGGACGCGACGGTGGCGTTCGCGTGGGGCAACGGCTCGCCCGATCCGTCGATCGGGGCCGACACCTTCTCCGTGCGATGGACCGGCGAGGTGAAACCACTGTATTCGGAGACCTACACGTTCTACACCAACACCGACGACGGCGTGCGGCTGTGGGTGGACAGTCAACTGATCA
>CBFCZG010000267.1:0-6645 GCA_965602375.1 uncultured Phycisphaerae bacterium | reverse complement strand
GGACCGTTCGCCCCAATGGCACCTCACCGCATCGTCGGCCTCGATCCGCCGGTCCGATCTGCTGGCGGCCATCCTGATCCCGCTCAAGCCCGAAGAAACCGAGCCTAAGGTGCACATCGATCGGTCAGACGATTGCCTGGCCGCGTGTATCGACTTCCACGCCGCTGCCTGGCCCAAGAATTTCGCCGGTCGCCGAGACGTCTGGCTGTTCGCCGGAGCCGGCGGCGGAAACCTCTCGTGGCAGGAGACGACGGGTGAGGGTCTCTTCGCGTGGGTGCACGACGGCAAGCGTGTGGGCCTGTGGCGGGCCTGTACGTGACGGCGACCGAGTGTGGGTCGGGCCATCTACTCGACAGTGACGCTCTTGGCCAGGTTACGTGGCTTGTCGACGTTGCAGCCGCGAAGCACCGCGGCGTGATAGGCCAGAAGCTGCAGCGGTACGACCGTCAGCAGCGGCTGAAGCGGCTCGGGGGCGTCCGGCACGACGAAAACGTCATCGGCCAATTCGGCGATCCGCTCGTCGCCCTCGGTGGCGACCGCGATGATGCGCCCGCCTCGCGTGCGGACCTCCTCGATGTTGCCGACGATCTTCTCGTACTGGCTGCACCGTGTGGCGACGAAAACGGTCGGCATGCCCTCGCTGATCAGGGCAATCGGACCGTGCTTCATCTCGGCGGCCGGCATGCCCTCGGCGTGGACGTAGCTGATCTCCTTGAGCTTCAGCGCACCTTCCAGGGCGATGGGGTAGTTGTACCCCCGCCCCAAGTACAGCCAGTTCTCCTGGTCCAGGCATTGCTCGGCGACGGAGCGAATGTGGTCGGACTGCAAGAGAATCTGGTCGATCTGATCGGGCACGCACGCCAGCGCCTCAATCAGCTCGGCCGCACGCTGCTGGCTGAGGTGCCTCCGCCGTCCCATTTGGATGGCCAGCATGGTCAAGACGGTGAGTTGACCGATGAACGCCTTGGTGCTGGCCACGCCGATCTCCGGCCCGACGTGCAGGTAGACACCGGCGTCGGTCAGGCGGGCAATGCTCGAGCCCACCACGTTGACCACACCCAAGGCCAGCGCGCCCTTGTCTTTGGTCTCACGCAGAGCGGCCAGCGTGTCGGCCGTCTCGCCGCTTTGGGAGATGGCGATCACGATCGTGCCCGGCCCGATCAGCGGGTTGCGGTAGCGAAGCTCGCTGGCGTACTCGGTTTCGCAGGGCACGCGGGCTAGGTCCTCCAACAGGTACTCACCGATCAGGCCGGCGTGCCAGGCCGTACCGCAGCCGGTCATGATGATCCGCCGGGCCTGGACCAGTTCGCGCACGTGCTCGCCGATCCCACCGAGGTGAATGCGTCCCTCGCGCGGCAGCAGTCGGCCGCGCAGGCAGTTTCGCATCGACTCGGGCTGTTCGCAGATCTCCTTGAGCATGAAGTGCTCGTACCCGGCCAGCTCGATCTCCTGTAGGTCGAAGTCCACCTCGTGAACCTGCTTGGTGACGGGCACGGCATCGAGCGTGGTCGAGCGGAAGCTGTCGCGGGTGGCCACCGCCATTTCGCGGTCGGCCAGATAGATCACCTGCTTCGTGTGTGCCACGATGGCGGCTGCATCGCTGGCGACGACGTACTCGCCTTCACCCACCCCCACGATCAAGGGGCTTCCCAATCGGGCCAGCACCAGCCGGTCGGGTTCGTCGGCGCACAACACCGCCAGCCCGTACGTGCCCTGCACCTCGGCGAGGGCGGTGCGGACGGCCTGCTCGATATCGCCTTGGTAGAAATGTCCGATAAGTTTCGCCAGCACCTCGGTATCGGTCTCGCCATAGAACTCGATCCCGTGCTGCGCGAGGTATTGGCGGAGCGAGTGATAGTTCTCGATGATGCCGTTGTGAACCACGGCGATCCGGCCCGAGGCGTCGCAGTGGGGGTGGGCGTTCTGTTCGGTCGGATGACCGTGGGTGGCCCAACGCGTGTGAGCCACGCCCGCCGTTGCGGGGGTGTCGACGTCGCGCAGCTTCTCCTCCAGGGCGAGGATCCGGCCCACCGAGCGTGTGGTGCGCAGCTGGCCATCGCTCAGCAACGCCACGCCCGCGCTGTCGTAGCCTCGGTATTCGAGTCGCTTAAGCCCCTCCAACAGGACGGGTCTGGCCTGCTTATGCCCGATATACCCTACGATGCCACACACGGTTTCTACCTCCGGACGAATCAGGTTTGGCCCTCATGTATATCGGTAGGGCCTGGACATGCTTTGAGTCTCCGCTTGCCCCCCACGAACTCGGCCACACCGGCCGTCGCGTCACCCTTGCCCCTGGCGGGCGGACAGCAAGCGTGTATAATGATAGGTTGGACCCGCGTACGTTGTTCGTCCGGGGCACACCCGCGGAGGAGGCCGTGAGCCTCTTTAACACCGCTGAGCAACAGCAGTTGCAGAAGGTCGCACCTCTGGCCGTCAGGATGCGTCCGAAAACACTGGACGAATTCGTCGGCCAGGAGCACTTCCTCGGGCCCGGCAAGCTGCTGCGGCGCATGTTGCAGGCCGATCGGCTCAGCTCGGCGGTTTTTTACGGCCCCCCCGGAACCGGGAAGACCACCCTTGGCCACGTCATCGCCCACCACACCCGGGCTGAGTTCCATCAGGTCAATGCAAGCGGCGCGGGCGTTCGCCAGGTCCGCGACGTCCTGGGCCAGGCGAGAGCGCTGCTGGGCAGCAACGGGCGGCGCACGGTGCTGTTCGTCGATGAGCTGCACCGATTCAATCGTGCCCAACAGGACGTGCTGCTGGGCGACGTCGAGGACGGCGTGATCATCCTCCTGGGTGCCACCACGCAGAACCCGTTCTTCGCCATCAACAGTCCGTTGCTCTCGCGAAGCCAGATCTTCCAGTTCGAGCCGCTGACAGACGAGCAGACCAAGGTGCTGCTGGGTCGCGCCCTCGCCGATCGGGAGCGCGGGCTGGGCGCGTACGACGTGCAGATCACCTCCGAGGCGTTGGATCACCTGGCCGCCATGAGCGACGGCGATGCGCGTCGTGCCCTCACGGCGCTGGAGGTGGGCGTTCGCTCGCAACTTCAGGAGCTGACGGCTGGCGGCAAGTCGTCCGATCCGATACGGTTCGATCTCGAGGTGGCCGCCGAGAGCATCCAGCGCAAGGCGATTCACTACGACGGTACGGGTGACGAGCACTACGATGCGGCCTCGGCGCTGATCAAATCGATGCGCGGTAGCGATCCGGACGCGGCGGTTTACTGGTTGGCCTGCATGCTCGAAGCGGGCGAAGACCCTCGCTTCATCGCCCGGCGCATCGCCATCTGTGCGGCCGAAGACGTGGGCAACGCCGACCCGTTGGCACTGCTGCTGGCCAGCGCGGCCGTGCAGGTGAGCGAGTTTGTCGGCATGCCCGAGTGTCAGTTGCCGCTGGCGCAGGCGGCCATCTACATCGCCTGTGCCGAGAAGTCCAACGCCTCGGCTATGGCCATCTGGCAGGCGGTCAAGGACGTCAAGGCGGGTCGCACCCAGCCGGTGCCCAGGCACCTGCGCGACGCCAACTACCGCGGCGCCGCTCAGCTTGGACATGGGCAAGGCTACCAGTACCCGCACGACTCCGAGGAAGGGTTCGTCGCACAGGAGTATCTCGGCGTCGACAAGTGCTATTACCAGCCGACCGACCGCGGGCGCGAGGCGAGGATGGCCGAGAGTCTGGCCAAATTCCGCCGGTTGCGCCGCCGGCAGGCTGAGGCCACAGACAGCAAGGGGAACCCGCCGTGATCAAGAAGCAGTTGCGCAACGAGTTGCGACAGAAGCTGGCGGCCATCCCGCCCGAGCAAATCGCCGAACGTTCTCAGCAAGCCTGCGAGCGGTTATTCGACCAGAAACAGTACCGCAAGGCGGAAGTGGTGATGGTGTTCCTGTCGCTACCCCACGAGATCAATACTACGCCTGTGGTGCTTCGCTCGTGGCAGGACCGCAAGCGCGTGCTGGCGCCGAAGGTTTCGTGGCACCAGCGGCGTATGCTGCCGATCGAGATCTACACGCTGCACGACGTTGCGGCGACAGACCAACTGGGTATACGCGAGCCGATCGACGGGCAACCGTTCCCGGTTGCGAACATCGACCTTGTGATCGTGCCCGGACTGGGGTTCGATCCGAACGGTCACCGCCTGGGCCGGGGCAGCGGCTTCTACGATCGCTTTCTCGGTCAGTCGGACTTTGCAGGCGTCCGCTGCGCGCTCGCCTTCGAGGAGCAGTTCGTCGAGGCCATTCCCGCCGGACCCCACGACGTGCCTATCGACATGCTCATCACCGACAAGACGGTCCGTCGCTTCAGCCATTAGGCGTCCCGCCGACGACGAGACGCCCAACGGCGCAGCTTAGAACTCACGGTTCTTCAGATGACGTGTTCCGACGGCCAGGGCTGCGGCCGCAACGCCCACCGCAAACAGCAGGATAGCGACCACGATGCCGATCGTGCGGACGTCGAGCTGCCGGTCATAGCCGAACTGGAACGCACGCAGACTGATCCACCCAAATCCTGTGGAGACGACGGTAACGAACAGGACCGAAAGGATGAGATTCACCGTGCCGCCGAAGCCGCTGGCGATTCTCGCGGTGTTACGCTGCCCGAAAACCGGAAGCCGTGCGCCCACGCCGACCGCCAGACCGCTCAGCCCGATGCAGCAGGCCACGGCGACCGACAGCTTCACCAGTGTCCATAGCCACCCCACCTGAAGCGTGCGACAGCTCAAGAGCGTGACCGATACAGCCGCCAGCAGGCTGACCGTCAAGGCGAAAATGAACTTGGTCACAACGATGCGCGACATCCGCACCGGCAGCAGGCCCAGCAGCCACATCGTGTCGGTCTCCAGCGAGATCATGGGGAAAACAAACCGGCTTGTGAACGTAGCCAGGATGAGGCTGACGGCCGTCATGTTCAGAAAAGAGATCAACAGTTGCCACTTCGGTGTGGCGAAGTCCAAACGAATGGTCGGGATGTTCACCGTGTAGATCGCCAGCAGGCCGAACAGAATCAGCATCTGCGCCCATTGGCTCGGGTCGCGCAGGAACGTACGCACGTCTTTGCGGATGACCGACCGGAACCTGCCGGGAACATAGAAGAACATCACCCGGGTGAGCAAGGCCGAAGCCCACGTATGGCTTCGAAGGTGTCGGCCGCCGGCGCCGCTGGCCCGACTGTAGGCCAGCCCGAGCGTTGACGATGTCAGCATGACAGCCAACCAACTGAAGAAAACGGCATTGGCGAAGACGATGAACAGGTAGAACAGCGCGCGGCCAGGCTGGTTCTCGACGGCGGCTGTCACACCGGCCGTCACCCACGCGCTGGGCAGCAACGCCGATCGCACAAACCGCAGCTCGGCCAGGAACTGCTTGAGCCAGACGGCCGAGTCTGCCGGGGTGTGCTGCCAGGCGGTCATCAGCCACCATATCCCGCCCCCGCCCGCCACAATGCCGCCGGCAATCAGCCCGCGCCGCAAACTCCGCGGCAGGAACATGGCCACAAACCACGCCGTCAACAGCCCCCATGCCCCCGGAATCGCCACGAAGAGCACGAACAGCAGAAGAAAGAACGGGTAGAAATGCCATGGCACAAATTGCAGGTCCGCCATCGCCCACATCAAAGGCACGCCGACCAGCAACAGCGCCCAACTGGAGAAAAACAGCGACTCAAAGTACTTGATCGCCACAATGTGCTCGGGCCGTGCCGGACTGCTCAGCAAGTAGGCCGATTCCTTCTGGCGGAACAAGCCGCCGTAGATCAGCACCGCGTTCGACAGCATCAACATGACCATCAACGCGATAAAAAACACCCCGAACACGTAGGGCACGGCAATGATGCTGGCCAGCGCCTGCTGCTTAAGCACGAGGAAAATACCACGAAACAGCAGGTACAGACTCAGCCAGATAAACAACACAAAGATTGCGATGGCGATGACCTTCAGCGGAGCTTCGGCCAGCGCCTGGTCGGCGCGGTTCGCCAGCGCCTTGATCTTGACGCGTATTAGCAGCCTGATTCCGGGCTCGGCCGCCATGTTCGTCGAGCCTGCCACCGGTGCCGTTCTCCTATGCGGATACCGTCTCGGCCTGTGGATCGTCGCGGTCGCCGGTCAGCGTCAGGAAAATCTCTTCCAGAGAGGCCTGCTCGACACCTCGCCGACGAAGCTCGGACAAGGTGCCGGCGGCAATCAGACGCCCATGGTGAATGATGCCGATGCGGTCGGCCACGGCCTCGGCCACCTCGAGCGTGTGCGTGCTCATGAAGACCGATCGGCCCGACTGCGCCAGTTCCACGAACATGTTCTTCACCAGCCGAACCGTTTTCGGATCGAGCCCCACCATCGGCTCGTCGATCAGCAACACCCGTGGCTCGTGCAGCAGCGCGGCCGCCAGGACCGTTCGCTGTTTCATGCCGTGTGAGTAGCCTTCGGTCAGTTGGTCCAGAAAATCACCCATGTCGAATTGACGCACCAGCTCATCGGTCCGCTCTTTCGCCACGCGGGGCGGAACGCGATACATCTCGGCAACGAAACGGAGAAACTCGCGTCCGGTCAGCTTGTCATACAGGAACGGCTGATCGGGCACGTAGGCTAATTCCGCCTTGGCCAACCGACCGTCTCGGCTGGTGTCGTGTCCGCTTACGCGGACC
>CBFCZG010000266.1:0-6656 GCA_965602375.1 uncultured Phycisphaerae bacterium | reverse complement strand
CCTCGACCCCCTCCCGTGCCTTGTCGAAGAGACGCGCCGCCCCCTCGAAGTCGAGTCCATGCTCGGCGAGCCCGTTCGACAGGCCCTCCATGCCGGCGTCGATGTGCCGTACATGCAAACACAGTACGAACTGGTCCGCTTTCTCGATCGGATCAACCGCGGCGAAGTGAACCGCTCCCAGTAGCGCCGGTCAGCCGAACCGCCCCATACGATAGCGCGCCGCAATCGGCAGCCGTCGGCCCGAGCCGAAAGCTCGTCCCGTCACCTTCAACACCGGCGCCGCCTGCTTTCGCTTGTACTCCGTGCTGTCGACCATCCCGACGACCTGCTCGACGACCGCGCGGTCGATGCCGGCCGCCACCATCTGGTCGATGCTCTGGTCTTGCTCCACATAGCGGTGGAGCACCGAGTCAAGCACGTCGTACGGAGGCAGCGACTGCTGGTCGTGCTGATCGGGCCGCAGCTCGGCCGTCGGCGCCCGCTGAATCGTCTCCTGCGGGATCACCTCGCATGCACCACCACGGTTCACGTGCTCGGCCAGGGCGTACACCATCGTCTTCGGCACGTCGCCCAGAACCGCCAAACCGCCTACCATGTCCCCGTACAGCGTGCAGTAGCCGGTCGACAACTCGCTCTTGTTACCCGTCGCCAACGTGAGCCACCCGAACTTGTTCGACAACGCCATCAACAGCGTTCCGCGTATGCGCGCCTGGATGTTCTCCTCCGCAAGGCCAGGCTCCCGTCCCGCGAAATGAGTAGACAGCTGCCGTTCGAAGGTCCGATGCAGCGGTTCGATCTCAATGACGTCAAACCAAATGCCCAGCCGCGATGCGAGCTGCTCGGCCGACCGCGTGCTGCTCGAACTGGTGTAGCGCGACGGCATGGCCAC
Organism: uncultured Phycisphaerae bacterium; assembly: GCA_965602375.1. Taxonomy (GTDB): domain Bacteria; phylum Planctomycetota; class Phycisphaerae; order UBA1845; family DATKUK01; genus DATKUK01. The sequence goes on along the minus strand of CBFCZG010000266.1, from coordinate 5,767 downwards.
CCCGTGTACCGCGCCGGCCCCCAGCGCCGAGGCGGCCACCACTGCCGTAACCGCCGAATCTATCCCTCCAGATAGACCAACCACCACCTCCGCGAACCCGCACTTGCTGACGTAATCGTGCGTGCCCAGAGTCAGAGCCAGAAAGAGGCGCTCGATCTTCTCCGGGTACGGCTCGACCCGACTGGCAGACGGTTCGGCCAGATCGACGATCAGCAAATCCTCCGCAAACGCCTTGGCTCGGGCAATCACGCGCCCGGACGCGTCGAACACGCAACTGGCCCCGTCGAAGATCAACTCATCGTTGCCCCCTACCTGGTTGCAGAAGGCCAACGGCACCCCGTACCGCCCAACCTGCCCGCCGAACAGGCCCTCGCGGAACTCCTGCTTGTCGATTTCAAATGGCGAGGCGCTGGCGTTGACCAGAAGATCGGAGCCCGCCTTAGCCAGTTGGCCGATCGGATCTTCCGAGTAAAGCCGCCGTCCGATGAACGACTCGTCGTTCCACAAATCCTCGCAGATGGTCACGCCCAATCGCCGACCCCTGCTTGACATAACGCTCGGCTCGCCGGCCGGCTCGAAGTAACGCGACTCGTCGAACACGTCGTACGTCGGCAGAAGCGACTTGTGGCTCGTGCCGACCACGCTCCCATCACGCAAGAGAGCAGCCGCGTTGTACAGCGCCCGACCATGGCCGGTCTCGTTCCTAGCGGCGTACCCCACCAGCACATCGATACCCCGCACACGCGACGCGATGTCCGCTACCGCCGCCTCATTGGCTCGAACGAACTGCGGCTTCAGCAGCAAATCCTTCGGCGGGTAGCCGATCACCGCCAGCTCGGGAAAAAGAATAAGCTCGGCGCCCTGTTCCCGGGCGCGCGTCGACCATTCGATGATCTTTCCGCTGTTCCCCGCGATATCCCCGACCACGGGGTTGATCTGTCCCAGTGCGATCTTCATTCCGGCGGTCCAGCCCCCCGGTTCCCTCCCGAGCCGGGCAAATGTCGTACGACCATGGTCGACCTTGGACGCGCTATTCTATGGTCTGGCGGCTTTCGCACCAGTCCGTACCGGCCGACGAAAGGGCGGCCACGACGCTCACGCCGTCCACCACCTTGGCCGTGGCAGACGTCGCCGCCGCCGCGGGCTCTCAGCCTCTTCGCCGCAGCTCGCACGCTGGCGCCCGTCGCCACACCGAAGGCAGCAACCGGTCCACCCGAACCGACGCGACCGGCTCCACAGCATTCCCCTTGCCAGACAGGTCCAGTACTGCTTGTGGAAAACCTCTTGGCGCACCGCCGGCAGACGAGGCATATCACGTTGCGGCGGGCCGCACTCGACGACCTGCTGGCCGGCCAACCGGCCCGGCCAAAGCCTCGACCGGCCCGGCAACCTTGCTACGCACACACATCCAATGCTCCCCCCCACCATCGGCTGTGTGTGGCAGCCGGAAGAGTGGACCACCGGCTCGACCGCTCCAGCCTCAGAAACCTACGGCTGCCGACTCACGGCACGTGGTCCACCTGCGCGCCAACGTCCACGATAGCGGTCTCGCATGAGGCGGCTTGCCTGTCTGCAATACGTCCGCTTCTATGATAATGAGCGGCAGCGTGGTGCAGAGTCCGGTCTATACCGAGGTAGACCGTCACAGTCCGGCCGGCCATGTAGTCCCAAAGGCGCAAAAAAAAGGCGGGCCAGCGCGTCCCTTCCGCGTTCGGGCCGGAGAAAGGAATGTTGCGGCAGGGACAACGTCTAAGCTGACCCGCACAGGTCGATTTCTAATTACGATACTATTAGCGTGGCGTCAAGTCCTTCGCCAAACTACACGGCTATCCGTTAGTCAACGTGACGCAAGGCCGTTCGTCTTGCTCACCCCTGGTCCGCCAAACACGACGACCCAGGCGCCTGTGGACCCACGCGGCAACCGCCGCAAGATCCCCAGACTCGACCAAGAGGCCAACTGCTGCACAGGTGCCAAAGCGCCAACACCGGCACAACATGCCGGACCTAAAGCGAAAACGTCAGCAACCGTCCCGCTTGGAGCCGCCCATTGCTCCGATCAGGACGGCCTTACCGGTCCATAATAACACAAGCGAGCAATGCGTGTGCCGAAAAAGCAGCGAGCCGCAACTGACGGGGCAAATTTCCGTTTCTTCAAGCCGGTGGTGCCTGCCTCGTCAGCAGAAGGCTTGCCAGACGCCGTTGGACGCTCACGCCGTCCGTTGCCCAACCCTCTGGGACGCCCTCGAACGGGCCACCGCTTGTGGAAATTCTCGCGGTCGTGCGGATTTTTCTGGTCGCCGATGTGCTCCTAACCGACGTACTGAACAGGTATTACGCGGATTTGCCGGGTCTCCCCCTAACTGGGTGGCGGCCCGAGCCTTATGCCCGCGGATACGACAGCAAACACCCCACCTGAAAGGCAATCCGCGTGCGCCGGACCGCGCATAGTGGGGCTGGCATGGGGTTTGCACGCACGCAGCCGGGAGGGATTGGCCCGCAGAGCGTCAGTGGAGTGTTGCATGAGTACCCAGCCTCAACAGTCGGATGGTGGACCTCAAGCCGTCATGGCACAGCAGTCTCCTGGCGATTCACAGCCGGAAATCCTGACTCAGATTCGCGAACGAGCAAGCCAGCTGGGCAAGACCATCGTTCTACCTGAGACGGAGGACGAGCGAGTCCTGCAGGCGGCCGCCCACATGGCCGGCACGCACCTCGCCGAGCTGATCCTGCTCGGCGACCCGCAGAAAGTGGAGCAGCAGGTCGAGGGCCTGGGGCTCGACATCAGTGGTGCGGTCGTCGTCGACCCGGCCAAGAGCGATCTGCTCGACTGGTTTGGGCAGCTTTACTACGAGAGGCGAAAGCACAAAGGTGTCACCGAGGCCGATGCCCACGAGGTCGTACGTCAGCCGCTGTTCTTCGCAGCCAGCCTGGTCAGCGCCCGGGTGTGTGATGGGATGGTGGCGGGCAGCGTTTCGCCCACCGCTCGAGTGATTCAGGCGGCGCTGCACTGCGTGGGTACCGCCGAGGGCTTCAAGACCGTTTCGAGTTTCTTCCTGATGGTCACGCCCATAGCCGAGTTCGGTGAAGGCGGGTCGATGATCTATGCCGATGCGGGTGTCGTGCCCGACCCGACGCCCGAGCAGCTCGCCGACATCGCCATCGGCGCCGCAGCACACTGCCGCGTTCTGCTCAACGCCGAGCCCCGCGTGGCCCTTCTGAGCTTCTCCACGTTCGGCTCGGCCAAGCACGAGTCGGTCGATCAGGTCCTCGAAGCCAAGGAACTCATCGAGCAACGGGCGCCCGATCTGGCCGTCGATGGCGAGATGCAGTTGGACGCCGCTTTGGTTCCCGAAGTCGCAGCCAAGAAGGCGCCGGGCTCGCCCGTCGCCGGCAGGGCCAACGTACTGATTTTCCCCGACCTCAATGCCGCCAACATCGGCTACAAGCTCACCGAACGCATGGGCCGCGCTCGGGCGGTCGGACCCGTTCTCCAGGGCCTGGCACGCCCGGTAAACGATCTGTCGCGCGGTTGCCGCTGGGAAGATATTGTCGACGCCGCGGCGATTACTGCGCTACAGGCATCGCTGGACCCAAAGCCCCGGGACCGCTAAAGTTGCACCGCGAACCGGCAGCCGACGTATCGAACCTTGCCGGTCGCACGATTCCCCTGACGGAAAGGGCGAGATACTAGATGAAGGTACTGGTCATCAATTGCGGCAGTAGCTCGATCAAATACCGCCTCTTCGACATGACGACCGAGGTCGAACTCGCGACCGGACTGATCGAGCGTATCGGACAGAACAACGCAGAAATACACCACAAGGCCGGGGCATGGAAATTCGATGCCACCGAGTGCGTCGCCGACTACGAGCAGGGCGTCCAGCGAATCGTCGAGCTGCTTGGCAAGGGCGAGCAGCCGGCCCTCAGCGATCTCGGCGAATTGGCAGGCGTAGGACACCGCGTCGTACACGGAGCCGAGGACTTCTACGAGTCGGTCGTTGTCGACGACTCGGTGCTCGATACCATCGATCGGTGCTGTGAACTCGCCCCCTTGCACAATCCAGCGAACCTGGCCGGGCTGAAAGCTGCCATCCACATCTTCGGCGACACGCCCCAGGTGGCGGTGTTCGATACAGCCTTCTTCCAGACCCTCCAGCCTGCGGCATACACCTACGCGGTACCCTACGAGTGGTACCAGAAATACCGCGTCCGTCGCTACGGCTTCCACGGCACCAGCCACCGTTATGTGTCGCAGCGAGCCGCCGAAGTGTTGGAAAAGGCTGCGCCCAACGTCATTACGCTGCACCTGGGTAACGGTTGTAGCATGGCCTGTGTTCGTCAGGGCAAGGCGATTGATACGACCATGGGCCTGACCCCCCTCGAAGGGCTGGTCATGGGCACCCGAAGCGGCGACATCGACCCCGCCATTATCTTCCAGCTCGCCGCCGTCACCGACATGAGCTTCGAGCAGATCAAGACCCAACTCGAGAAACACAGCGGTCTGGAGGGGGTCTCAGGCGTCTCGCGAGACCTGCGCGACGTCGAACAGGCAGCCGTGGATGGCCACGAAAGAGCAAACCTGGCCATCGACGTCTTTGCTCACCGCGCCCGCAAATACCTCGGTGCGTTCCTGGTCGAGCTGGGCGAGTGCGACGCCGTGGTCTTCACCGGCGGCATCGGCGAGAACTCCCCCACCATGCGCGGCAAGATCCTCGCCGGCCTCGACCCCTTGGGTATCACGCTCGACGTCGATCGCAACGAAAAGGGCGGCAAAGGCGAGTTCCCCGTAACCACCGATGACAGTCGCATTGCTGCCTGGGTGATCCCCACCAATGAGGAGCTCATGATCGCCCGAGACACCCAGCAACTCGTCGCCGACGTCTCATCGGCCGCTCGGGCGGGCGGCTGACAGCGCCGCGTCCCCGAACGATCACACGATCGGTGCGATTCATCTTCCAGGGTCGCGCGAGGCTTCCTGCCTGCTCTGGGCGCTGTTCGACGATCGTCCTAAGAGCCGTACAACCAACGCCGCGACGGCATACAACCCCGCCGCCGTCGCCAGCACCACCCTAAAACCCAACGATGTCGCCAGCAGCACCGCAAGCGACGTGCCCGTCACCGAGGCAAACCCGTTGATCCCCCAAGCCCACGGGACCAGCGCCTCGCGCCCGCGACCCAGCATCGCCAGGCCCTGCGGGAACGGTACACCCATCGCGCCGGCAAGCGGTGCAATGAGCACCAGGCAGATCACCGCCCGGACCGCGGTCGGTGCTCCACTGGCCAGGCCAAACAGCCAGTTCAGGCCCGTCAGATACCCCACGCACAGGACGCATATCCCCAATACGCATGCTGCAATCAGTCTGGTGGCCGGCCACGTGGACCTCTGACTGAGCAGGCTTCCCACGCCCGAAAAAACCATGAAACCCGTCAGCACCACCGCAGCCGAGTAAACCGGGTCGCCCACAAACCGCGTGAACCACGAAATCAGAGCCATCTCCAGCAACAGATACGCCAGCCCCAGGCACACAAAATAGGTCAGCACGGCCAGGTGGCCTCCGCCTGCCTTCGCGCCGCCTCGCAGCCACGCAAGCGGCAACAGAATCAGCACCGCAGCCACCACCACCGACTCTGCGGTAGCCGCCACCAGCGCCAGGTACCCCAGCTCGGTGCTGGCCAGCCACCCCGGACCGTATGCGCTGCGCAGCAGCGGCAGGCATCGCCATTTCCAGAAATTAAAGAAGTATGGCCGATCGTCCGTGGCCGGACG
>CBFCZG010000265.1:0-6688 GCA_965602375.1 uncultured Phycisphaerae bacterium | reverse complement strand
GGTGGTAGTAGTCGCGCCCCACAAACGCCGACATCTCCAGCTCCACCGCGTGTTGAAGCATCAGTTGGGCTCCGGCACGCACCACCTCGGACAAGCTTACATCACCCAGGACAATCCGCTGCTCGAACTGCTTGAACAAACGGTGACTCGGTAGTACCTTCGTCGCCATGGCGTGTGGCTCCTTTCTGCCCAACGTGGGCATGAATCTGGTTGAATGGAACCATACGCCATTCTTTGTTTGACAGGAACTCTAAGACTTCACCCGTCAAGAAACGCTCTTAGTAGTCTACCCGTCTTCGTCCGTGCGCCAATACGCTTCAGGTGGGTCTCAACCTTCCTCAGCTTGCCCGCTAGTTCTCGCAGAACTTTCCGGTTTCTTGGATCCTCCGGGTCGGGACCAGTGGCGACGCTGGTCGCCCAGATCTTGGCGAAGTGCACAATAAGATCTCCTTTTAGCTCAGTGTACTTGTCCATCGCCTTGCCCTTCTGGGTGGCGAAGATCACATTCCCGAATCTGTCCAGTTCAATCGCGTAGGCAGCACTGAGTTCCGCAGCAACGCCGGTCGTAGAAGCTTCGAGTTCCAGTATTGCTAGACTGATGCTGAGATTGCGAAGGTTGAGAGCATCCTGCAGTGATAGCGATGCCCCTAGTGCAACTAGGCCGCTCGCTGCCAGACCTGCAAGCACCAGACTTCCTATGCCGCCGGTGACCGTGCCGATTTCTGCGTACGTCGTTGTTCCCATCGGATCTAGACCGGTGAGCGGAGAAGCCCAGGCAAGCTGGTACAGATTCAGACCATTGGCGTACTCATCTGCTACACTCAAACGCAAGTAGGCTGGTCTGTAGGCCGCCGCCCGATCCAACAGCGGCGTGATCTGCGCGGCGTTGACCGGGCCGACTGGATCTCGCTGCATGAAGCGGCCGAGTTTGGGGTTGTAGTAGGCGAGGGCCGTGCTGCTCGACGTGGACAGGATCAGGAAAATCGCAAAGACGGTTGTGAAGGGCCTGCGTGTCATCGTTCTGCCTCCCACTCTTGTACGCAGTATCGCGCGGCTTCGGTTCGTCCGCTACTCCGTTACGTCCATCCATTGCGGTTCGGCAAGGGACACGTCCTCCGGTTGAATCTCTGCCCTCGCCAGGTCGGCCGTGCTGATGTACTTGAGGTCCTCGAAACGATCGTCGCGCAGCACCAGCGGCTTGATGAAAGCGTACACGGTGCTGCGGTTCTTGGTCCTCGTGGTGCTGCGAAACAGCACGCCCGCAAACGGAATATCGCCCAGCAGAGGGATCTTCGCGGTCGTTTGCGACTCCTGCTCGGTCGTCAGCCCGCCGACGATCACCGTGTAGCCGTCGGGCACCTTGACTTGGCCGGACAGGCTGTTGCTGCTGCGCGGCGGGGGCACGCCCGCGGCGCCGGCGCCCGAGAAGCTGCTGAGGCTGATCGAGTAATCCATCTCCACGTAGTCGCCCTCGCTAATGCGGGGACGTACCGACACGCGGGTGCCGGCCTGGGCATAGCCGGCAAAGCTGGTGGTGGCCACGGTGCTGGAGGCGTTGACCGACGTGAACGGCTGCTCGGAGGTGGCGTTAAGCGTGCCGGAGGTATTGTCCGACACCAGGATCCGCGGCGCCGAGATGACATGGGCGCTGGCCTCGCTGGCGAGGGCTTTGAGGATGAAGGGGATGTAGTCCGGACGGATGATGGCGGTGTTCAGGCCGGCTGTGGCCGTCAGAGAGCGGTCGCCCGTCGCCGGATCGACGTCCGACAGCCCGAAGCTGGTGAAGAGCAGATAGTCGGTGCCGATTCCATCGAGCTCGAACTTGGTCAACTCGATGCCCAGGCTGAAGCTGTTGCTGCAATCAATGATCACCAGCAGCACCTCGACCAGCACCTGGGGACGCCGTTTGTCCAGGACCTTCAACAGGCTCTCGATCTGGGCGTGCTGGGTGGGCGAGGCGACCACAATCAGCGCGTTGCCGTTTGGCTCGGCGGTGATGACGATGTCTTCGGGCTGCTCATCGGTGGGTCTGATGGGCGATGTCGGTATCGGCTGGGCCGGGGCGTCTGGCTCTTTGTAGGTCGGCGGCTTGGGCGGCTCGGGCTCACCTATCACCGGCGGCAGGTTCGGGCCGACGGGTGCAGCGTCGGTGTAGCTTTCGGCGAACTCCGCAGCCGTCTCGGCCGGGCCTGTGGCAACCGGTGCGACGACCTGCGCTTGCAGCAATCCCTGCAACGTGTGGGCGACCTGGTCGGCGCCGACGTTTATGAGCGGATAGATCCGAAGTTGCCTCGCCCCGGTGGCGGCCTCGGGCTGATCGAAGCGGTGTAGGTACTCGGCAATCTTCGCGTGCGTTTTGCCGTCGGCCCACACGATCAGCACGTTGCTGGCCGTGTCGGCGTGCATCGACATGCGCTCGGAGCGGGTCCGCGTATCGGGCGCGCCCTTCAGCAGTGCCTCCAGCAATGACTTGGCCCGATCGACGGGCAGGTGCCGAAGCGGATACATCCGGTCCTCCAGGCCGAGACCGACGTCGAACAGGGGCGCCAGCTCGCGGATGCCCGTGATCGAGGACGGTCAGGCAGATGTGTCCGCTCTCTTGGACGCGTTACGGGCAGCAGGTTAGGCTCACCAGTCGCCTGCCGTACGTTCGGTAGATGGCACCCACCCGCGAACGCCGGATAAGGCGCGTTCTCGCTTGCGAACCCTTGCCACGGGGCAGTATAAGGCCTTACCGAGCATCAACAGGCCCTGACTCGGGACAGACCCATGCAACGCCTATCGTCAGATCGTCACGTTACCGCGCTTCGCGCGGGGACGCCGTTTGCGTATCAGGTTCAGCCGGGCAATGAAGTTGTCGTCGACGCGTTGTCGGGCCGGGCCAACCCGGCCACCGGTCCGATCGAGTTGGCGGGCGTCCGCGCCGGCGACTGGGTGGCCGTTCGCATCGACGACGTGGTGCCGGTTGGGATCGGTCACGTCGGACCGACGCAGTATGCGCCGCGCGGCGGGCGGTGCGTGTTTCCGGATGGCCGATCCGTTGCGGTAGACCCGAACATCGGCGTGATCGGCGTACTGCCGGCTGAGGGGGAGACAACTAACGACACGTGCGGCCCACACGGGGGAAATCTCGACTGTTGCGACCACGGTCCTGGGGCGACGGCGTTTTTCCGCGCGCGATGCGACGGGGCGGGACTGGCGTTCGGCGACGTGCACTGGGCGATGGGCGACGGGGAGGTGGAGGGTCAGGGCATCGAGGGGGCGGCCGAGCTGCACCTGGGTCTGTTTCGGGCCGAGGCGGTGGATTGCGAATGGCCTTGGTTGATCCGCAACGGGCAGATCATGGCGATCGGCGGGAGCGAAAACTTCAAAGAGGCGGTTCACATCGCCTACGAGGGTTTGATCAGCCTGGTTTCGGGCCTGTTCGGCCATGGGCGACGGCAGGTTCAGGATGCGATCGGGCCGGCCGGTCACGTGCGTATCTGTCAGTGTTGCTGCCGTGTGCTGACGGTCCGCTGCACCTTGCCGTTGGAGTTGCTCGGCACGGACGAGCCCACACTCCTGAATAGGATGATTCATACTTGAAGACTGCTGCTTGGCCAGGGCGCCGGGCAGGTGAGGAGCGTGTCATGCCTGCAAGCGAGGTTCGTCGTCCGGAGCATCCCGATCCGCAGCGGATGCGCGACGACTGGCTGAACCTGAACGGTGCATGGGACTTTGCGATCGATGCGGGTCGCAACGGGCTTGCTGCCGGCTGGCAGGAGCGATCGGACTGGCCGGGGCAGACACGAATCGCCGTCCCCTATTGCCCGGAAAGCCGACTGAGCGGGGTGGGCTGCACCGACTTTATGCCTGCGGTGTGGTACCGGCGGAGGTTTGCGGTCCCGTCGGATTGGCGAGGGCGTCGGGTGCAGCTGCACTTCGGCGCGGTCGACTTCGACTGCCGGGTGTGGGTGAACGGTGAGTTGATGGGCAGGCATATCGGGGGGTATGCGCCGTTTGCTTTTGAGATCAGCAAGGTGGTGCAGCCCGGCGGCGAGAACCAGGTGGTCGTGTACGTCGAGGATGACGTTCGCACCGGCAGGCAACCGGGGGGCAAACAGTCGTCTCAGCTGAATTCGCACGGCTGTCATTACACGCGCGTGACGGGCATCTGGCAGACGGTGTGGCTGGAGGCGACGGGCCGAGCGTTCGTCGAGGATTTCCAGATCGCTGCCGATCCGCAGGCGGGCGAGGTGCGGATCGCGGCGAGGATCAACGGCCGGGCGGAGGGCCTGGCACTGAAGGTTCGGGCATCTTTGAACGGTGAGTCGGTGGGAGGCCGACAGGTCTCGGCGGTGGACGTGGCGATCGCGAACGTGGGTCTGAGCGACGTGCAACTGTGGCAGCCGGGGCGAGGCGTGCTGTACGACCTGGTGCTGGAGTTGATCGACGGCGACGGGACGGTGGTGGACCGCCTGAGCAGCTACTTCGGCCTGCGGAATGTTGAGGTCCGCGGGCGTGCGGTGCTGGTCAACGGCAGGCCGACGTTCCTGCGCTGGGTGTTGGACCAGGGCTATTGGCCCGACGGGGTTTACACCGCCGCCGGCGAGGAGGATCTGAAGGCCGACATCGAGCGCGCGATGGCGTGCGGATTCAACGGCGCGAGGCTGCACGAGAAGGTGTTCGAGCCGCGGTATCTGTACTGGGCCGACCGGCTGGGCTTCATGGTGGCGGGCGAGATGGGCGACTGGAAGATAAACTTGGGCGAGCCGTTGGCCCATGAGGCGATGATCACCGACTGGACGGCGAGCGTTTTGCGCGACCGCAACCATCCGAGCGTGATGCTGTGGACGCCTTTGAATGAGTCGGCCGGTCGGCGGCGGGCGCTGGGCGATGCGGCGGTACACGATCAGTTGCTCGTCAATCTGCATGGGCTGACCAAGGCACTGGATCCGACCCGGCCGATCATCGACACGAGCGGATACGTTCACGTCGTCGCGGACATCTACGACGTGCACAATTACGAGCAGGACCCGGCCAAGCTGGCGGCTGTACTGGAGACGGTGCGCAGTGGGCAGTGGGACGACGCGTTCCGCAACTTCCCGCAGGAAGATATGGGCTACGACGGGCAGCGCCCGTACTTCGTCAGCGAGTACGGGGGCATCTGGTGGGATCCGGCCAGCGAAGGCGGCGATACCGGATGGGGGTACGGCCTGCGACCCGCCGGCGAGCAGGAGTTCCTTACGCGCCTGGATGGTCTTACGCGGACGCTGTTGGACAACCCGAATATCTGCGGCTTCTGCTATACGCAGTTGTACGATATCGAGCAGGAGGTCAACGGCCTGTACACCTACGATCGCAAGGCCAAGTTCGATCCGGCCGTGTTGCGGAGTAGCTTCGCGGCACCGGCGGCCATCGAGCAGCACGGAGCTAGCTGTATCTGAAAGATAGTTTCTCGCGACGATGCGTCGTCCGGGGCACTGGCGGGCGAGCCGTTCGGCTGAGCTCACGACCGAAGCCGCCAGTGGCACCCGGCGGCTGGGCCGGGATGGGATGGAAGGGCGCTGCTCTGATGCAGAGATTTGAGCGGGGAAGTTAGCGGATGCGTATCACGACGTTGGGAACCAGTCACGGCGATCACACCTACTGCCGGTTCAACTCGTCGACGCTGGTGGATGTCGGGGGCGAGCTTTATCTGATCGACGCGGGTGAGCCGGTGACCGCGCTGCTGGTTCGGGCCGGCATATCATCGCAGCGGCTGCGGGCGGTGCTGATCACCCACATGCACAGCGATCACGTCAACGGGCTGCCAAAGCTGATCGCCGACGTCATCAAGAACTGGCCCGAGGGAGATCGGATCGGCGTGTATATCCCCGATGCGAAAGCCATCGAGCCGTTGAGTCTCTGGCTCGCGGCGCAATATATCCCCTGGCCGTCGTCGCGGTTCTCGGTGCGGGCGGTTCATGAGGGAGTGGTGTATCGCGACGAGCGGGCGGAGGTGACGGCCATCGGGACGACGCATCTGGAGTCGGACGACGGTTGGATATGCTATGCCTACCAGTTGCAGGCTGAGGGCAAGCGCGTGGTGTTCACGGGCGATTTGAGAGGCGACTTTGCCGACTTCCCTCGTGTAGCACGGGAAGAGCCAATCGACGTATGCGTGTGTGAGATGACGCACTTTCAGCCCGAGACCGCGCTGCCGGTGCTGCGTCACTGCCGGATCGGGCGCCTGGTGCTCAATCACATTCACGATCCGTGGCACGGCGAGGGCGAGCAGCGCCTCAGGCAGATGCTTGCCGAACTTCCCTTCCCGTTTGAAATCGCCCACGACGGCGACGTGTTCGAGGTGTGATCGCCGTCAGCCGGACCCCAAAGCTATTCGCATGAAGCGTGTGAAGATCGGTATCCGTCGCGAAGACAAGCCGCAGGAATGGCGGGCGCCGATCGTGCCGTCCGATGTGCGCGAGCTGATCGAAAAGGACGGCCTGGACGTCGTGGTCGAGCCGTCGGCGGAACGGACGTATGTGGACGACGATTACCGGCAGGCGGGCGCATCGCTTGGGGCGCTGCGCGGCGACGATGTGCGGATCATCTTCGGGCTCAAGGAGATCCCTACCGAAGTCTTCGAGCCGGGGAAGGTCTACGCGTTCTTCAGCCACGTGTTCAAGGGTCAGCCGCATAACATGCCGATGCTGCGTCAGATCCT
>CBFCZG010000264.1:0-6704 GCA_965602375.1 uncultured Phycisphaerae bacterium | reverse complement strand
CCGCGGTCGGGAATGATGCGGCAGGCGTGCAGGGGACGATCGCCCTCCTGCGTCTCCACCACGAAGTCGACCCCGGGCGACCGGTGCAGCTGCGACACGATGACACGCTCCGCGCCGTTGATGATGAATTCCCCCCCGCCGATCATCAGCGGCAGCTCGCCCAGATAGATCGTGTCCTCCTTCGGCTCTTTTACGCTCTTGCCTGAAAGCCGGACACGAATCCGAAACGGCACGCCGTACGTCAGCCGCAGTTGCCTGCACTCGTCGGTCGTATACCGAGGTTTCCCCAACTCGTAGTGCAGATACTCCAGCAACATGTTCCCGTCGTAGCTCTCGATCGGGAACACCTCGCGCAGCAGCGCCTCCAGACCCATCTTCTTGCGCTGCGTCGGCTCCACGTCCGCCTGGAGAAACCGTCGATACGACTCCGTCTGGATCTCCACCAGGTTGGGCAACTCTTCCGTGTCCATCAATCTGCTGAAGTTCCTGATTGCTTTCGTTTGAACCATGCGCGCAACCCTTCCGTCAGACCTTCCAGCGGTCCGAAAATGTCCACACCAGTGTACCGGCCGCTTGGCCGCCCACTCGGGACCCGAACTCTCTTACAGGGACGTCGCCCACAAGCGCCATCTGTGTCGATCGGGCAGTCCCCTCATGACCCGATCGGTCCCGCGCTCGCGGCAGTGGGGAAACCTCTTCTCCAGCCATCCGCCGTCGGCGGCGGATCCGCCTGTTACTCCAGCGCCACCGTCGCGCCGGCCTCTTCCAGATCCTTCTTGACCGTCTCGGCCTCTTCCTTCGAAACGCCTTCCTTGACAGCCTTCGGCGCCGAGTCGACCAACTCCTTGGCCTCCTTCAAGCCCAACGTCGTGTGGGCTCGGACGGCCTTGATCACCTGAATCTTCTTGTCGCCGACTTCCTTGAGAACGACGTTGAACTGCGTCTTCTCCTCCTCGGCGGCTCCTTCCCCGCCCGCCCCGGGCACGCCGGCCATCACCACGCCGCCGGACGCCGGTTCGATTCCGTGCTCGTCCTTCAGATAGTCAGCCAACTCCTTGGCCTCGAGCAACGAAAGCGACACGATCTTGTCGCCCAACTCCTTGATCTCAGTTTTCCACTGCTTCGCAGGTGCCTCTGCCATCGCTTGCTACACTCCGCCTGGTATCCAAACCTCGCCGCCGGTCTGATAGCCGCCGCCCCTCTGGCAGCGTTTAACCCCGAAGGGACAATCCGCAACCGACAGTATGTTTCTTACGTCCGCCGAATTCGTCTCTCCGCCCGGGCCTACGCCGCTTCCGCCTTGTCGATTATAGCCTGCAAACAACCCGCAATGACGCGCCCCGGACCCGTCAGAGCTCCTGCCAACCGGGCTCCCGGACTCAGCGACAGCCCCACAACCTGCTGATGAAGCTCGCGGCGGCCCGGCAGCTTCGCCAACTCGGACGCTTCGGCGGCGCCCAGCATCTCGCCTTCCACCACCGCCCCCCGGATCTTCAGCAGCCCGATCTTCTTGCCCCACTCGGCCACCATTTTGGCCGCATCGACAATCGAATCTCCTCCGGTCACCAGTGCGTTGGGCCCTTCCAGGAGCGGCCCCATCGATTCCAGCGGCCCGCCCTCAAACGCCCGACGAGCCAGCGAGTTCTTGACCACCTCCAGACGCACCGACTTGCCCCGAAGATCGCCCCGCATCGCGTTGTTCACATTCGCGTCGATCCCCGTCGGATCGACCAGCAGCACCGAGTCCACGCCCTCATACCGGCTTCGTAGTTCCTCGGTGGTCAGACCCTTGACTCGCCTACTCATCACGAACCCTCACACGTGACTCACGCCACCGCCAGACGCACCGACGGGCTCATCGATGCCGACAAATACACTTTCCGGATGAATGTGCCCTTCGCTGCCGCCGGACGAGAACGCTTGATGTGGTTGACGAACGCCTCGATGTTCTCCTTCAGGTCTTCCACGGCGAAGCTCGCCTTGCCGACGATCGCATGAATGTTCCCGCCGTCGTCGTTGCGATACTCCAACTTGCCTGCCGCGTACTCCTGGACAGCCGTCTCAATGTCCGGCGTCACCGTCCCCGACTTCGGCGACGGCATCTTGCCCTGCGGACCCAGAATGCGGCCCAGCCGCCCTACCTTGCTCATCATCTGAGGCTGCGCGACCGCCACGTCGAAGTCCGTCCAGCCGTCCTGGATCTTCTTGACCAGTTCGTCACCGCCCGCCTCGATCGCCCCCGCCTGCCGAGCCGCCTCCACCGACGCCTCGTCACAGAAGGCCACCACACGCTTGGTCTTGCCGATTCCCTTGGGCAGCGATACCGAACCCCGAATCATCTGGTCGGCCTGCTTGGGATCGATCCCCAAGTGCAACACGATCTCGACACTCTGGTCAAACTTGGCGCGGTTCATGCCTTTGATCGCTGCCAGCGCCTCGTCGAGCTCGAGGGCCTCACGCTCGCCCATGTGCGTCTCAACTTCCTTGAGCTCCTCTCGATATCGCTTACCGTTCTTTCGCATCGTATCCCGGCGCTCCCACGCCAATCAGGCCCGCGCTCGGGCCTCTCGCCCTTTCAAGCCTCGATCTCGATGCCCATCGACCTCGCCGTACCGGCCACGATCCGCTCGGCAGCGTCTACATCGAACGCGTTCAGATCCGCCATCTTCCGCTCGGCAATCTGGCGGACCTGTTCCCGCGAGACCTGGCCCACCTTCGTCTTGTTCGGCTCACCCGAGCCCTTGGCCAACTGGGCAGCGTCCTTCAGGAGGACCGCCGCTGGCGGCGATTTCACGATGAACGTGAAAGTCCGGTCGCCATAGACCTCGATCACCACCGGCACGGGCATCCCGTTAAGCTGCTTCGTCGCCTCGTTGAACTGCGAGACGAACTGACCGATGTTCAAGCCGTGCTGACCCAGCGCCGGGCCCACCGGCGGCGCCGGCGTTGCCTGCCCGCCGGGCGCCTGCAATTTAATTTTCGCTACAACCTCTTTAGCCATCCCTGCTGCAACCTCACGTTACCGAATGACCAAACCATCGCAGGCTCAGTCTATACAGTGCTGAACCCGCCGTACCTCGACAAACTCGCGGCCCTGAAGCTGGGCGCGACGACGACGCAGCCAACGCCGCGACGCCGCCAGAACGAACCCCACCACCACCACCGGCACCGCAATCAACAGCGCCAAGACCGCCAGATGAAACACAAACCACAACACCGCACCCGCCGCCAACAGCAGCAAGGCCCCAATCCAGGCGATCACCAGCCACTGCATCCAGCTGATCCGCCCCGGCTCGCCTGACCCCTGTCGCCTCATCGTATCTCTCCCGCTCACTCGTCAAGCCGGCTCAATCTGGAGGTATTCCAACTCTATAGGCGTGGGACGCCCGAAAATCGTCACGATGACCCGCGCAACGCCTTTCTGTTGGTTGATCTCATCCACGACGCCTTCGAAGTTCTCGAACGGGCCCTCGCGAACCTTCACCGGGTCGCCCTTCTTGTACGCCAGTCCGGCCAGACCCGCCTGGGCCTCCGGCTCCTCGGCGGCGGCCAGCATCTTCTCTGCGTCCACCTGTCCCATCGGCACCGGCTTGCCGTCCGAGCCGATGAAGTCACCCACCCCCGTCGTCTCCTTCACCAGAAACCATATGTGCTCGGGGATAGACCCGTCTTCATCCGTCTTCATCTCCACGAACACGTAGCCCGGATAAAGCTTCCGCTCGTACACGCGAACCTGGCCTCCACGCATACGCCGCTCCTTCAGCGTGGGCACCAGGATACGCCCGATTCGTTCCTCCAGGCCCTCGATCTTGACCTTCCGCTCCAACGTCTGGCGAACCTGCTCCTCCTTGTTCGAAGCGACTCGCAGTACGTACCACTGCATGTCGTCGCGAAGACCTGAGGCGCTCGTCTCCGCCCCCGCACCCGCGCCTCCCGCGGCCCCCGAGCTCGGCTCCTGCGGCGCACCCTCGCCCTCCGCCTTCTCGTCCTGCGAGACGACGGGCGCCTCCGCCTCGTTTGGGTCGGCCTGCTGCTGCGGTTGCTCTTCGCGTTGCTCTGCCATCAAGCTAACTCAGTCCCAAAAGCTCTCGAATCGCGAAAATCTTGAGCACGCCGATCGAACTGAAAAACATCGCGAACACCGCGTCCACGACGAAAAGCATCAGGGCCAGCGTCAGGGCCACCACGATGACCACCTTCGTCGACCCAATCACTTCCCGACGCGTGGTCCAGTTCACCTTCTTCATCTCCCCCTCGGTGGCGATCAGAAAGTCGTTCACCCTCCGACTCCTGCCAACCAGCAGGTAAGTCAGCAGTGCGGTCACCGCCATCACCAGCACGGGCACACCCGCCTGTACCCAAAGCGTCCAACTCTGGTTGGGATCGCGAATGACGCTGAGCTTCTTGTAGATGAAGTCCGCCCCGTACAACGCCAGCACCGCAACGGCAGCCACCGTGCCCAGCCGCGTATAGCGCCCCTGCCCCGGCTTGTAAACGGCAAGGGCGGCGCGCCCCGCCGACGGCCGGGCGACCGGTTGCACGCTCACGGCAGGAGTCGTCGAGTCATTCACCTTCGTCGTGCCCACGTTTCTTCCCATTCTCTTTGCCACCCTGCGCTAACCAGGAGCGGAGGGACTTGAACCCCCAACCGCCGGTTTTGGAAACCGGTGCTCTGCCAATTGAGCTACGCTCCTCCTGCCAGCCGCTTGCGACTCTACCGGCGCTTGATCTTATGGATCGTCCGCCGCCGAAGCCGCTTGGAGTACTTCTTAAGCCCGTTGCGCAGACCCTCAGGGATTCCGCCGCTCACGTTGATCTGCGTGCGGTAATTCAGGTCGCCCGTCTCGGTGCACTGAAGGAACACCCACTCTCTTTTCGCACTCTTGGCCATGCAACGCTCCCGCCCCGGTCGTTTCGATCGCTACTCGGTAACCTTCGTCACCACACCCGATCCGACCGTCCGGCCACCCTCTCGCACCGCGAAACGCAGCTGCTCCTCCATGGCGATCGGCGCCTGCAACTCCACCTCCAACTCCACGTTGTCGCCCGGCATGCACATCTCAGCACCACCCAGCAGCTTCAAGCCACCGGTTACGTCCGTGGTACGGAAGTAGAACTGCGGGCGGTACCCGCTGAAGAACGGCGTGTGGCGGCCGCCTTCCTCCTTCGTCAACACATACACCTGGCCCTGGAACTTCGTATGCGGCGTGATGCTGCCCGGTGCGGCCAACACCTGACCGCGCTCCAGCTCATCCTTCTCCACGCCACGCAGCAGGCACCCGATGTTGTCGCCCGCCTGGCCCTCGTTCAGCGTCTTGTTGAACATCTCCACGCCCGTCACGGTCGTCTTGCGCGACTCCGGTGAGAGGCCGACGATCTCAATCGTCTCCCCCGTCTTCACCCGACCGCGCTCGACACGACCCGTACCCACCGTGCCGCGACCCTTGATGCTGAACACGTCTTCCACCGGCATCAGGAACGGCTTGTCGACATCACGTTGCGGCTCGGGAATCGCCTCGTCGATCGCGTCCAATAGCTCCTGAATACACTTGGTCGCTTCCGAATCATCCGGCTTCGCCAGAGCCTCCGAGGCCGAGCCCTTTATCACGGGCACGTTGTCCCCGTCGAACTCGTACTTGCTCAACAGCTCGCGGATCTCCAGCTCCACCAACTCCAGCAGCTCCGGATCGTCCACCAGATCCACCTTGTTGAGGAACACCACCAGCGCCGGCACGTTCACCTGCCTGGCCAGCAACACGTGTTCCCGCGTCTGCGGCATCGGACCGTCGGCCGCCGATACCACCAGCACGGCCCCGTCCATCTGGGCCGCACCCGTAATCATGTTCTTCACGTAGTCGGCGTGCCCGGGGCAGTCCACGTGCGCATAGTGCCGTTTGTCGGTCTCATACTCCACGTGCGAGGTCGCGATTGTCAGGATTTTCGTCGCGTCGCGCCGACCGTCCTTCTCCGACGCTTTCGCCACGTCGTCGTAGCTGCGAAACTTGGCCAGCCCCTTCTTCTCCTGGACCGCGGTCATCGCAGCGGTCAACGTGGTCTTGCCATGGTCTACGTGGCCAATCGTGCCGACGTTCACATGCGGTTTCGTTCGCTCGAAGACGTCCTTAGCCATCGCCTAAAGATCCTCCACTCTGCGCTTTGCCTGTCTGCTCTGCCGACCCCCGACCGTGCCGCTCACCATCACCGCAACAAAGCTGCTGATGGGGGTCGAACCCATGACCTCGTCCTTACCAAGGACGCGCTCTACCACTGAGCTACAGCAGCACGCACTGCTCAGCCATTCGCCACTCGGGCTCGCGCGTTTCTGGCAACTAGGGATAGACCTCACCTGCCGGGGCAGCCCTTACCCTAAGATCGTTAAGTATAAGAGCTTGCCACCCTGAGTCAATGCCAAAAACACGCCCGCATCTCTCGCGCTGGCAGAAAAGCCTCTATTGACACCAGTTCTCGCACAAACACCTGGAAAAAAAGAACTTATCGCGCCTCTGCACAGCGGGCGATGGGAATCGAACCCACATGGGTGGCTTGGAAGGCCACTGCTCTACCATTGAGCTACGCCCGCACCTCGCCCTACCGACGCAACCTGCTCCTAACGCCGACAGCCACTGCATCTCAAAGTAGCCAGCCGCAATCGTCCGGTCAACGCTTCGTCCCCTCAATCGCCCCGCCCCGGGCTGCCGGAGCTC
>CBFCZG010000263.1:0-6754 GCA_965602375.1 uncultured Phycisphaerae bacterium | reverse complement strand
GGATCATTCGAGTGATCCGAGCGACCGCTTGAGGGGCCGGTGATGATCGACACGCGCGAACTGGCTGACTTGATGGGCCCATTGGTGCCGCCGCAGCACGAGTTGGCGGCGCTGGCCGACGCGCTGCAACGGCCTGCGCGCGCGGCCATCCGCCTGAACCCGCTGGGTCGGCGGTTGGACCCTTGCGAACTGGCATTTGGCGTTGAGCCGGTGCCGTGGTGGCCACAACACGGCTTTTGGGTGGTCGGTGATGTTCGTCCGGCCGGCACCATCGGGTACGCCGCCGGCGCCTACTACCCGCAAGACGCCGGCTCGCTGTTGGCTGTGGCGTTGCTGAACCCCCAACCTGGGCAAGTGATCTGCGACCTGTGCGCGTCGCCGGGAGGCAAGGCGACCGCCATCATCGAGGTGCTCGGCGCAGAAGGAGCCCTGTTGGCCAACGAGCCGGTGCGTTCTCGTTTGCCCCCGCTGCGGCTCAATATGGCCCGGCAAGGGGTCACTCGCTGGGTGGGAACCAGCCTCGACCCCGCCCAACTGTCTGAATTGGCGCCAGGGCGTTTCGACGCGGTCCTGGTCGATGCTCCATGTAGTGGCCAGGCGGTGTTCGGACGGGGCAAGCAGAGCGGGCGTGCGTTCGACCCGGCGCTGATTCGGCACAGTGCGGCCCGGCAGCGGCGGATCCTGGACGCAGCGGTGAAGCTGGTGCGTCCCGGGGGCTCGCTGGTCTACTCCACGTGCACGTTCAGTTGGCTCGAGAACGAGCAGCAGGTAATCGACTTGTGCAAACGAAGCTCTGAAATGGTCTTGCATCCCTGTAAGCGTCTGGAGGACTGGCAATCACCCAGCCCGGCGCCAGCGGGCTGCTACCGGCTGTACCCGCATCGCGACGGCTGTGGTGGGGCCTTCGCCGCCCGGCTCACGCGGCGCGAGGCGGCTGCGACGACGATCCGGCACAGGTCAAGCACCCGCCGACGCAGAGAGCCAACCGGTCCGTCCCGGGCTGAGACCGATCCCTGGGGTCGCTGGGTCGGGGCGGTGGTGCGGTCGGTACGAGGTTCGGTCGAATGCGCCTGGCCTGCGGGCATGCCTGACTGGCTGATCGAGCTTGGCTCGTTCGGGCCTGAAGCTGCTTTCCGCAAGGGGCGCACATGGTTGCCGGCCTACGCGCTGGCAATGCGTCGCGACGGGAGTTTCGAGCCGTCGCAAACAGTGGATCTGTCCGACGAGGATGCGTCGGGTTTCCTGCTCGGCCACGTTGTCCCGGGCGATCGGCACGGCTGGACTGTCGCATGCCACCGTGGCCTGTCACTTGGCTGGTCGAAGGGCAACGGTCGCGTGCTGGCCAACCATCTTCCCCGCGCCGCCAGGCGAATGGTCAACTAGCGGTGGACGCCCGGGCGCCGGCCCGCTACTTTGGGAGGGCGGCGTCGGGGTGAGATGTGCGGCAAGGGTCGGAGGTGCCGATCATGTCCAATACCATGAACCGTCGGGAGTTCATCGGGCATTCCGCCCGTGCCGTGGCCGGCTCTTATTTCCTGGCTGAGGGTGTCAGCGCGGTCGGTGCCGAACAGGCGACGACACAGGCGGCCGAAAAACTCGTATGGCGAAACAAGCAGCCGACCATGGCGTACCAGCGCCTGGGGCGCACGAACTTCATGACGAGCAGGTTGGTGTTCGGTGCGGGCGGTTTGTACCGCAGCGGAGGTCCCCTTCGGCTGCTCGAAGAGGCGATCGAGGCCGGCGTCAATTACATCGACACCGGGCGACCTTACACCGGCAGCGAGGAGGCGATAGCCCCGATCATCAAGAAGTACGCGGGTAAGGTCTGGATCACCAGCAAGGCGGGGCATATCGGCTGGCCTGACATGCAGATCAAGCCCGGTCAGGGCGCCAAGGCGGCCAAGCTGTACACGGATCAACTGGAAGAGTCGCTCAAAGCGTTGGGAACCGATCATATCGACTGCTACATGGTGCAGGGCGTCGAGCACGAATGGGTGGTCAGGATGGACTCGCTGTACGAGGCCTTCCAGAAGGCCAGGCAGGCCGGCAAGGTAAGCTATTTCGGGCTGGCCACGCACAGCAACGTCGAGCAAGTGTGTCTGACGGCCGCTCGGACCGGGCGCTACGACGTGATCATGCCTTCGGTTCACCCCGGCAGCGTGGCTAACCTTCGTCAGGCGATTGAGGCCATGCGCAAGGCGGGCATCGGCCTGGTCAACATGAAGACGGGCGGCGCGGTACGCAAGAACAAGCAGGAGTTCGAGAAGCTGTACGAGGGTCTGTTCGCGGGCCAGGAGCTGTCGGCCTATCAGCGCGCTCAGGCGTATATGCTCCATCGCGGCGGGATGGACGCGTTCAATTCGCATATGACGAACTTCACGATGCTGCGCGAGAACCTGGCCGTGCCGCTGTTGAGCCTGAGCCAGGCGGAACTGGACCAACTGGAGTCGGCGGTGATGGCCGAGGCCGTCGGGGCGTGCCATCATTGCGCGGCGTGCAAGGGCGTGTGCCCGGTGGGTCTCGACCCGTCTGCGGCGCTGCGATATTACGCCTACGGGCAACACTATAGCGGCGCCGAAGCGGAGCAGGCTCTCTGCCGGACGGCCTTGCTCGGTTGTATGGAAGCGTGCCGAGAATGCGGCGCCTGCGGCGCCATATGCGCAGCCGGTGTCGACCTGCCGTCGGTGGTTGCACACGTGCGCACACGGCTTGTCTAGGGCGCACGGGCTCGCACGGCGAGGCAGGGCGTCGAGTTACAGGGGCACCAGGGACACGTTGCAGTGGATTTGTCGACGTACGGGAACGAATAGTATTGGAGAACCTATGCCCGCGGATTTGGCGGCTTACGCAGCGACGGTCACGGTAGCCGACGGCGCCTGGGGCACGCAACTCGACGCGCTGGGTTGTCCGCCGGGTTACTGTCGCGAGGAGTGGAACCTGTCGCATCCAGATGCGGTGCGGTCGGTGGCGGCGTCTTACGTGGAGGCGGGCTCGCAGATTGTTCTAACCAACACGTTCAGCGCCAACCGCTTCACCCTCGGCAAGCATGGTTTTGAGGAACAGGTCGCGGCCTTCAACGAGGCCGGTGCGCGCCTGAGCAAGGAGGCGGCAGGAGACCGCGTCGCAGTGTTTGGATCGATCGGCCCGACGGGCAAGATCATCATGGTCGGTGAGGTCTCCGAAGAGCAGGTCTACCAGGCGTTTGCCGAACAGGCCGAAGGTCTGGCGAAGGGCGGCGTCGACGCCGTGGTCGTAGAGACCATGACGGAGCTGGCCGAGATTCTAGCGGCCGTTCGGGCCGTCAAGGACACGACCGGCCTGGGCGTGGTGGCGTGCATGACGTTCGACTCGGGCCCCGAGCAGACCGACACCATGATGGGAGTGAGTCCGCGCCAGGCTGCCGAGGCCCTGAGCGGCGCGGGCGCCGACATGGTCGGATGCAACTGCGGTGCGGGCGTGGACAACTATGTGAAGGTTACAGCTCTGCTGCACGAAGCCACCGATCTGCCGATCTGGGCCAAGCCGAACGCCGGTGTACCGGAGCTCGACGGCGGGCAAGTCGTATACAAGGAGCGCCCGGAGGACTACGCAGCGAGAGTTCCGGCCTTGATCGATGCAGGGGCAAACGTCATCGGTGGCTGCTGCGGCACGGGTCCGGAACACATACGCCGGATTGTGCAGATGCTTCAGAAGCGGCGACGGTAACCGTCGCGGTCGTGCCGGCTTTCGTTCGACATATGCGGCTGCGCCGGCACCGTTGACCATCGCGACAGTTCCTGCGGGCGTTTGGCCATGGAGCACACCGTGGGAATGAGTTGTTGCATCCGGAGCGTGGGTTCTGTATAAACGTCGGCGACTACTCGGTCGCGGCGTGGAGTTCGGGCAGTACGAGCCGCATTGGTGCATTCAGAAAGGTAGCTTGTGTCGTCGTGCCATATGCTCATGGCGGACGTCGGCAGTTATGGGCCGGTCTTGTTGTTGCTGTTGATTGCGGCAGCGATGAGCGCCGGCATCGTGGCCGCAAGCCGTTTCATCGGCCCACGGCGCGGTGGGGGCACCAAAGACAGCCCATACGAAAGCGGCGTCGTGCCGACGGGTGATGCGCGGCAGCGCTTCAACATCCGATTCTACGTCATTGCCATGCTCTTCCTTCTGTTCGACGTCGAGGTGGTGTTCTTCTGGCCTTGGGCGCCGTTGTATGGGCGAGTATCACGGGGACCCGAGGAGGGCGGGGCCGTGGCCGCGACGTTGATCGAAGCCGGCTACGACAAGACGTTTCTGCTGGCGACCATGGGGGTTTTCCTACTAATCCTCCTGATTGGATACGTGTACGCATGGCGGAAAGGAGTTCTCCGGTGGAGTTGACCGGGCCGACGGGCGCACCCGGGCACACCGGACAGCCCGGCTACGCGCTGACTCGGCTGGAGAAGCTGCTGGCGTGGGCGCGGCGAAACTCGCTCTGGCCTCTGCCCTACGCGACGGCCTGCTGCGGCATTGAACTGATGGCGACGGCCGCGAGCCGGTTCGACATTGCTCGTTTCGGTGCCGAAGCGATGCGGTTTACCCCGCGACAGTGCGATCTGCTGGTTGTGGCGGGGCGTGTGACGATCAAGATGATGCCCGTATTGCAGCGGATCTACACGCAGATGACCGAGCCGAAATGGGTTATCTCGATGGGCGCGTGCTGTTCGAGCGGAGGGGAGTTCGACACGTATGCCGTCGTACAGGGCATCGATCAGTTCATGCCGGTCGACGTCTACGTGCCGGGCTGCCCGCCCTGCCCGGAGACCCTTCTGGAAGGGCTGATGACCATCCAGCGCATTATCAATGAAGGTAAAGCGCGGCCCAGCTACGAGCGAGGCCGGGGACTGCGGATTTGCGTCGAGCCGCGGTCGCCGTCGCAGTCGCCCGCGAGCGACGGAGGGCAGGAAGGTTGAGCGAGCCGCAAGCGGATATCGCCACCGAGAAGGTCGCCGCCGACCATCCCGCCGCTCGGGCGCTGATCGAGAGCTTCGGCGAGCAGTTCGACCTCGCCCCGGGGCTGCTGAAAGCCGGCGGCGACCAGGTCTGGGTCCGCGTGCCGCCCGATCGACTCCTGGAGGTCATGACGTTTCTTCGCAATGACCCGCGGTGCAGGTTTGAGCAACTTTCGGACCTGGCGGGGGTCGACTACCTCGAGTTTCCCGGCGCGACGGATCGATTCGCAGTCGTGTATGGGTTGCTCTCGCTGACGCACAATCATCGACTCTGGGTAAAGTGCTTTGTGAACGATCCCGACGCGAAGGTGCCCAGCATAGTCGGCATCTGGAAGGGCGCCGACTGGCCCGAGCGGGAGGTGTACGACCTGTTCGGGATTGTGTTTGAGGACCATCCGGACCTGCGGCGGATTCTGACGTGGGAGGGCTTTGAGGCACACCCCCTGCGAAAGGACTATCCGTTGCGCGGTCTCGGTGAGCGTGAGAGCTACCCGGTAATCGGGCGCGATCACGCATAGACGAGGCTACGCCGCCCGCACAATGGGGTCGGCGGACGGATACGAACGTGGCAGTAGAGCCATCTGAGGCGGCCATGACAGGTGCGTGGCAAACGGCAAGTCGCACGATCGTCGAGCCGGGGCGGGATCGGCGCGTCGAGCAGTGGACGCTGAACTTCGGCCCGCAACACCCCGCCACGCACACCACGCTGCAACTCGTGCTGGAGCTGGACGGCGAGCGAGTGGTCGCCTGCACGCCGCACATCGGATACCTGCACAGCGGGTTCGAGAAGCTGGGCGAGCATCATACGTATGACCAGTACGTTACGGTCACCGACCGGATGAACTACGTCTCACCGATGGCCAACAACATCGCGTGGCACCATGCGTGCGAGAAGCTTTTCGGCATCGAGATCACGCCGCGATGCAAGGCCCTCCGCACGATCATCCTCGAACTGGCGCGCATTCAGGACCATCTGCTGTGCCTGGGGGCCATGGGTCTGGACGTGGGGGCGATGACGGTTTTTCTGTACGAGTTCAAACCTCGGGAATGGATTAATGATCTTTTTGAGGAGATCTGCGGCGCTCGATTCACCACCAGCTACACGCGAGTGGGCGGGCTGATGTATGACATGCCGGACGCGTGGCCCGATCACGTCAAGAGTTTCTGCGGGCGTCTGCCGGAGGCGATCGACGACATGGAGGTCCTGCTGACGCGGAACCGCATCTTCATCGAGCGGACCAAAGGCATCGGCGTGGTCAGTCACGACGACGCGATCGACTGGGGCCTGACAGGCCCGATGGCGCGGGCGAGCGGCGTGAAGCGCGACCTTCGCAAGGACGAGCCGTTCCTCTGTTTCGAGCACAACTGGGACGGGTCGGGGTCTTCGCCGCCGCAGTTCAAGGTGCCGATCGCGACCGGAGGCGACGTCTACTCGCGCTACCTGGTGCGCGTGGAGGAGATGCGGCAGAGCCTGTCGATCGTCGAGCAGTTGATCGACAATATCCCGGCTGGATCGGTCAACGCCGAGCCGGAGGGCAAGAAGACGCTATCGTCGAAGGCGGAGGTGTACTTCAGCATTGAAGGGCTCATCCACCATTTTGAGAAGATTATGACCAACCGCGGCTTCACCCCGCCGATAGGCGAGGCTTACGGTGCGATCGAGTCGCCCAATGGCGAGTTGGGCTTCTTTCTGGTGAGCGACGGCGGGAACGCGCCGTACCGGGCGCGATGCCGGCCGCCGAGCTTTATCAACTACCAGTGTTATCCGCAGTTGATCG
>CBFCZG010000262.1:0-6759 GCA_965602375.1 uncultured Phycisphaerae bacterium | reverse complement strand
CCCCGCCAGTCGTGCATCCATTGCAGCCAGTCACTCATGACGTTTGCTACACGACCTGCTTGTTGCGGTAGGTCGTGCCTCTCCACGTGGTGCGCGCGCCCAGCAGTTTGCGTATCGCTTCGAGCACCATGCCAAAGCAGATCAGCCCGCCCAGCGGATAGCTTATAGCATACCGCCGGCCCGCCTGGCTGAGGTGGTAGAATCGCAGCATCACCGTCCATTGCACGACGGCCGCGGCCGTGCCGGCGATGGCCACCCACAGCCAGGCCCCGGCATGGTCGAACCCTCGGGCCGCTACCGCCACCCAGCCCGCCGGAGCGCTCAGCCACGGCGAAAGGCTGAACAGCAGCAGGAACAGCAGCGTCCGCACCAGCCGCACCGGCGTGCCGAAACAGCCGTAGAAGATGCGGCTCCATCCGCGCCACATCTGCCCGAAGGTCGTGTACATCCGTGTTTGGTAGAGCCCGCGGTTCTGCACGACGGCCAGGCGAAGCCCGTGCTGCTTGGCCAGGCGAGCCATGTGCACGTCCTCGTTGACCTCGGCCTTGACCGGCTCGTGGCCGCCGATTCGCTCGTAGGCGTCACGCCGGATGAGCATGAACGCCCCGTTGGCGTAGGCATCGGTGCTATGAGGGCTGTTGACCCGCTCGGGGCGGAACCAAAAGATCAGCACCGCCCCGCAGGCTGGCTGGATGATCCGCTCCCACGTCCCGTGCGTCTCGAGCACGGGCAGCACGCTGAGGAAGTCCACGTTCTCGGCCAGGGCGTGCCGCGTGGCCACGGTCAGCAGCCGTGGTGAGGTGTAGCGGCAATCGGCATCGGAGAAGCACAGCCAGTCGCTGTCGGCCTGCTCGACGCCTTCGCGCATGGCGTTGTTCTTGCCGAACCATCCTTCTCGTAACTCGTTGATATGTAATACTTTAAGGCGGCTATCCCCGGCTGCCAGCTCATCGACGATTTGCGCGGTGCGGTCGACGCTACGGTCGTCGATGACAATCATCTCGAAGTCGGGATGGTCCTGGGCCAGCATCGTGCCCACGCACTGGCCGATGTTGTCCTGCTCGTCCTTGGCGGCCACCAGGACGCTGATGCGGGGCAGCCGCTCGGCCGGGCGGGTGTATAGGCCCGGGTGCAGGACGGTCTGGCTGCGCCCCCCGCGACTGACCGAAACATGGCGTGACAGCCAAATCAGCCCGACCAGGACCAGAAAACCGCTCCATATCGCCAGCACTGCCCTATCGCTCCGAACGATCGCAAGTTCGCTTGACAGCGACGATTATGGCCGAAA
This sequence comes from uncultured Phycisphaerae bacterium, assembly GCA_965602375.1. GTDB lineage: Bacteria > Planctomycetota > Phycisphaerae > UBA1845 > DATKUK01 > DATKUK01. The sequence goes on along the minus strand of CBFCZG010000262.1, from coordinate 5,471 downwards.
AGCCATGGCGCCACAACGCCGGGGACGTCGCTGGCGGGCCAGGCAGCGCGCTCGGCGGACTTTAGCTTGTGAAGCGCATGACCTATATTATTAGTGAGGGGGTGAAACGGTATGCAAAGGATGCACGTGCAATCTCGAAAGCTTCTGGCCTTGCTGGTCGTGTGTGGTGTGGCGGCCCCATGCGCGGCACAGAGCGCACTGCGCGCCCGGCGGCATTCTACGCCGACCCGGCCGAGCCAATCGCTAGGCCGGATCGGTGGCGACAACACGGGCGTACGGCAAAGCCCTTTGGCGGGCCTTACCCCCCGGGCGCCGCAGGCGCCAAGCCCCGGGCTTGGCGGGCTGTATGGGCGAGGGGGGGGGTACTCCCATAGCAGGGGAGGCGGCTTCGGTTCGCCCGGCGGATACACGACATTCGGTGGGAATATTGGTTCGGTCTACCGAGCACCGAGTGTGGCGGGCGGCGGCAGCGGCTACACGCTTCCTCGCATCGCGGCGCCGACGGGGCTGGGGGGGTATACGCTGCCGTCTATGCGGGCGCCTGCGCCAGCGATGCGGCTGGGTCTGCCGCGCACCGCTCCTACGGCCCAAGCATACGAAACCGGACGGTCGTCACTTCCTTTGCCAGGGGCGTTGGAGTCAGCCTTGCCAGCTTCGTCGGAACCTGCAACGGCAACCGGCGAAGAACCGGCGGACGCGCAACCTCCGTGGCAGCCCGGCCAGCAGGCGTCGCGTAGCGCTTCGGCGATGCTGGAAGCACGGTTGGCGCAACAGCAGGAAGACTACCTGAGACGAGCGGTCAGTCGGTTCCGGGAGGGCAACTACGAATCGGCACGCGCCATGTTCAAGATAGTGGCGACGATGGAAAAGCAGCCTGGCACCGGTCAATTGGGCATCGTGCACGCGGCATTGGCCGGCGGCAACTATGCCAGTGCCGCAGCCGCCATGGGGCCGTTGCTTCGCGTACGAGCGAACATCTTCCAGACGGGATTCGTGGGCATGCTCTACGAGCACCCGGAAGCGTTCGCCGAACACGTTACTGTCTTCCGCAAAGTCATGGCACGAGACCCGAGCGACGCAAGCTTTTGGGCGCTGGCGAGCTATGTATATGGGGCAACGGGGCAGCGCCAGCAGGCTGAAGAGGCAGCCAGGAAGGCCGTGGATCTGGCCCCGGACGATGCAGGCTATCGTGCCCTGTTGACGATGGTGTCGGAACCGTCGCCGGCTGCCGGCCCGTCATCGTAACGGGTTCGCCGGTCGCCGCAGGCGTGCTAAAGCCGTCACGGCGAAGAATCGTTCTTGCTGGCTGCCTCCTCTTGCGCAACCGGATTAGCTGATTCTTCGACCAGTTGGGCATCGATCGAACGAGGCAGGCGAGCCACACTTTCATCGGTCAGCCGGGCCGGCGAGCCCGGGCGGTGCAGCCTGAAGCTCAACGTAATCAGCACCAGATTGAACCCCAGCACCAGCAGGACCACGAGCGAGTAGCGCAGACGTATCCGCACCATCAGCAGACTCATCGCGGCGAAGACCATCACCAGAAGGTAGAGGACGCTGACAGCCTGGCGCACGGTCAGGCCCTGACGGATCAACTGATGGTGGAGGTGGTAGGCGTCTGGTGCGAGGGGGCCGCGACCCGTGCTCAGCCGGCGGAAGAGGGCCAGCAACAGATCGAACGCCGGCAGACCCATCACGACCAGCGCCGCCCAGAAGTATCGTTGAGTGGGCACGCGCTCACCCAGAAGCAGGATCATGACGGCCGCATTGAAGCCGAGCAGCATGCTTCCGGCACTACCCATGAGGACGGAGGCTGGGTTGTAGTTGTAGGGCAAGAAGCCTACGACAGCACCGAGTATGGCCAACCCGACTATCATCCTCGTGGGGTCGTAGACAATATCCCACCCTTCCATGGTGAGCGAGACGGAGATGACGACCAGGGCGGAGACCATGATGACGCTTGCGCCTGAGCAAAGGCCATCGAGGCCATCCAGCAGATTGGCCGCGCTGCACACGCCGACCACGACCGCAACTGACAACACAATGGAGGCAACCGAAAGCACGGCGGGATCGGGTCTGAACTCGAAGGGCCACGAGGTAACGAGGATGTCGGTGCCGACATGGCCGAATCCCATCATGACCAACACGGCGGCGAGCTGTCCGGCGATCCTGCGGAAACGGGATAGCCCGATCAGATCGTCGAGCAGGCCGACGGCGACGAGCACAACGGCTCCCAGCACGATGCCTCGGACCGGATTTGCCATGCCCGGCGTGCCGATCAGGTGGAGCTTGGCGCCCACGACGACGGCCAAGAGCCAACTGGCGAGGATGGCCAGCCCGCCGAGATAGGCCACCTCGCGACGTTGTCCGTTGCGGTCCTGCCGACGCTCGACCACGCCCAGAACACGGGCGATCCGAGCGAACAGAGGGGTGGTCACCACCGACACCACCAGCGCAATCACAAAGACCAGACCATAGTTGCGCAACACGTCCCAGGCAGAGAGCGCGGCGCTTTCCGAGGCCTGTGCCAGGGCGGTGGGTATCACGACAAACCCCTCTGTGCAGTTCCAGCGGGACGCATCATCTCAGCGTGTCGCGACAACATTACGGAGCGTCATTCTATGTGTCTGAGTGAAATAACACCATACTCGCAGACGCGCTTGGTCTGCGCCAAGTCAGGCTACAAGACTACAAACGAGCTTCGCACGCGGCGGTTTCATACAAAGCGAGGATGTTCTCGGTGGGCGTGATGGGCTGGATGTTGTGACAGGGCGCGAGGATGTACCCGCCATCGGCGCCGAGTATGCGAAGATTGTCGATGACCTCCTGCCGCACGTCGTCGGGTGTGCCGAAGGGGAGGGTCTGCTGATTGTCGACGCCGCCGTGGAAGACGAGGCGGTCGCCGAAATCGCGTTTGAGGCCCTCTCGCTCCATGCCCTTGCAGCGCCACTGGATGGGGTTGAGCAACTCGATGCCGATGGCGATCAGGCCTTCGATGAGAGGTCGCACGGCGCCGTCGGAGTGATAGAAGACCGTGATGCCGAACTGACGGGCCAGGTCGATCATCTTTTTCATCTTCGGCTTGAGGAAACGGTCGACCATGGCTTCGCTCATCAGCAGCGACTCCTGCGTGCCCAGGTCTTCAGCCACGTAGGTGATGTCGATGCGGCCAGACCCGATGGTTTCAAACATGCGGCTGTTCAGCTGGTAGTGGAAGTCGAACAGGTGATCGAGGATGGCGTCGACGATTTCGGGCGCGGCGGCCAGGTCCATGAACGCCTGCTCGAGGCCGCGCAGCTGGCAGTACGTCAGGAACGGCTCGTAGTGGCCGGCGCGGATGGGATAGCCGCGCTGAAGGACTTGGTCGGCCTGTGCGGACAGGTCGGCGAAGTCGTACCATTCGATGCGGGGCCAGGGGTAGGCGTGGACCTGCTCGATGGTGGTGACCTGGGTCATGGGGTTGGCGGCCACCTCGCTATAGAGGCCGGCGCCGTCGGCGTACTCGATGGTGCGGTGTGGAACCCCCCATATATCGTTGCCGCCCAGGTCGGGCCCGACATAACGAGGGGCGGCGACGACGAGCCGGTCGATCTGGAGTTTGTCCCACAGGGCCCACTCGTCGGCACAGTGCAGCTCGCGTTTGAGGCGATCGGTGACTTCGGAGGTGGCCCAGTAATCGGTGGGCACGCGGTCGGGTTTCTGGCGTTTGAGGACGGCTTGCCAGCGTTGACGGGGCGTCATAGCAGGGCTCCTTGTCCGCTATTACGTAGCCGAAACAGCGGTTCGCAAAAGCGGTCAGATTGTTTATAATCCCCAAGTGGCTGCGGAGCCAGAGTCTTCGACATAATCCGGGAGGTACGCAATGCTCATCAAACTGGGTCACTCGCCCGATCCAGACGACGCATTCATGTTCTATGGACTGGCCAAGGAGCTGATTGCCACCGGCCCATACGTGTTTGAGCACATTCTCCAGGACATCCAGACGCTCAACGACTGGGCGGTGGAGGGTCGGCTGGAGGTGACGGCCATCAGCATCCACGCCTACCCGTACGTGCAGGATAAGTACGCACTGCTCGACTCGGGCTCGAGCATGGGTGAACGGTACGGGCCCGTGGTGGTGGCGCGCCGGCCCATGCAGCCGGCGGAGCTGACCAAGGCGACCGTCGCGGTGCCCGGCAAGATGACCACGGCCTTTCTGGCGTTGTCGCTGATGCTGGGCAAGGACGCGTTCGCCTGCAAGGTGATGCCGTTCGATGCGATCCTGGGGGCGGTAGCCTTGGGCGAGGCCGACGCCGGCCTGATCATCCACGAGGGGCAGTTGACCTTCGAGCAGCTGGGGCTGGTGCGAGTTGTGGATTTGGGACAGTGGTGGTACGAGCAGACGCAACTTCCGCTGCCGCTGGGCGGCAACGTAATCCGGCGGGACCTGCCCGAGCCGGCGCTGGCCGAAGTGCCGAAGCTGCTGAACGAGAGCATCCGCTACTCGCTGGAGCATCGAGCCGAGGCGGTCGAGCACGCGCTTCAGTTCGCGCGCGACATGGACGCGACGCTAGCCGATCAGTTCGTGGGTATGTACGTCAACGAGTGGACGCTCAGCTATGGGGAGGTGGGCCGACAGGCGGTACGCGAGCTGTTGCGACGCGGGCACGAGGAGGGGATTACGCCGGCGGTGGGTGAGATCGACTTCTTGTAGGGCGATGGGGCGGGCATTGGGGATCTGTCGGAATAGGAGGCCTCTGCGACAAGACGTCGCACTGGCGGACGAGCCGCCAGTGGCACCCAAGCCCGCCGGGAGCCGTGGCAGCCGAGTGTGTACGCCGCATCTGACCCACCACAAGGACGCCGCCAGCGATTCAATCGTTATATTACGAGACTATTGGCTGTTGACCGCTGCGCGGCCCGCCGGGATCACGCGGTTCGGCAAGTGAGGCTTGTCCCGTGACAGCAGCAGCAGTTGCACGCCGGGGCCGGGGACGGGCAGTTTGAGCCGAATCGGGGCCGACGGGGCATCGGACTCGACAAGGCGCTGCTCGACGCACTCAAGTTCGCCGGTCGAGCCCGGCTTTTCCCAGAAGCTGGAGTGGTCGGTGTCGACGGCGAGGCGCGTCAGGTAGGCCCGGCCGTCGGTGAACGGATGATTCTCGATAGTCAGTTCACACAGGCTGGGTTGGTGACTCGTGTTGTAGAGCATGACGGCGATGGTGGAATCGTCCCTGCTGGCCAGGGCCTTGACGGGGCCTGCTTCGCGGCAGGCGATGCGCGGGACGGGCATCATGGCGTACATCAGAAACACGTTGTAGACGGGCTTGGGCTTGCCCGTTTCGATATCGATGACGCCGAGATTGCCCCATTTGTGCGTGCTGCCGGTGTCGAACAGTTGCGCCCACTGAACCAGCGTGATTCGCGGATGCTCGACGAGCACGCGAAAGACATGCGGCAGGTGCGCGGCGGCCTCGGCTCGGTCGGCCGGACCG
>CBFCZG010000261.1:0-6761 GCA_965602375.1 uncultured Phycisphaerae bacterium | reverse complement strand
TTCAGCCCGCCCTTGCGCCCAGTTTGTGATGCCGCAATGAACAGATTACCAGGCCACACTTGTTTGAAGAAATCAGGACGCGGACGGTTGAACAGTTTGTACTCACCTTCCCAATAGGTCCACCAATTATCCAGCGGGCGGTATGCCAGTGGCACGATCCTTCGTTCGTCATAGTGGCGCGCGGCCAGCATTGATCTGCGGACCTTCTCCGGATCGTAACCAGCAACCTGTGCATTGACCCCCGGTAACCGCTCTGCCAACTCTTCCATCTCGACAGAAGAATCGAAATAGACGTGCATCCGACGTGCTATGTCGTCTCGCGCGATGCCTATAAAAGTGCTAAGACGATTCTCATTCAGCCCACTAAAATGTACTGGAAGCAACTCGGGTAGCCGCACCCATGAGCGATAGTCGGCGCCCTGGGCAGTAGCGGCAAGGACCCAGCGACTTTCCTTGCGCACAGGAATGTTCTGGTACCGGTGGTGTCGCGGGCCGCCCAGCGAGTGCAGGAGTTCAGATCGCTTCGCATTGCCACTACCCCACAGATCTCGGTAGAGGACAGAAGCAGCAGCACGTGCGCGGGTGCCGCGCCTCCGGACAAGCGATGCGATAGCGGTCCCAACCTGAATGCCGACGCGATGCTCATCGGTGGTGAACATCGATTCATCCGGAAGACCCTCCGGCGTGCGCTTGCCTGTCCGGTACTTGTCGCCGTTGCAGTTATCGACCCAGACGGCATCGAATTGGTGCAACAATCGCTCTCGCATGATGGGATGGGAGAGACCATCCAGCCAAGAGTAATTGGAAATATAGCAGACAATGCCCACGCCGCCGACCTCAGCAATCCGTTTCTCAGCTAGGCGGAAGAAGCGGACATACAGATCATCCAGCAGTTGCTTCCGGATTCCCCACGTAGTGTATAAGCCATCTTTGTAGGGTTCGATCAAATCCGCCTCTTCATCCTCCGCTACTCCCGCGAAACGGTTGTACGGCGGATTCCCGAGAATCACGAGGATCGGCGACTCCCGTTTAACCTTGGTAGCCGCTTCCTGTTCCTCCTCCAGGAAGGGAAAAGCCAGTGTCTGCTTGGGCCCCTTTGGCGGCTCCCAACCTGTCAGGGCGTTGGTTAGATACACCCCTGCCCGCTGGGTGGGTGCAAGCTTGGTGCCGATCTGACGGAGCATCACGCCGAGCTGGAGGTGCGAGACGACGTAAGGGGCGGGGAGAATCTCGAACCCGAAGACACGGGTGGTCAGCGCCTTGCGCGTCTGGAGGGCGGCCACCTGACCGTGGCCCTGCTCCAGAAGCGTTTGGTGGATCCTGCGGGCGACTTCCAGCAGGTACGAACCCGTTCCGCAACAGGGGTCGAGCACGTAGACGCTGTCGTCGGCCAGCCCGTTGTCGATGCCCAGTTCCGACCGGAGCAATTGATCGACCCGACCGACCATGTACTGGACGATCTCAGGCGGGGTGTACCACACGCCAAGCTGCTTGCGGAGTTCGGGGTCGAAGGCCTTGAGGAACGGCTCGTAAAAAAGGGTGATGGCGTGGTTCTGGTCGAAGTCCTTGAAGAAGGTGTCTTCGTCGACACGGTTCAGCGAGGCAGTCGACCAGTCGAGCGGCTCGCGCAGGTTGAGGTCGGCCAGTCTGCGGGGCCGGGCGATTTCCTCGTACAGGTTGCCGATCAAAGGCAGGGCGAGGTGCTCGGAAGCGTCTTTCCAGTCGAATGTGCCGGGCCTGTGCCTGCCCTCGCGCCAGAGCATCCAGCCCGAGAACAGTCCGTAGAAAAGCGTCTGGACGAGAGAGGAGCGAAAGAAGTCCTCGCCCTCCCTGCCGGCGAAGTGCAGGCCGAGCGCGTTTTCCATCGCCTCTTTCAGCGGCGCGAGGGCGGTGATATCGTGGCGCTCGAGCCGTCGCTTGGCCTCGCGGGCGTGCCGGGCCAGATCGTCGGCCAGGTCGACGGGGCGGGTGATTGGAGCCGACCGCTTGATCACGCCGATGAGGAAGTCGACGAGTTCCTCGCCCTTCTCTTTGGCCAGGGCGCCCAGGCGACGATCCCAGAACGCGTCCGCACTCGTCGCGAGGGTGCACCGTCCTTCGACGACGGCCTTGGCGTTGCCGTTCCTTACCACGAGAAGGAAATCCCGGTAGTTCGTAACGAGGATGTAGCCGTATTGCCGCACATAGCGGGACACCTGTGAGCCGTCGGCGGTGTGCGGCACGTCCTCCTCAAACGGCTTGACTTCCACCCCGCCACGAGCGTTGCCGCTCTTGACCTCGAAGAACCCGAAGTCGGGATGGCCGGCTCCGGTGTCGCTCAGTTCGCCCGTGGCCTGTACGGCTGGGTCAAGCTGGCTGCCGACCGCGTTGAGCAGGTTTTCCAGGGCACCGCGATAGGACAGTTCGGGCGTCTGCCGCTGGGTCGCGTGCACCTCGTGTAGGCGGCTCAGATAGGTCGAAACGAGCGTGGTTGGCTTTGCCCGCCGCATATCAGACGATCGTACAGGCCTAAGATCGGCGACACAAGAGCGCCGGTTGGGCCGTGGCCGTGCAGGTTTGCAGGCAATGGGGCGGCGTGTGGTTGCACCGTCGGCTCCCCAGCCCACGTGCTCGCGGCTGAGGAGAGGCCCTCGCCTATCGTTCCGCCCAAATGCCGCCGTCACACACTGGGATGATCGGCGTCTCTGGTGTGTCGTAAGTCCGGAGATACGATACTCAGGCCTAACACGACTTTAGATACCTGCATAGCGCCCCCCGCTGAGTGGGACGCCGGACGTACATGGATTCAGGAAGCTTTCCTGTAACACGGGTCGTGCCGTTGACGAGACGCCAGTCTGCGTGAACGCTGTAAAATGTTTTCAGAAAACAACTTACCACCGTCGCCGTCCGCATTTCGATGGTCTATCCAAGCGGGCGAGGCGGGGCCGCGTTTTTTCCGGGCGCTCAATTCGCTATGCTAAAGGCAGGTCGGGCCGGCTTCGGGAACCGACAAGAACTTGCGCAATTCTGTCCCTCACGTGCTTTGAGTGAGCCGGCCTGCGATGGCGATTGTCGTCGCACTGCACAACGCCGAGGCGTCGGCGTGGACGTGACAGGGCGGGCGAGCGCTTCGTACACATTCGCCCGCCCCATGTATGGTCGGAGTAGGGCAAACGAGGATGCGCAGCCGTCAGAAGCGATTGAGTAGCCGCGCATGGCTGCCGTCACGGCGACGAGACAGCGGTGCAGCCGAGTTGGGCGACCCGTTTCGCGTCGCAGTAATCGGCGGCGGGCCGGCGGGATCGCTCTTTGCCTACTTCTTCCTCAAGCTCGCCCAGGTGGTCGGGCTCGAGGGCCAACTCGACATCTACGAGTCGCGCGACTTCACCCGATCGGGCCCGCCGGGCTGCAACATGTGCGGCGGTATCGTTTCCGAGTCCTTGGTGCAGATTCTGGCGGCCGAGGGAATCAACCTGCCGCCTGGTGTCGTGCAGCGAGGCATCGACGCTTATGTGATGCACGCAGGGGGCGGCACGGTCCGCATCGAGACCCCTCTGCACGAGAAGAGAATCGCTGCCGTATATCGCGGAGCCGGCCCCCGCGGCGCCGAGGGCATGAAGGATCGCAGTTTCGATCGGCACCTGCTCGATCTGGCGTCGGCTGTGGGTGCGCGAGTGATTCGCGCTCGCGTGGACGGGGTAAGGTCAGAAAAAGGTCGGCCCGTGATCGAACCGAGGAACCAAGAACCGTCGACGTATGACCTGGTGGTGGTCGCTACGGGGATCAACACGGCGAATCTCAAGTGTTCGGACGGCCTGCCGGCGAAATACAACGCCCCCAAGACGGTGCGAACGCACATCCGCGAGTTTGCACTGGGTGAGGGACCCGCCGAAGAACGGCTGGGCAGCGCGATGCACGTTTTTCTTCCGAACCTGCCGGGCGTGGAGTTCGCCGCCCTGATACCGAAGGGCGATTACGCCACCCTCTGCATCCTGGGCGATGAGATCGACGAGGAAGTGGTGCAGAAGCTCCTGGAGAGTCCCGACGCTCGGCCCTGTTTCCCCGACGAGGTGCGCGAGGCGCCGAACCTGTGCCGATGCTTCCCTCAGATTAACGTTCGGGGCGCCAAGCGCCCCTTTGCCGACCGCATCGTGTTCATCGGCGACTGCGGCGTTACGCGGCTGTACAAGGACGGCATCGGAGCGGCATATCGAGCGGCCAAGGCAGCCGCCACGACGGCCGTCTTCCAGGGCGTATCGGCCGACGACTTCCAGCGGCACTACTGGCCGATCTGCCGAGCCATGGCGCGCGACAACTGGATCGGCAAGGTGATGTTCGCTCTCACGCAGCAGTTCATGAAAATCGGTCCCGCTCGCCGCGGCGTGCTGCGGATGACGGCAGCGGAACAACGGACCGAGGGCCGAGGGCGGCCCATGAGTCTGGTTCTGTGGGACATGTTTACCGGCAGCGCCCCGTATCGCGAGATTCTGACGCGAGCGGTGCGCCCGTCTTTTTTGATCCGCCTGTTCTGGAATATGACCATCGAAACGTGGCCCATTCGCAGGTGGGTACGGCAGGAGGTCGCGTCATGACAACCCGCGAGCTTGGAAAGGTGTATCGAGACCAGGAAATCATCGTCCAGCAAGGGGATATGGGCGACTGCATGTACGTCGTGCAGGCCGGACAGGTGGAGGTTGTTCGGCAGGAGGGCGACGGCGAGATTCGGCTGGCCGTCCTTGGCGAGGGCGACGTCTTCGGGGAAATGGCCCTGTTCGAGCGCGAAACCCGCTCGGCCACCGTGCGGAGCCTGGGCGAGGCCCGGCTGCTCACCGTCGACAAGAAGACCCTCATGCGACGCGTTCACGAGGACCCGTCGCTGGCATTCCACATCGTTCAGGGCATGTCCCGGCGCATCCGCGAGATGAACGCCGAACTGGCGCACATGAAGCTCCGCAAGTAGCGGCGCGCAACCCGTACGCGCTTAGCGAGTCGGAGTAACCCCTGAGGGCAAAGAAAAACCGCGCCGCGCAGGACTCGAACCTGCAACCTTCGGTTCCGTAGACCGAAATACCGACCCCGCCAGCGCTGAAAAGACAAGCACTTACGAAAGCTACGCCGATTTCTTGGTGTCCTGCTTGGTGTTTCTCGAAGGAAAGTACCCCGATCTGGCTGTCGTGGTGGAAGCTTGGCCGGACCTTTCCGAAGCCGTCCGGGCTGACGTCATCGCCAAGGTAAACGCCACACGCCAAGGCAACAGTGCAGAAGACGTGTGATAGAGCGCACGACTCTCAGAATTGCCCTGAGACGGTTTGAGCCGACCGGTGGATAGGGGTCGGACGCTTTGCGTTTGCTGACGGGCAAGCCAGACCCCTTCTCGACAACGCACGCCTGTCTGCCGATGGATCGGGGAAAACGAGCGGGGGTAAGTGGTCGCGGTCAACTTCGCCGTCCCGACGTGACTGACAATGGCGTCGGCCAGCTTGGTTTGGCGCGTGCTACAGGTCGTAAATCTGGCGCAGGACCGCCACCGCGCAGGTCTGGCAGGGATTCAGCCTGCCCGCCGCCGAGGGCATGCACTCCAGCAGCATCGCGTCAAGCTGTTGCTGCTCGGTCAGACCCATGAGTCGGTAGTACTCGCATTCCTCCAGCAGGTCCCGAATCTCGGCGTCACTGAGAAACGGGCACGCGGCGCGGAGGGCATCGTCCACACCAAGCCGAGGTGGAGCGGGCAGGATGTTCGCCTGTTGATCGGGTTGCTCCAGGCTGGACACGTCGATGCAGCCGAGGGCCGTCACGCACAGCAAAAGCGGTAGGGTGCGCATGGTTGCGTCCTCAGAGGCCGTAGACTTGGGCAAGAATACTTGCCATGCAGGTTGCGCAGGGACCGGGATATATCGCGTACTGGCACACCAGCAAGCAGTCTTGAAACTCCGTGCTGTAGTCAATGCCGGCTAGCCGATCCGATTCCGCGGCCAAAAGGTACGCGCGAATCTCTGCATCCGTGTACATCGGACAGGCCGCGCGCAGCCCATCGTTCACCTCCAGTCTGCCCGTGGCTGGCTGGCCGTTGTCTTGCGCCAAAGGGTCGGCGCCGCAGCCCACGAGAAAGAGAATCGCCAGTAGAGCAATCGCTACACGCATCGCCATCACCTCGGCCGTTGGCCTGGCCCCTTGGGTTTCTCCTCTCCCCCTCCCTGGATACCCCCTACTTTCACTTTCCATCGAGCGCAACGGGCGCCGAGGCCTTCAAGGAGGCCGGCTGCGAGGAGCTCGCACGCTTTGAGTTGAGGGTGTCAATGTCTTTCTGTCGCAAACACGCACGCCACAACATCGCGTCAAGGTCTTCGCGCGAGGCGTTCGGCAAGAGCCTGCGCAGAAGATGCGATTCCAGCGAGAGGCTGCCAATGGATTCTTGTGTAAGGCAGTCCAAATCAACACGCTCAAGCTGGCTGGGCTGAGAGCTCACCCGGGTGGTTGCCTTAGCGCGCGGCCCGGAGGGGCTCATCAAGGAGAGCCATTCTCTGTCCTGATTCTCGTGGAACACCTTCCAGACCTCGTCGGAAGTGGCACCCGGCATGGTCTTGCGCAGGCCGTTGAATCCCTGCTCGACCCGTTCGAGCAGCTTGGCGACTCTGCGCTCCTCGGTGCGGTACCGGTCCTCAGCAGCCGTCAATAGATGCTCCGAGCCATTGTCCTCAATCACGTGGCGCAGAAGCCACGCTTGGCCAAGAAGTTCTTCCCGGTGGTTGGAAGCGCCCTCCCACATGCTGTGCCAGTGGCTC
>CBFCZG010000260.1:0-6761 GCA_965602375.1 uncultured Phycisphaerae bacterium | reverse complement strand
CGACGGGCATACGCAGGCGATTCTCGGCGATCTGATCGAGGTAGGCGTCGACGCGATCAACGCGCAGTTGTTCTGCATGGACATGGCCGAGCTCGCCCGCATCGGCAAGGACAAGATCACCTTCTGGGGCGAGATCGACCGCCAGCACGTGCTGCCCTCGCCCGACCCGCAGGTGGGGCGCGACGCCGTTCGTCAGGTCGCTCGCCACCTGTACGACCCGGCTGGAGGAATCATCGCACAGTTCGAGTTCGGCCCGGGCGCCAACCCGGCCGTGGCGCTGGCCATCTTCGAGGAGTGGGAAAACGTGCAGCGCGAATCGGGCGCGGGCCGGTCACAATGAGCCGTAAGCTGGTTTATGTGTTCCCCGGCGCGATGGACATGGTGGCCGGCTCGGTGTTCTTCGTCTGCCAGGTGCGACTGGCCGAAGGGCTGGCCGGTTCGGCCGTCGGCGTCACCGGCGTAATCACCACGTGGGGCATCGTCTACATGCTGTGCTGTCTGCTGGTGGGCCGATGGGTCACGCAGCACAGCGTGGCGTGGTTGCTGATCGCAGCCTGCGGGCTGACCGCGGCGGTGGCGGCGGGCTTCATCCTGCTGCCGGGCAAGGTCGCGATGTATGCCCTGGTGGTGGCGCAGGGGGTGGCGACGGCGCTGTTCTTCCCGCCGGTGCAGTTCTTTCTCAAGCGAGTCGACTCGGGCCAGGCCAACAGTGCGGCCTACTCGGCGGGAATCTTTACTTTCTCGTGGAGCATCGGCTTTGCGCTCGGGCCGCTGGTGGCGGGTTGGCTGTGGCAGCAGGAATGGATCGGGTGGCGCGGCTGCCACGTCTTCAACGGGCTCGTGGCAATGACGCTGGGGGCGGGGGTGTACCTGCTCAAGCACCATGCGCTGGTCGAGGCGTTGCCGCCCGACACGTCGGCAGATGATTCAGCCCACGGCTCACCAGAGCGGTCCCGCAAGGCGACGATCGACTACTCAAGTATGCCCGACCTGGCTTGGATGGCATGGGTCTTTGGCGGCCTGGGCTCGTTCGCGTTTGCGGCCAGCCGATCGGTCTTTCCGATCAGCGGCGTGGCCTGCGGTCTGAGCAAGCTCGAGATGGGCGCGGTGCTTTTCATCTATTGCATGGCGCAGGCGGCGTTGGCGTATGTGCTGCGTCGCAGCCGGTTGTGGATGTATCGCCCGCTTCCGCTGATTGCCTTCGGCCTGGTCGGTGTGATCGGGCTGACGCTGTTTGCCGTGGCCCGCTCGGCGCCGCTGTTCTACTGTGCCGCTGTGTGTACCGGCATGTACACCGGTTCGACGTTCTTCTATCTGGTGTTTCATTCGCTGGTACATGCGACGCGAAGCGCGCGGTACGTGGCGATCAACGAAGCGGTGGTGGGCATGACGGCCATCGCTGCTCCGTACTCGGCGGGGCGCGTGGCCGATGGGCTCGGTGTGCCGTTCAGCTACACTGCGGTGGCGGTGCTGATCGGTCTGGCGGCGATCACACAGGCCTTGCTGCACCGCCAACACACAGCCGCCGTCCGCGCCGCCAGCGCCGGCGCCCCGCGCCGCGCCGGGGTGGGCGACTTATGATGTTGCCTTTGTGGGTGCCATGCCCAAGCGCAGCGCGGGCATGTTATGTGTCCGTCGCCGTGTGCCACTGCTTCAAGCAGTGTCTTCTTCTGTCCGGTGCCCCGCCGCGGCGGGCTTCAAGCGAGTGTCTTATTTCGTCCGGTGCCCCGTCCCTACCGGGGGCGGGAGACTCACGATTCCAAACACGAAGTAAACGTAATCTCCTGAAAGGGCGTGCAACTCATTTGCACGCGACCGACGTAGATGGGGATGAAGGCGCCACCCGCGAGCAAAGCGGGCAGACATCGTGTCGATGCCTGCCCGCTGCGATACATCACTTCGACGCCCGACACCGCCCCCCACTCCCCGCGTCCGCTGCGATCAGCCCTCCGGGAAAATCGACTCGCCGTCGCCCACGGTGGCCGGCTTGAGGTCGCGCACGCTGGTCCACAGGAAGATCGCCAGCGGCACCACACCCAGCAGAATGATGATGGCGTCCGGCACCATGCGGATCTGACCGAAGAACTGTACGATCGGGCGATTGAAGAACTCGCTGCTCTTGGCGACCCACAGGCCCTGTTGATACGAGGTCATCAGCTCCAAAATACCCACCGGCAGCAGCGTCAGGAACGCCATCACCGCCAGTCCGCCGTTGAGACCCCAGAACGAGATCCTCAGCAGCCGATCGTTCCATCGCTCGGGGCGAACCAGCCCGCGCCACACGAACAGCGCCAGCGACAGCGCCAGCATCCCGTACGTGCCGAACAGCGCCGTATGACCGTGGTTCGACGTCAGATACGTCGCGTGCTCATAGTAGTTGATGATCGGCAGGTTGATCATGAACCCGAACACCCCGCCGCCCAAAAAGTTCCAGAACGCCGACGCCACCAGAAACATCAGCGGCCAGCGATACGGGAACGCGCGCCCCGCGTCGTCGATGGCCTTGTATTCCATCCACGCCCGCGACGCCAACAACACCAGCGGCACCGGTTCGAGCGACGAGAACACCGCGCCCAGCGCCATCCAGAACCCCGGCGCACCGAACCAGAAGTAGTGGTGGGCCGTGCCGATGATCCCGCCGGCAAACGCCAGCAGCGCCGTCAGATACGCAGCCCGCAGCGCCGAGCCGGCCGTCACCAGCCCCAGCGCCGTCAGCAGCAGCGCGCCGGCCGCCGCCGCGAAGAACTCGAAGACCCCCTCCACCCAGATGTGCACCACAAACCATCGCCAGTAATCGGCGATGCTGATGTGCGTGTCCGGGTTGTACAGAAGCCCGAACGCGAAGAACGCCACAAACGCGACCGCCGAGTAGACGTAGAACCACGTCAGTCCCGCGTAGCTGCGGTCGGCGCGAAGCCGTGGAATCAGCGCGCGATAGGCGATGACCAGCCACCCGACCAATCCCACGAACAGCAGAATCTGCCAGAACCGCCCCAGCTCGAGATACTCCCATCCCTGATGGCCGAACCAGAACCATGCCTTGCCCAAAAGGCCCTTGATGCCGGCGACCTCGCCCAGCAGGCTCCCGACGGCCACCACCAACACCGCGACGAACAGCAGATCGACCAGCAGCCCTTGTTTCTTGGGCTCGCGACCGCCGATCAGCGGCGCCATGTACAGCGCCGAGCCCATCCAGGCCACGGCAATCCAGAAGATGCCAAGCTGCAAGTGCCACGACTTGGCCCAACTGAAGTTGATGTGCTTGCCGATCACATCGAAGTAGAACGTGCCGGGATGCACCGTGTAGTGCGCCAGCAATCCTCCCATCATGATCTGCGCCAAGAACAGCAGCACCACCACCAGGAAGTACTTGGCCGACTTGCGCTGGCTGATCGTCAGCGGCGCCTCCGCCGTCCGCTTGGCCATCTGCACGAGTTGCGGCTCGCCGTAGAAGAATCGATAGCGGTGCACAACGTAAACTACCAGGCCCAGCACGGCCAGCAGCGAGAACACGCCCGCGAAGCTCCACAGAATCGCCTGTTCCGGAGCGATGTTTCCCACCGAGCGGTCCGGGGGCCAATTGCTCGTGTAGGTGTAGTTGGCGTCGGGTCGATTCGTGCCCGCCGCCCACGCGGTCCAGAACAGAAACGCCCCGAGGTCCTCACGCTGCTCGGCCGTACGCACGGTGTTGGGCAGGAACCCGTGCGGCCGGTCCCCCTCGCCGAACACACGATCCCAATGCGCAAGAATGTCGCGGAAGCCCTGCGCCTTGGCACGCGAAATCTCCAAGCGGCCCGTATCGGGATCGTAGTCGTTGCGCTTGATGTCATCGAGCACCACCGCGTCGACCACCGCCCGCTGTTCCATGACGAGCTGGTCGTACGGGCGGCCGAACCGCGCGTTTGAGACGTATCTGCGCATCGACTCGCCCATGATGTGCAGGCTCTTCGCGCTGAAATCGGCCCCTCGCAGTGAGCCGTGCCCCCACACGCTGCCGTGGTCCATCAGACCGTAGCGCTGATAGACGCGTTGCCCCCTGCGTATCGCGTCGCCGTCGATGACGACCGTCCCTTCGCTGACGACCGCCTTGGGATACGGGGGCACGCGATCGCGGTTGTACCGACCGCCGATCAGCAGCACACTCAATGCTGCTACGAAGGCGATCACCGTGCCGATCTTCAGCCCCCAATGCACCCGATCGTGTGGGCCCTCCAGAAGTGGATCGCCGGGCTGTGCTTCTGACATGAATCGTGTCCTCCCGTGCTAGACCTGCCCCATACGACATGGCCTGGGACAGCGCGCGTTCGCGACGCACGAACGAAGTGTCTCGCCTGTCCCGGCCCGTCCGCTCGACATGGATGGACAGCTCCGCCCAAGCAGTCGTACCGCCCTCGATAGCTCCCGCGTCTGCGCACTCAGCGGCTGTCGCCCGATTCGCCCGGAGTAAAGCAGCAATACCCGATCTGGTCGCACTGCTGCCTCAGGCCGTCCCACTCCTGCTCGCCGATCACCTGCTTCGCCGCCGGATACAGGATGTTGTTCTCCTTGGCGATGTGATCGCCCAAAACAGGAACCAGGAATTCGACGGCCTGCCCCAGACGCTCCTTGAACGCGGCAAAGTCCATATTGCCGACGTTGTCGGCGAGGGTCTTCAACTCCTGCTTCCGCTCGCGCATCTGCTCGTGCTCCATCCGCATGACCTGCGGCGGACCCGACACACCCCGCGCCTCGATCGCCGGAAACAGCACTTGCTCCTCGCGCTGGTGATGCGCCTCGGCCCCGAGCAGATGCTCGGCCAGCTCGCCCAGAGCCGCAAACTCCGGCCGAGTGCCGTCGTACGCGTCCATCTTCTGAATCGCTTCGTTCGTCTGGCGCAGGCGATCCAGGAATTCGAGAATGGCGTCATGTTCGGCCACCATGGTGTGCAGCACGTGGCCGGCAGGCAGCTCGGCGCGAAGTTGCTCGCCTTGCCCCTGCAGCATCCGCATATGGACCGGGCACAGCCTGCCGAGCGCCTCGGCCGGCAGCCCCGCCCGTATCAGTTCCTGTTCCGTGCGAGACAGCTCGGAAGGATCCATCGACGCGAGCAACTGCTGCGCTTCGCGCTCGACCCCGGCAGGATCCTCGCCGCTGTCGAGGCGCTGCACGAGTGCAACCAACTGTTCCATCTTACTCATTCCGAACCTCCCGACCGAAGTCTCTCGCTTGATGTCATGTCGGCATCCTGAATCCGGGTATATGCCATGTCACGGCTAGCGACAGGACAAAGAGCAGCGTCAACCACACCTCATTGTAGCCCAGCCGATGGACGGAAAACGATGCACTTTGACGACCTCGCAACGCCCACACAGCTTTGACGATTGCCGGGGCCAAGACAACGGGGCTCCAAACGGCGACCATCTCAAACTCGCTCATCGCGCAAGCAACGATCAGGGCGATCAGTTGGTACACCAGGTAGACCCACCCTTCGAGGCGGGCCCGGCTGTCGGCGCGGCCGGCCTGCTGTGCGTGCAGGACGTACCTCACGTGCAGCACGCGTCCGGCGAAGAACATCGCAGCCAGCAGCCACAACCCTGCAGTGGAGGCGTCGAACGCGCCGCTCGTGGCATACATGGCCGCCGGAGCCACCAGGCTCAATCCCACGATGTTGGCCAGTTCCCCCACCAGCGTGCGGTCTTGCCGCCGCGACTCGAGAACCAGCGACCCAAGCGCAAACAATGACCCCGTCGCCGCCAGCACCAGCAAGAGCGACAGCCCGAACCCCAAGACCAGCGCCGCCAGACCGAGAATCGACAGCAGCGCGTACGCCACGGCCCAGAGCAGCACCCACGGGCGGCGCACGTCCGACTTCGTAAGCCTGAGATAGAGGCCTGCCGCGTGACGCCCCACAAACGCCGCGAGGACCGAGCAGAGCAAAACCAGGCTGGCCACGTTGGGCACACCTGCTGCCGCCACGCCCAGCACGTAACCACACAACAGGACCGACCACGCGCCGTGCACCCTCGGCCACGTCAGTCGAAGGCTGACTCGCGCCTCGCTCGGCATTGACCTCTGCCCCAATGTCGCAGCGTTATTCAACATCGAGCCGTCGCCCGCCTGTCGCTCTTCTCATCCAGTGCCTGCACAGCTGACCGGGAATCAGGCCTGCCCGACCTCACCGGTCGCAAAATCTTCGCCCGACGAGCCCCGCGTCCGCTTCGCCTTCGGCATGTTCGAACTGCCTACACCGCTGCCACACGCAGAATCGCATCCAGATCTTCGTCCGGCGTGCTGATCGGCGCGATGTTGAACTTGTCGACCAGCACCTTGAGCACGTTCGGCGATACAAACGCCGGCAGGCTCGGGCCAAGACGCATGTTGCGAATGCCCAAGTGCAACAGCGTCAGCAAAATGCACACCGCCTTCTGCTCGTACCAGCTCAGCACCATCGACAGCGGCAGATCGTTCACCCCACAGCCAAACGCCTCAGCCAGCGACGCGGCAATCTGGATCGCCGAGTACGCATCGTTGCACTGACCCACGTCGAGCAGCCGCGGGATGCCGCCGATGTCGCCGAAATCCAGCTTGTTGAACCGATACTTGCCGCACGCTAGCGTCAAAATCACGCAGTCGGCCGGCACCTTCTCAGCCAGCTCGGTGTAATAGCTTCGGCCCGGCCTCGCGCCGTCGCACCCGCCGATCAAGAAGAAGTGCCGAATCGCGCCCTGCTTGACCGCGTCGACCACCGCGCCGGCCACGCTTGAAACGGCGTGATGGCCGAA
>CBFCZG010000259.1:0-6798 GCA_965602375.1 uncultured Phycisphaerae bacterium | reverse complement strand
CGGGACGTCGTGACGCCAGCGGGCCGCCACTCGGGCCGTGCTGGACTTGCATGGGCCTCCCGGCCGACTATACTGGAGCAGTGCTGCGCGGGCGTAGCTCAGCTGGTAGAGCACAACGTTGCCAACGTTGTTGTCGTGGGTTCGAATCCCATCGCCCGCTTTACCGCCGGGATCAACACTGGTCCCGAACGGCCCGATCCGGGCAGGGCCAGGTCTGGCGGCGCCGGATGCCCGGACCTGTCGCGAATCCTCTGGCCGAGGCGCGTGGCGATATGTGGCCAGGGGGTTCGCAGTTCGTTTAATAAGGGTAGAATGCCCCACGCCGGCTGAGGGTCAGGCCACCTTACAGACCGACCCGACAGATGTAAGTTCCGGATAGCGAGGTTTGCCTATGCCCGACGAAGACACAACCAACCAGCCGTCATCCGACCAGGCGCCGGCATCCGAGGCCGAGCAGCAGGAGGCGACCGAACAGGAAGAGGCCGAACAGGAACAGAGCGAGCAAGACAAGCTCAAGGAGGCCATCCAGGTCGAGACCGAGTCGATCGGGCTGCTGCGGACGAAGCTGACGATCACCGTGCCCGAGGACACCATCCACGAACGCATCGAGTCGCAATACGACGAGTTGCGGCGTGAAGCCACGGTACCGGGCTTTCGTCGCGGTCGGGCGCCTCGCACTCTGATCGAGAAGCGCTTCGGCGGCGACGTCCGCGATGAGCTGAAGGACAAGCTGGCGGCCGAGGCCTACTTGGCGGCCGTCGAAAAAGAGGACATCAAGGCCCTGGGCGACCCGGACCTCGAACTCGCCAAGATCGAACTGCCCGACCAGGGAGATCTGTCTTTCACGTGCGAGGTGGAGCTCAAACCCGAGTTCGATCTTCCCAAGCTGGAGGGGATCGAGCTTTCCAGGCCGAAGATCGACGTCACCGACAAGGACATCGACGCCCAGATCGACCGCATGCGGGCCATGCGTGGAAACTTCCAGCCGGTCGAGGAAGGCAAAGTCGAGCAGGACGACCTGGTGGTGGCCGACGTGAGCATCGCGGTCGGCTCGGACACGATTCACCAGGAGGAGAACGCCCAGGTCCCCGCCCGTCCTAGCGTTATCGACGGGATACCGGTCGAAGCGCTCGGCGAGCAGCTTGTCGGTTCGGCCGGCGGCGACGTCCGCAAGATCGAAGTTACGCTGCCGGACGGGTACCGTCTGGAAGAACACCGCGGCAAGAAGGCAACCATCGAGCTGAAGGTCCAGGAGATCAAGAGGCTGGTGCTGCCCGAGTTGGACGAGCGTCTGCTGAAACACTTCGGGGCCGATACCCTCGACGAACTGCGCGACTGGGTCCGCGCCAACCTCGAGGCTCGGCTCGATCAGCAGGTCAGGCGGGCGATGCGCGAACAGTTGGCGGGTTACCTGCTCGACCACACCGAGCTGGACGTGCCGCCGCAGCTGTCGCAGCGTCAGACCGAGCGCATGGTCAATCGCCGTCGACTCGACATGCTGTCGCAGGGCGTGCCCGAGGCCGAGGTCGAGAAAAACCTCGACGCGCTGCGCACGACGGCCACCGAGCAGGTCGCTCGCGATCTGAAGCTGTATTTCGTTATGGAGAAAATCGCCGAGCAGTTGGAGATCGACGTCAGCGAGGAGGAGGTCAACGCGCGGATCGCCCAGATCGCCCAAGCCTACGGTCAGCGATTCGATCGCGTTCGCGACGACCTGGCCCGCCGCGGCGGCCTGACCGAGCTGTACCTGGAACTGCGCGAGCAGAAGTGCGTCGACCGCCTGCTCGAGCAGGCCAAGATCACCGATACCGAAGCGCAGCCGTCGGAGCAGGCCGATCAGCAAGCCAAGCCGGCCAAGGCCAAGAAAAAGGCCGCCAAACGCCGCAAACCCGCTGCCAAGGACAAAGACAAGACGGACGCGGATCTCGCCGACGAGACCTAGGCGCCGATTGTCGACCCGGCGGGCAGGCACAGGCAGGAGAACTATGGACCAACCATCCGAGATCATCCGCATGCAGATGCAGTATCCGCAGTACCAGCGCACCCGGGAGATGACCCTCCGCGAGCTTCTGCTGGAAAACCGCATCATCTTTCTGGCTGGATACATCACCGAAGAATCGGCCAGGGATGTGATCATGGCGCTGCTCTATCTACACTCGATCAAGAAAGAGCAGGACATCAACCTCTACATCAACTCGCGCGGCGGCTACATCGAGGAGACGCTGGCAATCTACGACACCATGCGCTTCCTCAGTTGCGACGTGGCGACGTACTGCATCGGCCAGGCCGCCAGTGGCGCCGCCGTCATCCTGGCCGCGGGCGCCAAGGGCAAGCGTTTCGCCCTGCCGAACGCCAAGGTGATGCTCCATCAGCCCTATGGCGGCGTGACCGGACAGGCTGAGGACATCCGCATTCAGGCCGAGGAAATCCTCAAGGCCAAGCGTCGCCTGAACGAGATCCTCTCGCGACACACCGGCCAGGCCATGGAGAAGATCGAAGAGGAAACCGAGCGCGACCGGTTCATGGATCCGCCCGAGGCCAAGGAATACGGCATCGTTGACGAGATCCTGGAGCACGACACCAACCAGAAGAAGAACGGATAGGCGGTCGGACTGGAGCCCGTTCGTCATCCAAGGACAAATGCATGACACGCAATCAACAGCTCATCCCGATGGTTATCGAAAAGTCCGGTCGCGGCGAGCGGGCTTATGACATCTATTCGCGCCTGCTCAAGGATCGTGTCGTTTTCCTCGGCGGCGCGGTGGATGACGAGTCGGCCAACACCATCATCGCCCAGTTGCTGTTCCTCTCGAACGAGGACCCCAAGGCCGACATCAGCTTCTACATCAACTCGCCGGGCGGGTCGGTCACGGCGGGGATGGCGATCTACGACACCATGCAGTTTCTCCGCTGCAAGGTGGCGACCTACTCGATCGGGCTGTCGGCCAGCATGGGCGCGGTTTTGCTGGCGGGCGGCGCCCAGGGCAAGCGGTTTGTCCTGCCAAACTCGACGCTGCTTTTGCATCAGCCGATGATCGGCGGCCTGGTTCGCGGATCGGCTACCGACCTGTCGATCGAGGCCGAGGAGATCATCCGCATCCGTAGGCGGCTCTATGAGATCCTCGCCAAACATACCGGCAAGGACGTCGAGCAGATCGAGAAGGATTGCGATCGCAACCGCTGGCTCGATGCCGAAGGTTCGTTGAAGTACGGCCTGGCCGACAGGATTCTCGAACGGATGCCCGCTTCGTCCACCGCATCAGACAAGTAACCATGCGCGTCTACGGCGCCCAGCCAGACGGCCGTCCCGCCTCACTCGCACATGCGATGTTGCGCGTAGGGCAGGCGGGCACCGCGTGCAGCGTGGTTGTGCTGGTCGGCCTAATTCTGGGCTGCGAAGCAGTCGGGCAAAGCCAACTCCAGCAGCAGAACGAGAAGCTCAGCCAACAGCTCGCCGAAACGCAGAAGCAGCTCGCCGAGCAGAAGCAACTGCTCGACGCCCAAGCCAAACGCATCGATACCCTCCTGGCGCTGGGCTCCAAGCGGCTCGACTTGCTTTACTACCCCGTTGCACTTGAGATTGAGCGGCTCAGCGGTGGCTACGACGACGACGGCCAGCCCGGCGACGACGGCGTGGTAACGTACTTGCGACCGATCGATCAGGACGGGCACGCCATCAAGACAGCCGGCACGGTGCAGATCGAGCTATTCGACCTGGCCAGCCCCGACGGGCAGCGCCTTGTGGGCCAAATCGAGCTGGACATCCAACAGTCGCGTAAGGTGTGGTACGGCCGCCTGTGGACGCAGCACTACACGATCAGATGTCCGTGGCGCGGCGGTCGGCCTCCCCGCCATCCGGCCGTCACCATCCGCGCGACCTTCACCGACTACCTCAGCGGAAAAACCCTCGAAGCCCAGCAACTCTGCGAAGTGAAACTGCCGCCCGGCGAATGAGCGGTGCGTTCCTTGGGCCTGCTGGTCTCACCCGGCGAGCCCGGGCGCCGGCTCTGTCACGTGGGAAGGCTTGTCTGACCCCCCTCTTGGGGGGCGACGTCAGCGGGGGGCACGTCACCACGGCGTTCAAGTACGACGACTCCGTATCGTACCCGAAACCCAAGGCTCCGATTCCATAGTGTCTGTCGGATAGAATGACTCGAACCTCCTGCCGGAATGCCGCGCCGGCCGAAGCGAAGTCAGGGCTGCATGTCCTTCTGTAAGTCGTTTTGGGATTGCATGTTACGTGAGTATTCGCGTATGGCCATCCGGCACGGGGGTGGCCGGTGTGGGCCAAGCGCGAGCGAGCGCATACTAAACGCTGCTCTCACACGTTATTACAGTGAGCGACGATCGTCGACGAACTTAGCTAGCTCATGATCGAAGACCGACTGTTGAGATGGAGACTCCGGCGCGGTAGCAGCGATGCGCTTCGACGTGTCTATCAGAAGCACGCTGAACAGATGTTGTCGCTCGCTACGGGGATGCTCGGCAACCTGCATGAGGCCGAGGACGTTGTTCATGACGTCTTCGTAGCCTTCGCCCGCTCCGCGCATCGGATCAAGCTCAGCGGGAGCCTCAAGGCGTACTTCGCCGTGTGTGTGACGAACAAGGTGCGCGACCGGGTGCGTGCCCGCCGACGACAGGCCACGACCTCATTGGACCAGCCGGAGTCGTTTCCGTCGGGAGAGGTTTCGCCCGACCTGGCGGCCATCCGTGATGAGCAACTGTGCCGCCTGGCGAGGGCACTGATGCAATTGCCGGCCGAACAGCGCGAGATCGTCATGCTTCGGCTACACGGTGGCATGAAGTTCAGACAGATCGCCGAACTGCAGGAGACTTCGATCAACACGGTTCAGGGACGGTACCGGTACGGACTCGACAAGCTGCGGTCACTCTTGAACAGCGAGCCCCAACAATGAGACGCGCAGAAAACATAGAACGTCAGATCAAGAGCTTTCGCGTCTCGCCGAGCGCGTCCATGGCCGAGCGAACGGTTCGTGACGCACTGGCGGCGCAAGAGCAGTCACAAGCGACCGGATCGACCCCAGGCCGATCGAATCTCTGGAGCTTCATCATGGCCCGTAGGTTGACCGTTTCCACAATCACCGGCGCGATTGCCGCCGGCCTCATCGTCATCGTCGTGATGAGCCTTACCTCAAACGGTGGCGGTGTTGCCTTCGCTCAGGTTCTCAAGCATCTCCACGGCAGCGCCTACACCTTCAAGACGGTTGTCGGCACGGACGACGACGAACGTACCGAGAACCGCGCTTTCGTCCTGCCGCCGGGCAGAATGCGTTACGATGCGCCGACCGGCATCGGCGATATCTCCGTGATCGTTAATGCGCTCTCGTTCGAGAGCATCATCCTGTTCCATCGAAGCAAGGCTGCAATCAAGCGGACGCCCACACCTGAGGATGATCCCGAGGTCGCGGGCCTGTTCGCCTTCTGCGTCGAGCCGATCGAACAGTTGTGGGGGCTCCGCGACGGCGACGAAGAGCCGCTCGGCACGAAACAGATCGATGGTCAGGTGGCCGAGGGGTTCAAGGTGATGCGCGAGGGCAAACGCCAGACCCTCGACATCACGATCTGGGCGGACGTCAAGTCGGGCATGCCGATCCTGGTTAAGATCAGGGCGACGTCGCGGCACGATCCGAACTCGTACGGCACCGTCACCATGTCCGATTTCGAGTTGCGGGATTACCTCGATCCAGCCCTCTTCAGCCTCGACGCACCGACGGGCTACACCTTGGCCTACAGCAAGACGCTGGATGAGGTCGATGCGGACCGCATGACATCCGCCGAGGCCGATCGCGTTGTGGAAATGCTGTCACTCTGGTCGGATGGTAACGAGGACAAGGCGATCGAGAGCTTGACGACGATCGATTGGACGCAGCCGATCGAGTTTGCCGGTAGGCCTTATCTGTTTGCGTTGAGCGAAGCCGAGTATATCTCACTCAAACCCGACGACCAGCAAGCAGCCATGACCGAAACGTTAGACCAGGCCAGGACGATTCGCACAATCGCCAAGGAACTCAAAGCTCGGGCCAAGCAGGCGGCAGCCAACAAGGATTACGATAGGGCGGTTTCGTATCTCGACGCCGGCTGGCACCTCGGTGATCTGCTCAGTCGCGATCCCGAATCGATGGTCATCGTACGACTGGTAGGTTTGGCGGTTCAACAGCTCATGCTGACCGAGGCCATCGAATTGCACAAGACCACCGGTGACACCGATGCGCTTCAAAAAGCTGAGCGGTTGCTACGATCAGCCCGGGACGAAGCTGCGGCAATCAAGAAGCAGGCCACGGGAAGATAGCCTGGGTAACCTCTCCCCCTGCTTTGGTCCACGTCGAATGGGAGTTTATGTGCGTCTTAAGATGGGGTGCCTATCAGTAGTTTCTGACAGCGTAGGCACTACGCGGCCGCCGGGCTCCCGGGCACTCAGTGACCACCATCCGCGCAACCTTCATCGACTACCTCACGGGGCAAACCCTCGAAGCCCAGCAACTCTGCGAAGTGAAGCTCCCGCCCGGTGAATGAGCGAACACACGCAACCAGCACGGTCGAATTGACACGTTCCGCGACGGGCGTTTCCTTACATCAGAAACCGGGGGCGAACTTCCGGTAGTCGCCCAAGTCAAACCACTCGCTGGGACGGGCCCATGGCAGGTGAAGCTCGCTGAAAAGCTCGCCGGTCTGGAAGCCTTGGGCGATCGCCTCGTCAACGCCCGCCAGGCAGCGCGCCGTCGCATCGCGGAACGGTTCGGTTCGCAGAAACTTTGCGTCGATTGCGTGCGGCCAGCC
>CBFCZG010000258.1:0-6831 GCA_965602375.1 uncultured Phycisphaerae bacterium | reverse complement strand
AGGTCCCCGGCCCCCGGGACAAGCAAGGCTGCCCGGACCGCGACGACGACGGGAAGGACTCCGAACCATCCTCGGGCGCCCGCTGGTCGGAGGATGATCATTCCGACGACAGCTTGGCCCCGGTCGGGCCACGCCTGAGGGTACAGTTGACCCACGTCGTCGCGGAGCTGATCGCTCTCGGGCAGCAGCGCCAGCAGGCGAAGGGCCAACTCGGCCGCCTGTTTCGGCTCTTGCCGGCTGCGATAGGCGCTCAGCCACGTCCAGGCCAAGAGCTCGGCCTGATCGACCTGCCGGGCGGCCACTAGCGCACCCAGCGCACCCACCAGCAGCTCCACGTCGGCGTTAGGCTGCTCGATGGCCTTCAGCCACTGCGCCTCGACCGCGTCGAAACGTGCGTCCTCAATCAGTTTCAACAGGCTCTCAGTGCTCATATCCACCCATACCGACCGCAAGAGTAGCTCGTTCGGCCGAAACGACGTAGCATAGTCGCTCATCCGCCGGTATCAAGCTGGGCGGTTGCCGGCGCCGACACGCCGGATCCATCGGTCGGCTCCTTGCGAGGCCATCCGTTAATCATGAAAGCAGCCCGTCTCTCACCGTCGCGACGGTTCGACGTCCTCGACGAGCCGGTCCCTACTCCCACCCCGGGCGAAGCGTTGGTGCAGGTCCGCTCGGTGGGTCTGTGCGGGTCCGACCGACATTACGTCACAGCCGAAAGCCACGTCCACACCGCCGAGGCGGGCGGTCTTGTCCTCGGTCACGAAGCAGCCGGCCAGGTGACGGCTGTGGGCGACGGCGTGACCCACCTGGCGGTAGGTACGCGGGTCGCCATCGACCCGGCCCATCCGTGCGGGCAGTGCCGCTGGTGCCGCGCCGGGCAGACCAACGTATGTCCCGAGATGCGCTTCCTCGGCTATCCGCCGACCGATGGCGCGCTGCGCCAGTATCTCACGTGGCCTGCCGAGCTACTCGTCGCCGCCGGGGCGCAGACAAGCTTCGATCGGCTCGCGATGGCCGAGCCGCTGGCCATCGCGCTCTATGCCCTTCAGTGCGGCGGCCCCGACGGCGCACGAAGCGCGGCTGTGATCGGTTGCGGCGCGATCGGCCTGCTGCTCGTGCAGCTTCTGAGCCGGCGCGGCGCGGCGCCCTTGCTGGCGGCCGATCGGTTCGAGCACAAGCTCGCGCTCGCCCGCGACTTGGGCGCGACCGACGTGGTCGATACGTCGAAACATAACATCGCGTCATCCGCCGAGCGCACCGCGCCGCGCGGGTTCGACCTGGCGTTCGAAATGGCCGGCGACGTCGATGCGCCCGGCTGGGCTGTCGAGCTGGCCGCGCCGGCCGGCCGCGTGGTGCTTGGCGGCATCAATCCCCACGAAACCATTCGTTACAAAGCCAGCACCGCCCGCCGCCGCGGACTCGTGATTGCCAACCTGCGGCGCTCGAAAGACACCACACGTCAGGCCGTCGAGATGATCGAGCGCGGACTCATCGAGGTCGATCGCCTCGTCACGCACCGCTTTGGTTTGGCGCAAGTCAACGACGCCTTCGATCTGTTCATGGCCTACCGCGACGACGTGGTGAAGGTGTGCATCGACCCAGCCGCCGAATGACTCGCGCCGGTGCCCCGTTCCTTGCAGGAGCGGTCGGGTGAAGATATGAAAGCGCGGCTCCTGCCGCCACGGTATAGTGGCGGCTGGAACGATACGAAGGGAGCCGCGCATGGACGAGTATATCGCATTCGACAGTCACAGGCGCTACACGTTGGCCGAGCGGGAGGAAGTCGAGAGCGGGAGGGCTTGGCAGGAGCGGATCGAGCATCGGCCTGGCGCCATCCGCGAGTATCTGCGGTCGTGCCGCACGATCAGTCGGGCGACGTGCCGATCGACGACGGCCCGAGCTCGGGCTACACGGTGGTTCCCGACTGAGGTCCGGTCGGGTACCCGCCGTGCCGACGGGTGGCACCCTCAACCGCAGCGAAGCGAAGGTTGTGGGTGGGAAGCCGCACGAGCGATGAGGTGCAGATTTGCTGCACGCACCCACAAGCTTCGCCAAACCAAGTTTGGCTTCGCTTGAGGGTGGCACCCGAGAATTCGCTGTTCGCGAAGAACGTGCCCGCGCCGGTCGTCTCGGACAGGCCGGGCTGGCGGACTTAAGCATGAAACTATGAAGCAAGTCCCCCGACGACCGCCTACAGCGTCGCCATGTCCACATTGTTGAAATTGCGCTGGTAGAACTCCACGTACTGCGCCTTGCGCTGCAGCGCCTGAATCACGGCATGGCAAAAGTTCACCCCCTCGAACTTTTGGGCGCTGCCCAGCCCGCCCGGGCTGAACACGTTGATCTCCATTAACTTGTCGCCCACGATGTCGAGCCCCACCAAAAACATCCCGTCCTCCACCAGCTTGGGCCGAACAATCTCCGCCACGCGCAGCGCGGTCGTTCCGATCTCGGCCCGGCCCAGCTTGCCGCCTGCGTGGATGTTCGACCGCATATCGCCCCCCGAGCGAACACGCCGAAAGGCTGCGTATTTGCCTTTGTACCGCAGCGGTTGGCCGTTCATCAGAAACAATCGTGTGTCGCCTTCGGCGGCGGCCGGCAAATACTCCTGCGCGATCACGTAGCCGTCGCGGCTCACCGCGTCGATCATCTGGTTGAGGTTCGGCACGTCGTCGGGCCTCACCAGGAACACGCTCTGCCCACCCGAGCCCTGTAGCGGCTTGAGTACGATCGTGCCGCCCTCCTGGCGGGCAAAGGCCTTGATCTCGTCGCGGTCGCGGGTAATCAGCGTCTTGGGGCGAACCTCCTGCGGGAACGTTTGGAAGTACATCTTGGTCATGGCTTTGGCCAGACCGTTCGGGTCGTTCAGCACGATCACACCGCGTCGTTGCGCAACGCGTCCAAAGAGGATGCCCGCCGTCATGGCCCACGGCCTGCCGACCGCGTCGCCGGACGGATCGTTGCGCAACAGCAAGACGTCCAGTTCATCGATGTCGATGCGCTGGACCACGGCATTACGACCTTGCAGATCGCGCAGGTAACTGTCCGACGTCTTGTACCGCTTTTTAGGTACGCCTCGCGCTCGACCGTGCACGTGCTCGTCGACGTCGTAGGCCATATCCCCCACGCCCATGATCCACACTTCGTGCCCCAGGTTCACAGCAGCCGTTGCCAATCGACTGGTCGTGTAGCCCGCCTCTTCGGTTCGGATGTCGTTGACGACGAATCCAAGTCTCATGGGTGCCTTCCTTTGATCAAATCAAGCACGGTGATCCCCTCACGCAGCTTGCCGAGCCTGGCTGCGGCGGCGGAATGCTCGAGGTATCTAGGCCGCAACGGCGGCTCCCGCAGCACCCGCCGCCACTGCAACTCATGGATGATCGGCACGTGCTCAGCCGCGATCTTGCCGACCAGCAACGGTTCCACGTGCCCGCCCCTGCCCAGGTATTCTAGGAGCTGGCAGAGCCCCCGCAAATACACCGCGTCCTTGGTGAGCCCGCCACCGCGGTAGATTCTCATGGTCGTCACAAAGGCCGTCCGCCGGTCGAAATCGTGCACGCGGTCCAGCTCGCGAAACGTCTCGACGAACGACGCCCCGTCGATCATGTGCCGGATCGCCAGTACGCGTGCCGCCAGCAGGCGCAGGCGGGGTCGGCTCAACCCATCGACAAGATACTCAGCCACAACCGCCAACCCCTCCTGCAAGGCCTCATAGCCGGCCAGGCCGGAGTAAAGCTGGCGAAACGGCTGGGCACGCCCGTTGTAGTAGGTCACCATGTGCGTGCCGATCTCGTGCTGAATCAGCGCCTCGGCTCGCGCCGCCGGGATGCGGGCATGGGCGTTGATCAGCAGCGACCCGTGCGAGACCAGCAGGCCCGCCCCCATGTCCGGTCGAAGCTGCACGGTCGCGTGCACCTCGGGCCAGCGCTGCCGATAGTACTTCACTTCCTCCTCGGCGCGACGTGCGAAGGTCGGAGCGTCGAGGTGCCCGCCCCGCGAGTCGTCCCGTGTCCGCGAGGGTATCCGCTCCAGTAATTGCCTGGCCAGACCGCCAAGCTCGTCGTCCACGTCGCCGAATAACTGGATGCTGCTGTGAACGAATCGCGGCGTGTTGATGTCCTGGAGCATCGTGACGCGCCGATCCAACTCGTCCTGCTTCTCGCGGAACAGCTGAAAGAGCGTCGGGTCTTCGGTCCGTTCCACGGGTGCCTCGTACAGCCGGCGCTTGAGCACCACCGGATCGATCGGCAGCGGGCGGTAGCGAAACCGCGGCGCCCGCTCGAAACGGCTCCGTTGAAAAGCGCGCCAAGCCGATTCGGCGTTGGTCGGCGTGACCTGAAGCAGGTAGTCGAAGCTGTCTGACACCTCTGCCAGGCGTCGGTCCACCTCCCACACCGCCTTGACCAGCGCCCGCCGCCCCAGCATGTGGTAGTGCAACGGTCGGTGTGTGGTGTAGCTGCGCGCGAACTCGTAGAAGCCGCGATGCAGGGCACGTGTCAGACGCCGACGAAGCTCCCGCAGCACAAGCGGATACACCGCCTCGCCCGTGGCACTCTGATAGAACGGGCTCACCTCCAGCCCGAGCACGCAACACCCAATCCGGTCGGCCGACGTTACGCGCAGGATCGGTGACATCTCCTCCGGGCCCCAGCGCGACGTCCGTTCCACGTCCACCGTTGCAGAACGCCGAGCGATCCGGATGCGGGCCAAGACGTCCTGAAAGGTGTCGATCAGTGCTTCCGGATGGCTGCCGCGCGGCGCGTGGAGCCGAAACCCGGGACCGAGCCCGCCGAGATCGTCATCGGCGGCCGCTGCGCCAGGCGAGCGGCCCGACCACAACTCAACCAACAGAAATGCGCCGAATGGCTTGCTCAGTGTCTCGACGACGGTTTGAACAAGCTTGCCCAACTCGCCCTGAAGGCCACGCCGGCCCGAGGCGATCAGGTACGACGCCTCGCTGCTCGCCAGCCGCTCCGTTCCCGGGTCGCTGCGGTCGGTCGGTCGCCGGTAGACCACCAGGAACGGTAACTGCCGATCAATGTGCAGGCGGCCCCATACGGGCAGATTCCGCCTCACCCGCTTGTTGGCAGCCAGGCGCGCGCAGACGGTGCGGATGAACCGGTCCGTGATCTGGCGTGACCTGCCTGGGATCTTCCTGCTCATAGGCGACGCAACTCTTCGACAAGACCGGGCCCGGTCGCACGCAGCGCCTCGCCGATCGCGTCGACCATCGCACGGTTCGGCTGGCCGGTCCATTCATCCATGAAGAACTTCTTGAACTCCACCGCCAGGCAACAGGCTGAGTCGCCAAATTTCTGGTGCACCCAGCGCGACAGTTGCCCGCCGCGGAACTTGACGTTTTCCCGAACGTCCAACCCACCACCGGGAAATGCCCGGCTTCGCATGTCACCTATGAAGCGGTCCACGACGGGCGACCACCGGCCCCGATCCAGGCTGCCCGTGCCCACGTTCACCTGGGGATTCTCCGCTTCATCGGCCCACGGGCCATCCGGACCGGTCCGTCGATGATTGTAGCTGTGCAGGTCGAGCACGACGAACCGACCGAACCGTTTGGCCATACTGCTCAAGAGTCTGCGCATCGCCCGGTAGAATGCGTTGTACTGCCCCAGTGACCGAGCGATGAGTTCGTCGGGCGGCTCTTGTCGCCACACATCGAGTCCCCACGCATCCTCCGGGCGACGATAGACAGCCGACCTGCGGGGTCGATTCAGGTCGACCTCGAAACGAGATCGCGAAACCACCACGTGCATCTCAAAGCCGCTCGCCCAGTCGCCGGTGAATGGGTCCTCCTCACGCAGCCGGTCCGCGGCGCTCAGCGCCAACAAGGCGCCCACCTCGTCGCGAACTTCATGCCCGTCGTGGATGGCCATGGCCACAATCGGCTCGTCCCCTCGCCGCTTCCGCCAGAACGTCTCGCCCATGAATCGCACCTCACTCGACGGCGCGACACCACGTCATATACTCACCGAAGGTACCGATAGAGTCGTCGTCTCGGGCTCAGGGGCGCTGCCGGTCGGGACGCGATATCGGTATCCGTCGCTCGGTGCCTCGATGCGCTCGGTGTGCTCACGCATCTGCCCACTCTCGCTCCAACGGTGGCTGATCTCTAGCGGACTGCCCCCGGTCGGCAGCTTTTCCTGAGGCAGGTAGTGCATCGCCGCCCGAAAACCTCCCACGGCGTTCGGGCTGACCAGTCGAACCCAACAACGGCGTTGCGGCTGATCGAAGTGGTGGACCGCCTCTGCCGAAAAGTGGCACCGCTGATGATCGGTGGCGATTGGTTCGGTCACCAGCGTCGTCCAGGGACCGCTGCCGCTCGAGGCCATCTCCAGCCGAACGGCCTTATTCGCCGGCCGCGTCTCGATGTCGCTCTGCACCGCCGCCCAGAGCTTGACCCACGCCAGGCGCCCGCCATCGGGCGGCTCGAGCAAGCCGAGCAGTTCGACCCCGTCCTGGCCGACCACCTTCAGCGTCGGGTCGTCCTGCAAACGCCCGCGAACCACGCATTCGGGCTGGGCGCCCGCCGCGCGGATCAAATCGACAATGCGTGGTAACGTCGGCTCACCCATCGGGTCGGCCAGACGCAGGGTCATGTCCGCACCGTCGGGCGACAGCATGGGCAACGCGCACGGGCCTACCTGCATCCAAGTGGTCAGGTCGAGTAGGTCGATTCGTCCACCGGCCGGCAGCCGGATCGACAGTTCGTACTCGTAACACGTATCGACGATCGCCGAAAATTCAGCCCGCCACTCGTCGCCCTGCGACTCGAAAGTCAGGTTTTCCTGCCGGCCTGTCCACGGTACGCGCACC
>CBFCZG010000257.1:0-6854 GCA_965602375.1 uncultured Phycisphaerae bacterium | reverse complement strand
GAGATCAGCGGCGACGCCGACAGCGCCCCAGCCGGCTATCCGCAGGGCCCGATCGTCGAGGGCGGTCGGTTGATTGCGCTGCTGGAGCGTTGTCCGAATCTCTGTGCCGACCTCTCGGCCGGCTCGGGGCTAAAGGCCATGCAGCGCGATCGCGATCACGCTCGGCAGTTTATGACGCGCTTTGCCGATCGGCTGCTGTTCGCCCGCGACACGTATGGGCAGGATCTACACCAGTTCCTTCAAACGCTCGACCTGCCGCGCGACGTCGCGCAGAAGATCTACACCGACAACGCCCGCCGCCTCGTGCGGGGGTGAAAAGTAGGCGCGCCAGCGGAAAATGCGTGCAGGTTGTCGGCTGGCATGCCTAAGTCCGGCGTGGCGGGCGCAGGCATGGGAGGTTGGGGCGATGTATGCAATCAGCGGCTCTCGTTAGATGCAAGGGGAGAGCGAAATGAGTTCCAGCCGAGCCATGCACAAGGATTCCGGCGAGCTGGACTACGTTCTCCAGCAGAGGGTAGAGCGCGACATTCTGCTACTCTACCACCAGCTGAGTGAGTACTCCTGCGTAACCGGGGCCGGGCTCTATTTTGGCAGCGTCTTCGCATTGCCCTACTGGGAGTATCTGGCGGTCGACGATCTGCGCTCCGAGGAGCAGGCCTTTATTCGCGATGGGTGCCTCATCATGATCCTGGCGATGGCGTGGGAGAGAATCGACGCTCCGCGTGCCTATATGACCGATCGGATCCTGGAGGATTGCAGGCATGCAGTGCAGCGCTTGGCGGTGGCCGACGACCAAACCAGGAAGTTGGTCGAGACGGTGACGATGGGTCTTGACATGGCCGAGCGTGGAGATGACGTGGGCTATGAGGAGCTCTCTGAACGGTCTCGGTGGGTGTACAAGACATATGTCCGGCGTTACTTCGCCGACGCCGCCCGCCTCAAACTGTAGCCTGTGCGGGGCGCCCTACGCGTTGCGCCGGGCGGGGATGGCGCACTGTTACTGGAGCCCTGGCCCATCTAGGGTTGCTGCTCAGGTACAGAATCCAGGCGGAATTGCCCTTGAAAGTCATTTACCTATTGGGTAAACTAAAAGAGACGACGAGCCGATCGTGGAGGTGAGGTTCAGTAGAAAGCGGCTTGCCAAGCTCTGCTCCACATCCAGAGCCATGGTCAAGGAGTGGGGCGCGGACTGCGCCAAACGCCTCCAGCAACGCCTGGCGGAGTTGGAGGCTGCCGAGACGGTTGACGACATGCGGGCCCTGCCGGGTGCGCGGTGTCATGAGTTGACGGGCGACCGGAGAGGGCAACTGGCGGTGGACCTCACGCATCCTTACCGTCTGGTCTTTGAACCAGACCATGAGCCGCGGCCTGAGAAGCCCGACGGTGGACTTGACTGGAGACAGGTTACCCGGATCGTGGTCATTGAAGTCGTCGACTACCACTGAGAGTGAGGCACGGGATATGGGCAGGAAGGCGACCAGTCGGTATGCATATGACCCGGATTACGCTGTGCCACCCGGCGCAACGCTTCAGGAGACAATACGCGCCCTGGGCATGACTCAGAAGGAGTTGGCGGTTCGGACCGGTCTGACGCCGAAGACTGTGACTGGGATGATCAACGGTAAGGAGCCGATCTCACATAGGACGGCCGTTGCCTTGCAGCGCGTGACCGGTGTCCCAGCTCAGCTGTGGAACAACCTTGAGACGAACTACCGGGCGCGGCTGGCACGTCTCGATGACGCCGCGCGACTCCAGGAGGCGGTTGCCTGGCTCAAAGAGTCTTCGATCCCGGTTCAGGAACTGATCAAGCGCGGGGTGATAACGCGGACTACCGACCGGATCGAACGGGTACGGGCAGTGCTCCGGTTCTTCGGCGTGGGTGATCCGCGGGCATGGGAGCAACTGTGGCTGAGTCCCGACGCGGCCTTTCGGAAATCGCCACGGTTCGAAGCACAGCCTGGACCCACGGCAACGTGGCTACGTCTGGGTGAGTTGCACGCGCAGGGAATGGAATGCGCTAGTTACGAAGCGGGCAAGTTTAAGGCTGCCCTGGCGAGAATACGCAGGCTTACGACACGCGATCCGCACAGTTTTCAGCCCGAGATGATTAATCTCTGTGCGGGCGCTGGCGTGGCGCTGGTATTCGTGCCGGAGATCAAAGGTTGCCCAACGAGTGGGGCAGCCTGGTGGTTGACCCCAGAAAAAGCGCTCATAGAACTGAGTCTGCGCTATAAGCGGGATGACCACTTCTGGTTTTCGTTCTTCCACGAGGCAGGACATATTCTCTACGACCGTAAGAAAGAGGTGTTCATCGACGATGGGGCTGCGGATGATGATCGCGAGCGCCGGGCGAACATGTTCGCCGCTCGTTTTCTGATCCCAAGGGAGTGGGAAGAAGCCCTGCCCACGTTGAGGACGCGAGGGGCGATAGTTCGGTACGCTAGTCGCCTTGGCATCGCGCCTGGTATCGTAGTTGGGCGCCTGCAGAAAGACGGTGTACTTCCGTGGCGCACGAATCTGAACAGCCTGAAGCGGCGTCTCCGATGGGCGCATGAGTGACGCGCGATTTCGCCCCAGGACACTCCCACGTGTAGCACTCCCTGCGGACCGCGGCGGGAGACGCTCAGGCGCCACTACTATTGATGAGGAGTCCAAATGGGTCTGATCAAACAACCCGTCGCCGAACAGCGTGAGTTCAAGACCGAGCGGATCGACGCCGACCTGGTCGTGGTCGGCGGCGGGCTGGCAGGCACGTGCTGCGCGATCACGGCTGCACGGGCGGGCATCCGCGTCGCGCTGGTGCAGGATCGCCCGGTGCTCGGCGGCAACGCGTCGAGCGAGGTGCGGCTGTGGACGCTGGGCGCAACCGCTCACATGGGCAACAACAACCGCTGGGCACGCGAGGGCGGTGTGATCGACGAGATCCTCGTCGAGAACCTCTACCGCAACCCTGAGGGCAACGCCGTCATTCTCGACACGATCCTGCTGGAGAAGGTGTGCGCCGAGAAGAACATCACGCTGCTGCTGAACACCGCGGCGCTGGAAGTGAGCAAGTCGGCAGCCGATCGCATCGCGTCGGTGCGGGCGTTCAACAGCCAGAACGCCACGATGTACGAGCTGCACGCGCCGCTGTTCTGCGACGCGTCGGGCGACGGGGTGGTCGGCTTCCTGGCCGGGGCGGCGTTTCGCATGGGGGCCGAGCCGCGCGACGAGTTCGGCGAGGGCTTCGCGCCCGACGAGGCCTACGGACACCTGCTGGGCCATACGATCTACTTCTTCACGAAGGACGTGGGTCGACCGGTGCGATTCGTGCCGCCGGCCTATGCGCTGGACGACATCACGAAGATCCCGCGGTACGGTCAGTTTAACGCCCACAGGCAGGGCGCCCACCTTTGGTGGATCGAGTATGGCGGGCGACTCGACACCGTGCACGACACCGAGCCGATCAAGTGGGAGCTGTGGAAGGTGGTATACGGCGTGTGGAACCACATCAAGAACTCAGGTGAGTTCCCCGAGGCCGACACGCTTGCGCTCGAGTGGGTTGGGCTCATCCCCGGCAAGCGCGAGAGCCGGCGGTTCGAAGGCGCCTACATGCTGCGTCAGCAAGACATCATCGAGCAGCGCGAGCACGCCGACGTGGTGGCCCACGGCGGGTGGTCGATCGACCTGCACCCGGCCGACGGGGTGTACAGCGCCAGGCCCGGCTGCGATCAGTGGCACGCCAAGGGCGTGTACGGCATACCCTATCGGTGCACGTACAGCCGTGACATCGCGAACCTGTTCCTTGCAGGGCGGATTCTCAGCGCGTCGCACGTGGCGTTCGGCTCGACGCGTGTGATGGCCACGCTGGCGGCGTGCGGCCAGGCCGTCGGGATGGCGGCCGCGTTGTGCACGCGCGACAGCTTGCGGTCTGGTGATCTAAGCGCGTCGCCGCGAATCGAACAACTCCAGCGCGAGTTGATGCGCGCGGGGCAGTTTGTTCCCGGCCATCGGCTCGACGATCCGGACGACTTGGCGCGACAGGCGACGATCACAGCCTCCAGCAGCCTGCGACTCGCCGAGTTGCCGGTCGACGGACCGCCGCTACGACTCGAAAGGTCGTGGGCCCAATTGCTGCCGGTGCAAGCTGCGCCGATGCCGAAGGTGTCGTTCGTTGTCGATGTGGCAGCCGCCACGACGCTCCAGGTCGAACTGCGAACCAGTAGCAAGCTCGGCAACTTCACCCCCGACGTGAC
The DNA here is from genome assembly GCA_965602375.1 of uncultured Phycisphaerae bacterium. Classification (GTDB taxonomy): domain Bacteria; phylum Planctomycetota; class Phycisphaerae; order UBA1845; family DATKUK01; genus DATKUK01. The sequence continues at coordinate 2,619 of CBFCZG010000257.1, read as the reverse complement.
GCTGGCGAGCGAACGGATCGATGCGGAACCGGGAGACGGCCAGCGCATCTCGGTCGACTTTAAGGTCGAGATCGATCAGTCGCGATACGTCTTCGTGTGCCTGATGGCTAACGAGCACATTGCGGTTCGCACGAGCCAGCGGCGAATCAGCGGATTGGCGTCGCTGGTGCACCGTCGCGACCAGGAGCCGCCGAACGATATCGGCGTTGAGACGTTTGAGTTCTGGACGCCGATGCGTCGGCCCGACGGGCGGAACCTGGCCATGCGGATCGACCCGCCGATCGAGTTGTTCAGGCCTGAGCAGGCCACGAGCGGCGTCACCCGCCCGACGGATGCACCCAACGCCTGGGTGGCCGACCCGAACGATGACGCGCCCACGCTGACGCTGCGATGGCCCGAGCCGCAGGAGATTCGACGCATCGAGCTGAGCTTTGACACCGACTTCGAACACCCGCTCGAATCGGTGTTCTGGAACCATCCCGAGAACGTCGTGCCGTTTTGCGTACGGCACTACCGCATTCGCGATGCGAGCGGGCGCTGCGTGGCGGAATGTACCGACAACCACCAGACGCACAATACGATCGTCCTGGACCCGCCGGCTGAGACCGATCAACTGACGATCGAGCTACCGGCCACACATGGAGGCACGCCGCCGTCGCTGTTCGACGTACGCTGCTACGCCGACGTGTGACCGCGCAGCGCGCAGAACGAGTGAGAACGAATATGCCTGACCCGACCGAAGTGTCCGACCTGCTTGCCCGCACCGAAAGCTACCTGACCGACACGCTGCTGCCGTTCTGGATCGAGCGGTCGCCGGACAAGCAATTCGGCGGATTTCTCACCTACTTCGATCGAGACGGCAAGCCAACCGGCGAGACGACCAAGACGTTCCTCATGCAGATCCGCATGCTCTACACGATGGCCAGCGCGCATCGCGCGGGCTACGGCGACGGCCAATGCGCGGCGCTGGCCCGCATGGGCGCCGATTTCATCCTCGATCACTATTGGGACGCCGGGCACTACGGGTGGATCTGGATTGCCGATCGCGCCGGCCAACCCGTCAACCGCGACAAGGTCGGCTACGGTCAGTGCTTCGGCATTTACGCGATGAGTGAGTACTACCTCGCCACGCACGACCCGCGCGGGCGCGACGCCGCCCTGCGCACCTACGCTGCGGTGAGCGAGCACATGGCCGACACGCGGCACGGGGGTTTCTTCGAACTGATGCAGCCCGATTGGCAGCCGCAGCCGGCGGGCCCGAAAGGCGGCGACCGCAAAAGCCTCGACGTGCACATGCACATGATGGAGGCGCTCACCACGCTGTATGAGATGACCGGCCACCCCACGCATCGTCGGCGACTGCTGGAGGTCATCGACCTGATCCTGACGCGCATGCTGCACCCGCGATACGGCACGGGCTATATGCAGTTTTCGTTCGACTTCGAGCCGCTGCCCGCAATCCTTTTCGACACCACCTGGGGTCGCGACGCCGAGCCGACCGACGGCGTGGCCCGCCCGCTGGATCTCACGTCGTACGGGCACAACGTCGAGTTGGCTTGGCTGCTGCTTCACGCAGCCGACGTGCTGGGCGGGCCGAGGGAGCGCTATCGCGAGGTGGTCGGCAGGCTCTTCGACCACGCCGTGAAGTTCGGCGTCGACCGCGAGCACGGCGGCGTTTATGTCGAGGGCGCCGTTGACGCGCCTCCCACGGATTTCGAGAAGCAGTTCTGGCAGCAGGCTGAGATGCTGGTCGGCATGCTCGACGCATACCTGCTGACCGGCGAGCAGCGCTACTGGGACGCATTTCGCAACGTGTACGACTTCGTCTTCGCCCGCTTCGTCAACCTCGCCGCCGGCGGCGAATGGTACGAGCGCCTCGACCGCCTCGGCCGCCCCATCGACGACGCCCTCGCCCATGCCTGGAAGATCAGCTACCACACCGTCCGCTCGATGATCCAGACAGTCGCCCGGCTCCGGAGACTGGCGTCCTGACGTCGCCCCACTATGGTGGGGTTAGCGACGTAAACCCATTATGTAAAACGATTTACAGCGGCCGCAGGGCGGGTGCCCGGGCAAATACTAATGTCATACTAATTCCCGCCAAATTAGTAGTTGGGCTCGCCCGGGCGCCCTAGCGGCTTGCCCGCCAGTGCTTCGAAGGATGTCTAGCCGGCAGGACGTCTTACCTCAGCTACGTGGCGCTCCGTCCCGCGTGTCTGACCGCGCCAGGTTCCTGATCACCCCCACGACATACTTCGCGCACAGCGGCGCGGTTTCGGAGATCTTCACGTCCGGGCTCAGCAGCTCGTTGTCGGAGATGATGCGGATCGCCACAAACCGTGTGTCCAGCGCCCGGGCGGCCATGGCGGCAAAGGCCGACTCCATGTCCTCGCTGACCGTGCCGAACTTGGTGTGGTTCCACGCGATCAGGTCGAGCTCGCGGTTCCACTGATGGGCCGACCCGATGCGTCCGCGCACGAGCCTGCCGGCCTCGTACGGCGTGGCCTCAGCGACCGCCAGTGCCGCCTCGTCGCCGGGCACACCGCGGAGCGTGGTTCTCTTCTCACCGTCGAAGCGGACGCGGTTGTACCGGGGCCGCCAACGCTCGAGCTTCACCCC
>CBFCZG010000256.1:0-6894 GCA_965602375.1 uncultured Phycisphaerae bacterium | reverse complement strand
GTGCTGATGCCACGAAGCCGAACGTCCGGCGGGCACTGAAACTCGCCCAGGAGCTTCAGGAAGCCGTAGCGCACCGCGACCGTCTGCCGATCACCGTTGTCGCCAGCAGGCTTGGGTTGGGCTTGTTCTTGTTCTGCCTCGTCACTCACCGTATGCCTCACTTGCTATCGCATCGACGCCGGCGCCTTAGCACGCTGCGCCCAGGCCCGCACCACCAGACCCTCCAGCGCCAGTGTCGGGTTCACGTTTTGCTCGATCTGCCGTTCTGCGTGCCCGATCAGCTCGATCACGTCGGCGGCCCGGCCCGACCACCGTGCGGCGAGCCCGGCGATCACCTCGGGCTGGTCGGCATGAATCATCTCGATCTGCCCGCCGCAGCCGGCCAGCAGGCAGTCGCGGTACGCCCCCGCCAGAACCGACAGGATCGTCCGCAACCCACGCCGCAGCGCATCGCCCTGCGACCACTGGGCATTACGCTGGCGCTGACGTTTGGCCAGTTCGCGCGCCGCATCCTCCAACGTGCGTGCCAGCTCGGTGGGCGCCCGACCGTCGTAGTTCACCCATTCGCTTAAGACCTGCCGCTTTAGCGCAAACAGATCGTCCTCGGCGTACTCGGTTGCCACACCCAGCCGCCCGTCGCTCAGGGCAGCACAAAACCGCGCCGCCTCGCCCGGCACCTCTCGGTCGCCCGTCAGGACCGCGTGCACGAACTCCCTCGGCAGCGCACAGAACGCTACCTGCTGACTGCGGGACAGGATGGTCGGCATCAACTGCTCGAGCTGCTCGACCAGCAGGATCAAAAATGTTCCGGCCGGCGGCTCCTCCAGCGTCTTGAGCAGTGCGTTCTGGGCCGCCAACGTCATGCGCTCGGCCTCCCCGACGACAAACACCTTCGCGCCGCCGCAGGCCGATCGCTTGCCGGCCGGCTCGATCAGAAAGTGCCGGATCACCTCGACGCTCAAATCCAACCCCTTGCGCTGCCGTACGCTCGGGTCGGGATGGTGCTGATGCAGCTCCTTGCTGATCAGGTGAAGGTCCGGATGCGTGCCGGCCTCGACCAGCTCGCAGTTGCGGCAGCGCCCGCAGGCGTCGCGCCACGCGATCGCCGTCCCGTCGCCCGTGCCGACCGCCGGGTCGATCGATACCGGCTCGTTGCACAGAAGCAGCCGCGCCAGGCGAATCGCCGTCATGCCTTTGCCCACGCCCGGCGGACCGTGAAAAATGTAGGCATGCGGCATCCGGTTGCTGCCCAGCGCCCGCTGGAGCACGCGATGTGCCCGCTCCTGGTGCTGTACGTCAGTAATCCGCACGTTCCAGCGCCTCCAGCAGCCGTTGGTACACCTCATCGGCTGTGCCGCTCGCGTCGATCACCACTACGGGTTTGGGATAGAGTTCGGGCAACCGCTGAAAAATCTCTCGCACCCGCCGGTGAAACGTAAGCGTACGGGCCTCCATTGCGTCAGGCTGATCGTCCTCGAACATGGTATGCTGCCCGGAAAGCTCGAACACCGACTTGGGTGGCTTCTTTTCGGTCGATCGTCCCACACGGGACAAGCCCACTTCGGGGGGTACGTCAAGAACTACCGTGAGCGCCGGCCAAGTCTTGCCCACGGCCAGGTCACCGAGCTTGTGGATGTCCTCCGCACTTACACCAAGCGCGCCTTGGTAGGCAAAGGTGGCGGAAATAAAGCGATCACACAGGACTGTCTTGCCTGCATTCACTGCCGGGCACACGACTTCGGCCACCAACTGCGCGCGTGCTGCCATGAAGAGCAGTACCTCACACGAAGGAGCCATCTTGCTTAGGTCGTGTCTGAGCAAGATGTGCCGTATCAACGAGCCGATCTCGGTGCCGCTTGGGTCCTTGGTGCCGTCTACATCCAGACCGGCTTCGCGCAGGTCGGCGGTGAGCCGGCTCAGCTGGGTGGTCTTGCCCGAGCCGTCGGGCCCGTCCAGCACGACGAATTTACCCCGCAGTTTGTCGGCCACCCGTTTCAGCATCGACTCCGCCATTATGCTTCGCAACTCCAGCCCGCAATCCCGCGGCGCAAGGTCCGGCGGGCCTAACCCGTCAGGCAACAGGCGGTACCGGCGCGCCGTCGGCCTATCGGCGCAACAGGGCGGGTCGCAGCGGCGCGGCTGCCCATGTGCATACACGCCGGTACGACCCTGTGCGCAAGGCCCGTGCTGTCACTTGTTTACGATTCCTGCACAGTCTATCCGGAAGAGGGGGGTAAATCGCGAGGCAGCGGCGGCGCAACGCGCCGACCGGGGCCGCAAGCACCAGGTAGGCCGCCAGCAAAGTTGAGCACACAAGCAGCAGAAACAGCCCGCACATAACCCGTGTACTATACCAGACTCCCACGTGGGTCGCCAACGGGGCCCTTGCTGCTCGCCGCCGGCGTCCGGCCCGGTCGGCCGCCGGGCAGGCAGATGGCTTTTGACTATGGGCCGGTGGGTTTCGTATAGTATTAGTGCAGGCCAGCCCAGGACTTATCGTCGAACCGGCAGTCGAGAGGTCCCAACGCATGATCAAAATGGCCAAAATTCTGTACCCGACCGACTTCTCGGAGTTGAGCACCTACGCTCTGCGCTATGCCCTGAGCTTCGCCCACGCGTATCAGGCCAAGCTGCACTGCCTGCACGTGGTGGACGAGGCCTACCAGTACTGGACCGCCATGGGGCCCAATAGTGTGCCCGTGGGCCCGGCCACCGAGGACATCCTCCAGTCGGCCCGCAAGGAGATGGACAGCTTCGCCGCCGAACACTTCAAGGATATCGAAGTCGAGGTCATCACAGACGTGGTGCTCGGCCGACCGTTCATGGAGATCATCCAGTACGCCAGGAAGCAGTGCATCGATCTGATCGTGCTGGCCACGCACGGCCGGACCGGCCTCAGCCACGTGCTGTTGGGCAGCGTGGCCGAGCGGGTGGTCCGCAAGTCGCCGTGCCCGGTGCTCACGATACGCCATCCGCAGCACGAGTTTATCATGCCGTAGTGCGAGCCCGATCGGGGGCATCGCATTTATCGCTCAATTCGGCTATTCTCTAGCGCATGCATGGCCATGTCCCCGACGGCGTGCAGGAGTCCTCCCGTCGCCGGTTGCGCATTCCGTACCTGGCGCCGCTGGCGGTGGGCATGGCGCTGGGGGTCCTGGCGGAAGCTCGTGTGGCCATACCCTTGTGGCTGTGCGTGGCGGGGTTCGCCCTATGTGGCGTGGCGTTGGCTGCCGCCTTGGCGCGAGGCCGGTGGGGCGCGGGCGTTACGCTGCTTGTGCTGGTGGCCGGCCTGGTTGGCGCGGGTCTGCACCACGTGTGCTACCGCCGCGCCGAACACAACCATGTTGCCCTGTACACGCCGTCGGATGAAACGCTGGTGCGATTGGTCGGCTTGGTGGTCACCGACCCTGCCCCGGTCGTCTCCGATCCCGGCGCGTTCGCCCGCTGGCTGCCCAAGCAGCAAGGGGTCCGGTTCCTGCTCGAATCTCGCCAGATCATGGGACGCGACGGACCCATAGCCGTCTGCGGTGTCGTGCAGGTTCGCATCAACGGGACGGAGGTTGAGGTGCATGCGGGCCAAAGGCTGGAGCTTTTCGGCCGCCTCTATCGCTTCCGCCCGCCCGGCAATCCCGGTCAGTTCGATTGGGCTCGCCGGGCCCGCCGGCAACGAGTGTTGGTTGGCCTGTACTGCGGGACCCCCGAACTGGTACGACCGACGGCGTACCAACACGGCGGCTGGTGGTGGCGACTGCGATCGGGCCTGCGGGCACGCAGCTCGCAATACCTGCTCGACGGCGTCTGGCCCGACGACGAGCACGGCACGTCGCTCCTGGAGGCCATGCTGCTCGGTCAGCGCAGCCGGGTCGACCGACAGCTCGACGAGGCGTTCGTTCGAACGGGCACGGCGCACCTGCTGAGCGTCAGCGGCATCCACGTGGGGGCGTTGGCGTTGTTCGGCTGGGCAGTGGGCCGGGTGCTGGGCTTGCGTTACGGGCTTGCGTCTGCATGGGTGGCTGCGCTGGTGATCGCCTACATGGTCGTGGCCGAGCCAAGGGCGCCGATCATGCGGGCGGGTGTGCTGGCCCTGCTGGGGTGTGCGGCGGTAGCCATGCGGCGCCCGACCACTCACGCCAACTGGCTGGCGGCCGGCGCCCTCGCCATCCTGACGGTCAAGCCGACCGAAGTCTTCAGTGCGGGGTTTCAACTCTCCTTCGGCGTGGTGCTGGCGGTCATTTACCTCACGCCGCGGGTGCGAGGCGTGCTGTTGCGCCCCTGGGCGCGATCGTTCGAGATTGAGCGGCTCAGCGTCGTTCCGCCCGACGAAACACCCACCGAGCGAACCTCGCGTCTGGCGCGCGGTGCGGTCCGCTGGCTGGTGCGGGGCAAGCTCAACTGGGCGCTGGCGGTGGCGCTGTCGGCATGGATGGTGGGGGCGCTGCTGGTGGCGCATCACTTCGGGCGATGGTCGCCGCTGGGTTGGCTGAACAGCCTGCTCATGCTGCCGCTGGCGACGATGGTGATGTGGATCGGGTTTGGCAAACTGCTGCTTTCGGCGCTGCTTCCGAGCACGAGCGTGGTTACCGGGCCGCTGCTGGCGACGACGACCGACTGGCTGGCCGGGCTGGTGTCGGTGCTGTCGAAACTGCCGCTGTGTCACGTCTACTCGCGCCCGCCACCGGTGTGGTTGGTGGTGGGCTCCTGCGGGCTGCTGGCAGTCTGGGCGGCGGGCCTACCGCGCGTTTCGGGTCGGCTGCTGCGGCTGGGTGCGGTGTCGCTGGCCGTGAGTTGCGTCGCGTGGGCGGCGATTCCGAGTGGAAATCGCCAGGCCCTGCGCGTTCACCAACTGGCGGTGGGGCACGGTAGCGCGGCGTTGATCGAACTACCCAACGGGCGAAACCTTTTGTACGACGCGGGCAGCTTGAACTCGTTCAACGTCGCTGCCGGCGTGATCGTGCCCGCCATACACGAGCTGGGCGTCGAGCGAATCGACGCAGCTATCATCTCGCACCCGAACATCGATCATTACTGCGCCGTGCTCGACATCGCCGACCGCGTGTCGATCGAGCGGGTGCTGATCTCGCCGCATTTCGAGCGATTCTGTGGAGCCGACGACGCGTGTGGGTACCTGCTGGATCAGCTTGCCGGCCGAGGTGTCGCGGTCGAACATCTAAAGGCCGGCGATCGGCTCGGCAACGTCGGCGACGTTGAGATCGAAGTGCTCTGGCCTCCGCCCGATGCCAACCTGCGGCTAACGGCCAACGACACGTCGATCGTGCTTCGTATCACATATGGCGGCCGACGCGTTCTGCTGACCGGCGATGTCGAGCAGGCCGCCCAGCGACTGCTCCTTGCCAACGCCGACCTGTCAGCCGACGTGCTGGTCGCGCCGCACCACGGCAGCGTCAACCCGATGACCGAGCCGCTGCTCCAGGCCGTGGATGCAGACTGGCTGATTCAGTCGTCGGGTCATCGCGCGGGCGGCGCCAACAGGTTGGCCCCGATCCTGCCGCCCGGCGCGCGGCTGTGGGTTACCGACGAAGTGGGCTGCGTGAGCGTCGAAGTGCGACCTGAGGGCGTATCGGTCGGCCCCCTCCGACAGGGGCGCGAGTAAAGCACAACCTGACTTCACCTTCCCATTGATTCACAGAGAGCGCCGAACCATAGGACCGGCTAAGGGCTTGTCGGCTGGCGGCGGCGGCGTATGATCGCCTGCCGACAGGAACCGGGGGCAAGACGGAAGCAGACGCAGTATGGGCAAGAGCAGTGGACAGGTTGGCGTGGCCCTGATCGGCGTCACCGGGTACGGTGAGTCGCACATAAAATCGATCCTGGCGGCGCAGGAGGCAGGCGTCTGTCGTTGGGTGGCTGCCTGCGACCGCGATCCGCAGCGCCTCGCACAGCAGGCTGATGTTCTCGACGAGCACGGGGTGAAGCGCTTCGACGATCTGGAAACGATGCTGGCCGCCGTTGGCGACGAGGTGCAGTTGGTCGGCGTGCCGGTGGGCATTCCCTACCACGCCGAACTGAGCATCCGCTGTATGGAGGCCGGCTATCACGTGATCTGTGAGAAGCCGCCGGCCCCCACGATCCAGGACTTGGATGCCATGATCGCCGCCTCGGCGCGCACCGGGCGATGCTGCACGATCGGTTTTCAGCGGTCGTGGTCCAACGCGGCGCAGCACACGCGCCGACTCATCTGCGAAGGCGTGCTGGGAGAGATTCGATCGGTGCACGTCGCGGCCTGCTGGAAACGAGCCGACACCTACTACACGCGCAACAACTGGGCGGGCAAGTTGCGCGCCGACGGCAGATGGGTTCTCGACGGCACGATCAACAATCCGTTCGCTCACCAGATTCAGGCGGCGCTGGAGTTGGCGTCGACCGATCCGGACGCACCGACCGAACCTGTGCGCGTCCGGGCCGAGCTGTACCGCTGCCGCGACATCACCGGCGACGATACCAGCAGCGTCGCCATCGAGGCCGCCAACGGCGCGATGATCTATACGCACTTCACGCTGTGCACCGAAGCGCCAAGCCAGGGCTCGATTCAAACGCGCGTGGTCGGCGAGAAGGGCGTCATCGAGGGGACCGACTCGGGATCGCTTACCATCAAACTGAACGACGGACAGACACTGCCGATCGAGCCCAACGATGTGGACCCCCGGCTGCTGATGTATCGCGACACCTGCCGCTTCATCCTGACTCACGAGCCGCCGCTGCGATGCCCGGTCGCCAAGACGCGACCGTTCGTTCTGGCGGTCAACGGGGCATTCGAGTCGAACGGCTTGCCGCAGGCAGTCGACGCAGAGTTCCTGCGAACCGAGCCGTTTCGCGATGCGACCGCGCGCTGCCTGGCGGGCGTCGACGACGCCATCGCCCAAGGCTTCCAGACCG
>CBFCZG010000255.1:0-6895 GCA_965602375.1 uncultured Phycisphaerae bacterium | reverse complement strand
CCCATGTGAAGGTGACAGAGGGCGAAATCGAGACGGCCGCGGCGGCCCTGGCCGCGGATCTGGACACCGCCACAGGTCCGGTGCAGGTGATCGTGCCCATGGGCGGGTTTTCCCACCGCGACTGCCCCGGCGGCGAGATCGAGGTGGTCGCTTCGGCTTTCACGATTCTTGCGGAGTCGGAAACACCGCCGGTGGAGATCGAAGAGGAGACCAGTGTCAAAGAGAAGCTTCGCCTGAAGTATCGCTACCTCGACTTACGGCGGCGCCCGATGTGCGAGGCGCTGCAACTGCGCCACCGCATCACCAAGGCCCTGCGCGACTACTACGATCGCGAAGGCTTCCTGGAGATCGAGACGCCGTTCCTGACCAAGTCGACCCCGGAAGGCGCGCGAGACTACCTCGTGCCGTCGCGGGTGCAGCAGGGGCGTTTCTATGCCTTGCCGCAGTCGCCGCAACTGTTCAAGCAGCTCTTCATGATCGCGGGCTTCGATCGGTACATGCAGATTGTGCGGTGCTTCCGCGACGAGGACCTGCGGGCCGACCGGCAGCCGGAATTCACCCAGGTCGACATCGAGATGGCCTTCGTCCAGGCCGACGACGTCATCTCGTTGGTCGAAGGGAGCCTGGCCCACCTGATGCGCGAGGTGAAAGGCGTCGAGGTGCCCCTTCCCATGCCGCGGATGACCTACGAAGAGGCGATGCGGGAGTACGGCAGCGACAGCCCCGATCTGCGGTACGAGATGAGATTGCGCGACGTGACGAAGCTGTGCGGGCAGACCGAGTTTGCCCCCTTCGCCGAAGCCGTGAGCGGCGGCGGCGTGGTTCGGGCGGTTTGCGTGCCCGGCGGGACCGACATGACCCGCAAGCAGACCGACGAGCTGGCGGCCGAGTTTCGCGGGATCGGCGCAGTCGCCCTGCCGCTGGCGAAGGTGGTCGACGAGCAGGGCAAGCCGTCGCTGTCGACGGGCGTGGCCAAGTTTTTTCCCGGCGAGAAAGCCGGTGAGCTGATTGCGGCGGCGGGCGCCAGCGTGGGCGATCTGATATTGTTCGCCGCCGGCGATGAGGCGACGGTCTGCAAGCAACTCTCGTGGCTGAGAACGACGCTGGCCGAGCGGCGCGGCATGATCCCCGAGAACGTATACAAGTTCTGCTGGGTGGTCGACTTCCCGATGTTCGAGTGGGACGCCGACGAGAAGCGCTGGGCCGCGATGCACCATCCGTTCACTTCGCCCAAGGACGAGGACGTGGGCAAGCTCGACGACGACCCTCGCGCCGTGCGGGCCAAAGCCTATGACGTGGTGCTCAACGGCACGGAACTGGGCGGCGGGAGCATCCGTATCCATCGCGGCGACGTGCAGGAGAAGGTGTTCCGCCTGCTGAGCATCTCTGAGGATGAGGCGCGAGTGAAGTTCGGGTTCCTGCTGGACGCGCTGCGCTACGGCGCCCCCCCTCACGGCGGCATCGCCCTGGGGCTGGACCGCGTTGTGATGCTGCTGCTGGGGCAGGACTCGATTCGTGACGTGATCGCGTTTCCCAAGACGCAGCGTGCGGTCTGTCCGATGACCGATGCCCCGGGGCCGGTAGGCGAGCGGCAACTCGACGAACTGGGCATCGATCTTCGGCCACAAGTCAAGGCGAAGGGTCAATCGTAGCCTGACGGCAAACGGCCGGCGAGGCGGTCGGCACCGCGTGCCAACAGGCCGGCGCCCACGCATACCTGGCAAGCAACCGCGGCAGGGTCAGCCAGTGTAACGCTGCACTTCGTCGAAGAAGGCGGCTACGTTTTCCCACGACGTGCAACTCATCAGGTCGTACGCGGGTGCGAGTATAAGGCCCCCGCCGTCGGCAAGCTGATCGATGCGACGGCGGACCTCTGCACGAACCTGCTCATCGGTACCGTGGTGGAACAGCCACGCCGTGCCCGCACAACCCACGAGCGTGAGCTGCCGCCCGAAACGTTGCTTGATCCACGCGGGATCCATGCAATCCGGCTGGACCGGCTCGACCGCATCGACGCCGATGGCCGCCAGATGCTCCAGCAGGCCGGTGAAATTGCCGTCGCTGTGGAAGCAGACGTGAATGTCCGGCTTGACGGCACGGGCGGCGGTCACCACGCGCCGGTAGCGGGGCGCAAAGACTCGCTGCCACATATCCGGTGAGACCAGCAAACGCGTCGGCTCGCCAAAGTCATCGCCGAAATATAGCACATCCGCGTCGGCGGCGGCGATCATCCGGGCGTGATGACACACCAGATCGGTCAGCCTGTCCACCAGCCACATACTCACCGCACTACCGTCGGCCAAATCACACATGAACGCGTCGAAACCCCGCAGACGCCAAGCAGCTTCAAAGATCACGCCCCCCAACCGCGGCGGCACGGCAAAGACCGGCAGGCCGCGGCGCTGATGGGCCTGCACGTCCCGCCGCAAGTGTTCAAAGGCCGCGTCGCCGCCGAAATCGGGGAACGCAAATGCCTCCACGTCGTCGATCGAAGCGGCGTGCCGCAGCGGGCTGGGCTTTTCCGGCCCGTGCGGTGAGCGCTCGGGTCGGTAGCCCCAGGCGTGGTATCGTCGCAGTTGCGCCAAGTCGCCCACAAATACATCATCCGGCAAGGACTCAAGATACGATTCAAACTGCCGGCCGGCGACCGTCGGTTCGGCGTGTACGACGCGCACATCAGCGAACAGCAGGTCGCGCGCCTTCGACAGGTCGATCGATCGACCGTCGGGATGCAGCAATTCCGCCCAGAACAGCGAGGTCGGGACGCGGTCCGGCTGTTCGTGTCGCAGAGCTGCCAAGACTCGTTGACGAGAGTTCATCTGCATGGCGCCCGAAACGGGTCGTTCTGATGTCCTCCGAGCTGCGCAACCACAAGGCATCCTAGTGCGCAAGAAGTGCAGGTGTCCAGGCGCGCAGGCCGACTGCTCGCCGATCGGGCTTGACGGACCCGCACGCCGGGACAGAATGCTCGAATGCTCGGTGAGTTGACGATGGATTGGTGGTTCGTGGCCTCGGCGATCGGCGCGATGGGGATCGCGTCGTTTGTACAGGGCTTTACCGGGTTCGGGGGCGGCATCGTGGCCGTCTCTCTGCTGAGTCTGCTGTACACCGTATTGGAGGCGACGGCGCTGACCAACGTCTGCGCAGTGGCACTGACCTGTGGGATTCTCTGGCATCTGCGAAGGCACGTAGCCTGGCGGATGGTCTGGCCGCTGCTCGCGGGACAGGCGTGTACGATCCCGCTGGGGATATGGTTTCTGTCGTCGGCGGACGACGAGTTGGCCCGCCGGGTGATGGGGGTGTTGGTTATAGGCTTTGCCGCGTTGTCGCTGCTAGGGCGAAATCGCAGGCTGGGCGGTCCGCTTCGGCCCGCACCGGCGGTCGGCGTGGGTGCGACCTCGGGGTTGATGAACGGGGCGTTCTGCATGGGCGGCCCGCCGTTGATCGCGTACATCTATAGCCGCGACATGGCGCGCGATGCTCTCAAGGCGACGATCCAAGCCTGCTTTGTGTTCAATTCGGTGTATCGGCTCGCGGTCGCGGGTGGTGTGGGCCACATTACCGTTTCCACGCTCGTCAGCGCGGCGTTTGTGTTGCCGGCGATCCTTATCGCGGCCGGGGCGGGGATGGCGTTGTCGCGACGGGTCAGCACCGAGCCGTTTCGTCAGATGGCGTGGGTGGTGTTTGCGGTGCTCGGTGCGCTGCTGTGCGTTCGCTGAGCGCCGCTAGCGGGGTCGGCAGGGCGCGGCTAGAATCGCACCGACGTTCGACGTATAGACGCTCCTCTTGCCGGAGGCACGGTAACCATGGCTATGACGAACATGAATGCGGATGCGGCCCGCCCGCCGCGCTGGGCGGAACACGGGCTGTTCCGGGAGACCGGACGATACGAAGGACCCGCCGAGACGGCCAAGATGCTGCTCTCGGGCCGCTGGAACTTCACGCCGTTGCGGCTATGGGAGAAGACCAACGCGTATAACGACGAGCTGCTCGCCTATGCCAAGGAACACCACATCACGATTCTGCGGCTGGTGTGGTCGCCCGGATTCTCGCATCAGGGCGATCAGGTGCAGTGGGACATTCTGCGCGAATACTTTCGCAAGGCCCACCGCAAAGGCATCAAAATCGTCGCCTATCTGAGCCTGACTAACTCCTTCTGGCAGGAAATGTTCGAGGCCGAGCCGCAGGCCGGTGAGTGGCGGCAAATCCACCACGACGGTGGCAACGTGCCGTACATGGCCGCCACGTACCACGGAGAGGTCAGTCGCATCCTGCTGTGCGTCAACAACCGTGGCTGGCGCGACTACTTCAAGCAGAAAATAGCCGCCGCCTTGGAGGCCGGAGCCGACGGGCTGTTCTTCGACAATCTGTTCTCCAAGTGTTACTGCCCGATCTGCCGCGAGGGGTTCGCCCAATACACGCGCGAGGTTTGCGGGCAAGCCTATGACATGCCCGTCCCGGACGCGATCACACAGGACGAGTTGCAGAAGCGGACGGGCATCGAGGTGATCGCCGACAGCGACCGGAACGTCGCGGGCGATCGGCCTTTCCTGCACCAGGCCCGCAGCGAGTACTGGAATCGCAGCACGACCGATTTTCTGCGCGAACTGTGGGAGACGGCTCGGCAGATCAAGGCCGACGTGCTGTTCGGCCACAACGCCCACGAGCGCTGGCCGATGAACCAGGTGGGCAACTACAAGCTCAGCGAGGACGACAAACCGTGCAGCTATGACCCGAGCAGCGGCGCCATCTGGACGAACTTCGGCCTGTGGAAGTACCTGCTGGAGGACGGCGGGCGGCACAAGCCGTTTCTTAACGGCGTGAAGTCGAAGGTCGAATGGGCCGAGATGAACGCCTGCGGCGGCGACGCCATCGGCGTGGTCGACCCAGCCTACCACGCCTTCCACAAGCGCTTCGGCCGGCAGATCTATCATCGGACGCAGCCGTTGGCGCGCGTGGGTGTGGTGTTGCGGGGGCTGTCGCCGGTGGCCGATCGTGCACCGTTCTTTTCGCACCTTGCGCGGCACAACGTGCAGTTCGACATTGTGATCTACGAGCAGATCGATCAATACAAGCTGTCGCTCTATGATCTCCTGATTCTGTTCGACGTGCGGGCCATGGGCAGCGACACAGCCGATCGGCTTGGCGAGTACGTGCGCCGCGGCGGCAACCTGATCGCCACCGGCCCGACGGGAATCGCCAAACACAACTGGCAGCCGCGCGAGGCGAGCTGTCTGGCCGACGTGCTGGGTATTGAAGACGAGGCACCCACCACCGGACGCGTCGAGCACAACTTCGGCAAAGGTCACGTCGTGTTCTACCCTGAATCGATCGGCGATAAGCTCAAGGAGGGTCAGATCGACGAGCACCGCCGCCAGTTCATCGAGGACGTCCGCCGTTTGCAGGGCATGCCGGTGATCGAAGTCGAGGCGCCGGACGGCGTGTTGGCCAGCGTAATGGGCAAGGGCCGCAACAAGATCATCGTTCACCTGATCAACTACCGGCCCGAGCCCATTGGGCCGGTCCAGGTGAGACTACCCGGATGCTCGTTCAGCCAGGTGACGCTGCTGAGCCCCGACGAGCCCGAACCGGCGCTCGACCGCGTCGACGCCCGCCCCGACGGACTGAGCTTTGCGGTCGAGGGTCTCAACGTCTACGCGGTCGCCCTGGTAAGCAGGTCGTAGCAAAGGGCAGCGAACTTACCGGCCCGTACGCCGACAGCAACCGGCGGGTCGGCTCAGGCGGAGCGCGCGACATGGATCGACCGAAGGCGAAGGGATGCGGTTTCTTCCGGCGTCGTGGCGCCTTGGTTGAAGGCAGGATTCGCGGGCTATGGGCCGTGTGGAACCGGCACACGGGCGGGATTCCCATCGTTCTGGATGTGGGAGAAACCGGTCGCTCGGTTCGCATGGCTTCGCGCGCTCGCGTGACCCACGCGGGCAGATCCATCCTCCTCAAACAGGAGTATGATCCTGACCCTCGACTCATCGTCTGCGAACAGGGGCCGCAGCGCATCGTCCTGCGTGTCATGTACTCGCTGCTGGACGAAACCGGCACCTACCACGGCGACGGCCTGACCGAAACGATGCTGTGGGCTGACGGCGAGGTCCGGTCGGCCTTCGCTCTGCGCCTGGTGGATGCGGCGGCGCACGACGCCGTCACCGACGCATGGATCGAGATGCAGACAACCGGCACGCCGAGCGCTGTTGTGGTCGGCACGCGCCGCCGCAGGCGACTGACCCCGACCCAGTTGCGCTCCCGACCCTCGTACCGCTTCAAGGGCGACCTGCCCGGCCGACTTGTCGCCATACAAACACGAGGCGTGACCGCGTTCGGGTGGTACAGCCCGGACGCAAGAGCAACGGACGACCTGGCGGGCGTCGGACTGTGGCATGGACCGGGCGACCGGGCCCCGTACTACGACACCTGGGGGCACCTTTACTCGCAGTGGGAAGGTCTGGCTGGCTGGGGCGCCCACCCGAGTGGGCGGCTCGTGCTGGCTCAGACCGACCAGGGCATCAGGCTGGACTGGCATTGGCTGCATCACGCCTCGCGATCGTGCGGCGCAAACTTCGGCGTCAAGGCCATGACGAGCCTCTACCTGACGCAGGACATGCCAGACGCCATGCGGCGAATCGAGGCCCTCCAGAAGCCCATTCGGCCCCGGGTCGAGGGTGGACAGTTTCGGTGTCTGGACACCGTCGAAAACACGCTCCTGTACAAGAAGACCGACCCGACTTTCAGGTTGAAGTTCCCGCGAGATCGCCTGAAGCGGACGGCTCACGTCAGAGTATTCGGGATTCCACGACGCGCTGCACTGGAACTCCGCATCGAGGATGAGCTGTGGGAGCCGCATATCGTCTCGCTGGGCGGGATGACCGACGATCCCTACGGG
>CBFCZG010000254.1:0-6919 GCA_965602375.1 uncultured Phycisphaerae bacterium | reverse complement strand
ATCGCCACCGCCACCCCCGTGCTGCAGCTGGGCGCCGTGCCGGTCTTCGTCGACCTGACGCCCGACGAGCCTCTCCTAAAGAGCACCACCCCCGGCGAGTACCACACCTGGCGGTACTCCGAGTGGGTTCCCTACGACGGTCGTCTGTTCGTGTATTTTGAGGCAGCGCGGCCCAACAACACCAACGAGCTGCGGGTTGCCGTGCTGGATGGCGCGATGTCTACGCAACCCTGATCTAGATCGCCTCGTAGAGATCCAAGCGCGTCAGCTCAGTCGGCGTCGACGTCCAGATCGCCACTCCGCTTGACGTATAGCGCCAACTCTGACCCGATGCCCGGCGGCTTCGGCCACGCCCGATCACCCGCCGACACGGCCGCCGCCCGCTGCCGGACCTCGGTACCAGTCGCCACATCGTACCACTTCAAGCTGTAGTATCCCCGCGTCATCTGCCTCAACCCCATCTGCCCCGACAGCTTCGATGCATAGGCGATGTAGCTGTCGCCGGGCCGGGCCAGTACATACTCCGTGCCGCCGAAGCCGAGCTCATCGTGAGGCGCCATCTGGTAAAAGTCCGTCGACTCGAAGAAACGCACAAGACGCCCGCAGTCCGCCAGATCGCTCACCTCGGTGCCGACGATATCCATTCCGAGGATCATCACGTACGCCCCGCCCATGGCGATCGCCCAACTCTTCTGACGAGCCGCTGCGCCGGTACCGTAGTTGGCGGCCTCGGCCAGGTTCAGGTTGTATCGCCCGGCCGCGGCGGCGAAGGCACCGACGACGCCGCTGTGAAGCGCCCCCGCCGTGTCGACATTGTACTGAGCCGCGAATTGGTCGATGTACGGGTCGTCTGCAAACTCAGCGAAGCTCAAACCGTTCAGCTTGTGGACGGCGATCGCATGGTCGTAATCGTCGGCCGCGCGGATCTCGGCCGCAATACGCGAGACGCGGGCGGCGCTGTACCGCTCCTCGTACTCCTCAGCCACGCACCAGATTAAATGCTTGTGATGCTCGAAGCGATCGACGAGCCCGTGAAGAAAGCTTCTCTCCTCGGCTCCCACCGTATCGTGAGTGTTCCAGATGCGGGCGCTGTCGTCGTACATGAAAAAGAAGACGACGATCCCGTGGCTGTCCATCTCGACAAACCACGTGTCCCTCTGATTGAGGATGTCCTGGTCGAGCCCCTTGGTCGGATCGGAGTCGACGAACGGGTTGTGTGTGCTGTCGCCGTCGCCGCCGTGAGAGCGCACAGCCATCAAATAGACACAGTTGGCACCGGTGCCGTTGAGCTTCTCGATCAATGCCATCTGATCGCCGTTGCGCGTGCCGTCGGGGTCGCGCGTCCCCCGATAGAGGAACCCTTCCGGATCGCCGGGCCCGCACATGAAGAAAGGCCCGCCTCCATGGCGCGTCAGCCACTGTGGGTGGTCGGCATCGACCACCACCTGCCCCGGCAGCGCCGTGGTGCTTGTCCGCTCGGGTGGGCTCACTCGCTGCGTAGCGGTCGGCTGCACCTGCAAGGCAGGCCGCTGGCCGGCAAGCACGCCCGACACCATCATCAGTGCTACCGCCATACTCACCGCAGCAACGAACGCGATGTAAAACCGTCTTCCATACATAGCACACATCCCTCATCAGGACTGCCGATAGGCGTTTGGATATCGACGTCGGCCATGGAGGTGGACCACGAATGCACCGCTGTCTAGGCGGCGCGACGGCGCACTGACACACTGCCACCTTCAACCAACCGACTTGGCTATTCTATCATGCATGGCGCCGGAGTGTCAGCGGAGCGGTTGCCTTTTGGGTAGCGGGTGGGATGGTCAGATCAATCGCAAGGCCGGTTCGGATAGGCGGGCAGTCCCTATCGACCGCGCCAAGCCATCGATATAATAGTCGTAATCATCCGGGTCGCTCCCAATGTCCCGGAATTCAAGCCGGAGAATAGCCATGTTGATTCGTTGCTGGGGTGCGAGAGGGTCGATCCCCGTGTCGGGCGAGCAGTACCTTCGTTACGGCGGCGACACCACGTGCGTCGAGCTTCGCACGCGTGACGGTGAGACGATCGTCATCGACGCAGGCACCGGCATACGCAGGTTGGGCAAGCGACTCCTTTCCGAGGCCGCCTCGCCGGTGCACCTGCTGTTTACCCACGCCCATTGGGACCATCTGCTCGGGTTCCCTTTCTTCAAGCCCCTGTACAAACCGTCCTACTCGATGCGCCTCTATGGCTGTCCCTGCGCGCAGTCGTCGGTCAAGGAATTCATCTCGGGTGCGATGGCGCCGCCGAATTTCCCCGTGCCGCTGGAGGATGTGCACGCCGACGTGTCGTTCGAGACGCAGTGCGACGTGGCGTTCAGCCTGGGCAGCGTGGTCGTCACGCCGATCAGGATCAGTCATCCCAATGAGGGTCTGGGCTACAAGTTCGAGGAGGACGGTCGGCGTTTCGTCTTCCTCACGGATAATGAGTTGGGCTTCCGGCACGAGGGGGGGCTGGCGACCGAGGACTATGCAGCGTTCTGCGAAGGCGCCGATCTGCTTATCCACGACGCGGAGTTCAGTCCGCAGGAATACCAACACACCAGGACTTGGGGACACTCCACGTTCACCGAGGTTGTGACGTTGGCGCTGGAAGCAAACGTGAAGGCTCTCGGCCTGTTCCACCACAACCAGGACCGCAGTGACGACCAGATCGACGCAATAGCCGATACTTGCCGCGACCAAATTGCCGACGCTGGGGCCGAGTTGGAGTGCTTCGCCGTGGCTGCGGGAATGGAACGAACCGTCTGAAGCCGCGGCCCGGCCGGCGCCCGCCGCAACACATCGGCTGCCAAGGCCAACGACGAACACGCAGCCCTACCACGGCAGCGAGCTAAGCAGCACGACGGACTGGGCCGGGCAAATCACCACGGCTCCGGCGGCAAGATCGAATGGCACGATGCCCGCCGGTCTTGGGAATCCGACACGGTCCACCATCAAGAGGTCGTGGCTGTAGAAATACTTGCGGAACATCGCGCGAGCGCCGCCCTCAACGCTCAGCCTGGCCCGTACGTCGTGACGACCGCGATTGACCAGCACAAACGTCCAGCCTTCGCCCGGCGTTTCTGATAGGACATCCGGCGTGTCGGGCCGGGCATCGCGAACCCGTGCAGCCAGGGCGCGGAACGTCGAGCTCTCCGAAGGAGGTCTATAGATCGTCGCACCAGCCGGCACGTAGCGACACAGCAGCGACCACGTGTAGAACCAGGGCCGCAGTTCGAACCCGCCCTGCTTGCCCGGCCAGAGCCCCCAGAAGAAACCTTCGTGCGAGCTGTCGTCGAGCATCCACGCGAGAACCGAAGCCGCGCCCGCCCTCGCGGCCTGCACTGCGTAGTCGGTCATGAACAGGCCATAGGCGCGCGTGTCGATGTTCTCGTTGCCGTAGGGGTGCTTTGCTCCGTCGTTCAGGCCCGCCTCGCCGATGATGAAGGGCTTGCCGGCCGCGCCGGGGTCATGTTCGAGGCAGTACTGGCGATGGCGCGCAAAGAATCGCTCCAACTGTCCGGCGCGCACGTTCCGGTCGGCGGCATAGCAGTGTACGTCATACGCGCCGAGCAAATGCCCTACCTGGTCGACCGCCCGTCGGTGCCATTTTTCGTCGCCCGACTCATCCGAGCCGGTCAGTATGACCTGCTTGTCGAGTCCCCGCTCGGCGAACACGCGGGCCACGTTCTCGATGCCCTTCTTCCACGCGTCCCAGCCGCCGGCTTCGAAGTTGGGCTCGTTGACCAGCACGAAGTACCGGATGCACGAATACCCCTTTGTGTTGATCAGATGGTCCATGTACGTGCCGATGGCCTCGGCATACTTGGGATCGTCGGTGCCCGCAAACCCCGGCACCTTGGTCCAGGTCACACAGCCCCAGTCGGTCAGGACCACCGTAATCCCAAGCTCCTGGCACGCATCGAGATGGCGATAGAGGCTGCGCATCTCGGGCGTGTCCCAGTCGTACTTGCCGTCTCCGGCCGGCGTACACCAGCGACTGAGCATCATCATCCGCACGATGGGCATCCGCATGTAGCGAAGGCGAGTTAACACCTGTTGGAAATCCTCCTCGGTGACGCCCAGCTTCAGGTTGTACTCGTGCCAGAACGTGGGGTCCCACTCGGCGCCGAAGCCAAGGAAGCTGTCGCATACGACATCCTGCGGCCTAACGGTTACCGGCATGATGGTTGCCACTTCGGCGGGTTTCTCGGCAAGAACGAGTATGCGGCCGTCTCTCGGTGGAATTGTGAATACCTCAGCTTCACGCCCGGTGCTCACGTCTCTTTGAAATCCCTTGCCGCTGATGGTCGCCGGTCGAGGGCTGGGGTTGACGATCACCACACCGCCGTCGAACTGACGGCGCCACGTCCCGTCGGGCATCTGCGAGGCGGACCCTTTCGGATAGCCCAACGGTGTGTCATACTCCGGATACCACCAGTGTTGTCCGCGCCAGCGAGTGTGCAGATCGTAGGCGAAGTAGCCGTCGCCCATCAGGGTGGTGGTCAGCCCGAATCGCATGCGCTGGTGGAGCCCCCGGCCTCGGGCCTGAAGGGCCTCCTGCTCGCGCGTCGAAAGAACCTTTCTGGGGTGGAAGGGCGGCTGCACGCCCGAACTCGAGACGATGGTCGTTACGTTCGGCCGATGGGGTGTGGTTGTCCAGAACAGGTAGTCGTCGAGCACCTTGCGCCAGTCGTGATCGCGGTCGAGCACGTAGTCGAGATAATCCTCCAGCAGGATGCCGTTAACCACTTTGTACGTTTCTCGTCCCGCCTGATTGCCCATGAAGATGCCGTCCGGCCCGATTCTGTCGCGAACCTGTTGGGCGATCCGCAGCTTGGCCTCGCGCCACGTACGGTTGAGCGACTCGCGCGGGTCGGGCTGGCCGTCACGGTCGGCATCGATCTGGTACTCCTTGCCCGTAGCGATCTCGCACGCCCACCAGTCGAACCTCGGCCCCATGCAATCGATAAAGCTGCCGTGGTGACCGTGCTCGAAGATGCCGTCGTACGACCGCCCCGCCTGCCAGCTCACCACCTGCGGATTGGTCAGGTTGATCATGTTCGAGCCCGGCCAGCCGGCGATCTTGTCTGCGGTGGGTGTCAGCAGCCAGCCGTCGTCGGGGAAGCCCTCGTGAGTTTCCCATTCGGCCAGATAGGGCGCCGACGACGAGAACTCCAGCACGATGATGTGGGGGTTCTTCTGTCTCAGATACGTCAGATTCCGGCGGAACTTCGCGACCTGCTCGGGGTTGCCCCAGTTGCAGTACGTGCCGCCGATCAGCAGATCGTACCTGGCCAGAAGGTCCAGCTCGGCATCGGGTGTCTCTGGACCGAGCCTGGCGCCGTAACAGTTGGCGATCCGGGGAAACGGCGGCCCGTCGCCCGCCGCGCCCGGCTGGGTGGCCTGCCCGAAACAGGCGCCCGCCATCGTCAGACATGAGAGAACCAATCCGGTCTTGCAGAACATTCTCACGACAGAACCTCCAACACAACGAGCCGTTGATGTCGGCCACGCACTCCTGCCGAGCCGGCATTCTACTCGGATTGAGTCGTCTTTCACAAATGCGACCGCCCGGGCCGAAGGCCTGGCCCCGTTCAGGCCGTCGCCGGAGCGGACGCCTGCCGTAGCGCTGCTGCACGGTGTCCCACCACGCATCAGACGCTATGCTGGTTACCGCAGGCGTATATTGCTGTCCGGCGGCGGTCGGTCGCAGGGCCGCAGGGAGGTGAATCCTGATGGCTACACGTTCAAGGCAGTGGCTGTTGGTGTGTGCGGCGGTCTGCCTTCTCGCCGGTCCCGTGCTCGGGGAAGAGCCAACTGAGTGGACCAGCGTTGGCCTCGGCGGCGGCGGCGGCATCTTCGTGGCCGTCTCCTCGCCGCACGATCCGAATCTGATGTTCTGCGCATCGGACATGTCGGGCGTGTACCGAAGCACCGACGGCGGACGAACCTGGCGAATGCTGCCCTGGCGGCAACTCAGCGCCGCCATCACGATGCCCGTCGTCTTCCACCCCACCGATCCCAACACGTTGTACTGCGTGCCGGGAACGTGGGCACAACCCGTGCTCAAAGTCAGCCGAGACAAAGGGCAAACATGGCAGCCCCTCACCGAGGCCACACCGTGGCAGCACGCCACGCCGCAGGCCACCCGCCTCGCGATCGACCCGACCGGCAAGGTGCTGCTGGTCAGTTCCGACTCAGGAACATATCGCAGCGATGACAACGGCCAGAGTTGGAAACGTGCGTCGGGCCTGGACCAACGGGCGATTGGCTTCTTCTTCGAGCCGCCGGCGCTCAACCAGAGCACGTGGTATGCGGCCACCCCGAGCGCCGTGTTGTTCAGCCGAGACGGCGGGCACACCTGGCGCCCGTGCGCGGCGCAGCCGCCGGGCAAGGCCATCCAGGTTTTCTGCGGCGGCGCCGACGTCAAAACAGGTCGTGTCGCGCTGTACGTCTCGCTGCCGAGCCAACTGGCCGAAGGGGATTATTCAGGCGGCATCTGGCGATCAGAGGACCGCGGCGCCACCTGGACCAGCGCCATGGGCAACGGCATCAACACCAGCATCGGCCCGCACGGCCACTCCCAACGCAAGCTCGCTGAGTATCCCTTCCTGGCCATGGCCGAAAACCAGACGCAGACCGTCTACGCCTACTGCTACGGCAACGGCGACGAGCCGCCCTACCACAACACCGTTTTCCGCACCGACGACGGCGGCCGAACGTGGCGGGCGGTCGAATACTTCAGGCCCGGCTACAGCGGCCACAACGTCGAGCTGAGTTGGATTCGCCTCGACCGCGGTCACGGCGGGCGCAAGACCGGCTTTTCGGTCAACTCGCGCCACGGCAGCCACGTGGCCTATACCGATACCATGGAGCTGTACCTGACCGACAACGG
>CBFCZG010000253.1:0-6943 GCA_965602375.1 uncultured Phycisphaerae bacterium | reverse complement strand
GGCATGTTCGCCCAGCGCCGTTGCGAATTGAAGATGGGGTTCACCGGACGGTTACCCAACGGTTGAGTTTGACCTGACCAGTTCCAGCGGCGATGAGTCCGTGGCAACGGTCAACCTGACCGTCTCGCTCAGCGCGAGCTACGACGAAGCCGTTACGGTGGACTACGCGGTCACCGGCGGCACGGCTGTGAGTCCGGATGATTACAGCATCGCGGGCACGCAGTTGACACTCGATGTGGGCGTGACCACGCAAAACGTGGTGATCACGGTGGTCGACGACGGCGACGTCGAGCCGGATGAGACGATCGAGGTAACGCTGAGCAATCCGACCAACGCCACCCTCGGCGCCAACACCGTGCACACCTACACCATTGTCAACAACGACGCGCCGGCTGGACCTGTCGAGTTGACCGCGATTGAGGACACCTGGATCTACCTGGCGACGCCTACCACGAACTATGGTAGCGCGGATCCGCTGGAGCTCTCGGGTGATCCGGGCAATTACAAGCGACAGGCACTGTTCAAGTGGGACCTCTCGAGCCTGGCCGGTCAGACGGTCATCTCGGCCCAGATCGTACTGAGCACACGTGCCGCCGTGGACTGGGACGACGACCTGCCGCTGCAGTTCACGCAGGTCGACGAGACCTGGAGCGAGATGGGGGTGACGTGGGATATCCAGCCGGCGACCTCCACCGTGGTCAGCAACACGGTGATTGTCGTGCCGGCCTGGAACGATCCGTACGTCGATCGAACCTGGACGCTCAACGCAGCCGGCATCGCGATGCTCCAGAACTGGGTCGATGGTGGGGCCAACTACGGTGTGAAACTCGCGCCGGTCAACCCGGCCGTAGCTTCGCATCTACATCATGCACATTCGCGCGAAGCGACCGATCCGGGCCAGCGGCCGCGCCTGGTGGTGACGACGGCCGGCCAGACCAACGAGGCGCCGACCGTCGATGCCGGTGCGGACGACACGATCACGCTGCCGACCGATACGGTGAATCTGGACGGGACGGTGACCGACGACGGCCTGCCCGACCCGCCAGCGGCGGTTACCACCACGTGGACCAAGTTCAGCGGCCCGGGCACGGTGACCTTCGGCGACGCCGGCGCGGTGGATACGACCGCCACGTTCAGTACCGACGGCGTGTATGTGCTGCAGCTTGAAGCCGACGACAGTGAACTCAGCACTACGGACACCGTGACTATTACGGTCGATCCCGAGCCGCTGCCGACGGTGGCGTTTGACGCGACCAGCAGCAGTGGCGACGAGTCAGTCACCACGGTCAACCTGAGCGTCTCGCTCAGCGCTGCCTATCAAACGGGCACCGTAACGGTGGACTATGCAGTCACCGGCGGCACGGCTGTCAGCCCCGACGACTATTCGATCGCGGGCACGCAGTTGACCTTCGATCCGGGTGTGGCGCAGCAGAACATCGTGATCACCGTCGTCGACGACGGCGATGCGGAGTCGGACGAGACCATCGAGGTGACGTTGAGCAACCCATCGAATGCGACGCTAGGTGTCAACACCGTCCACACGTACACCATCCTGGACAACGACGGCGTGTCGCCGCCCGGTCAGGCAAGCAGTCCCAGTCCGGCCAGCGGTGCGACGAAGGTGAGCCGCAGCGTGATCCTTTCGTGGACGGCCGGCAGCGGTGCCGACAGTCACGACGTGTACTTCGGTACGAACCCGAACCCCGGTGCATCGGAGTCTCAGGGCAACCAGGCGCAGACGACATTCGATCCTGGCTATCTGGGCAAGAACAGGTGGTACTACTGGCGGATCGACGAGGTGAATGCCGGCGGGACGACCACCGGGGTGGTCTGGAGCTTCAAGACCGGCAGGTAGTCGATTCGGTGGGCCTGTGAGTCCGTTCTGAGTAGAACACGTGGCCGAAACCGAGGCTGTCGGGCGCGACTCGCCCGGACAGCCTCGACCTTGTCTGCCTGCCGCTGTGCGCAGTTGCTGAGCCTAGCTGCCGGCCAGATCCAGCTTCTTGCCGTCGGGCAGCGGGATGTCGATCAGCAGGAGGTTCCAGAATATCTGAAGCGGGCCGGCGATGTCGCTCTGGCCTTCGGTGTACGGCCAGATCATCCACCGCACCTTTTCCGTCCACTCCGTCACATCGTCAGCGTGGGGATCGCTAAGCCGAGCGGGCTTGGTGGCTGCCTGGGCGTCGCTCAGGACCTGCAACTGCTTGAGCAGGTTCATGCCCTCCCACTCGCGCCGCAGCACGGTAAGGACGACCTCGATCGGCGCCCGGCCATGAAGGGGGGCGTTGCTCAGGTCCAGCAGGTAGTCCACCAAATGTATGGACGATTGCAGATCTTCCCCGCGAAGAACGACGCAGCCGGCCCCGCGCTGGCCGCGCTCGAAGAGGATGGTGGTTCCGTTCAGCGGACGGGCCGCTATGGCCGCCATGGCAGCAGGCTTCTGCTTCCACGAGACGATCACGCGGCGGCTGGCTTCGGCGTCGGGCATGGCCACCGTCTTCAGCAGAGCCTCACACTCAGAGCGGATGTTCCGGCCATACTCACCGCCGAGTTGGCCCCGGTTGCGGCATTGGGCACGCACGATCTCCATGGCCAGCAGGTAACAGGCCCGCTTCAGCGGCCAGGGAGCATCGGCCGAAAGGCAAATCCTCGGATTCTGCCGGGCTAGCAGGGCCAGCCGGTCGACCGCGGGAAAGAGTTCCTCGACGTCGCCGACGAGCTTGCTCTTGCTGGCCACCGTCAGATAGCGGTAGTAAGCGGCGATCGAGGCGGCCATGTTGCGGGTGTCGGTCTCGATGGCCTGCTGTAGGGCTGCGGCGTCTACGAAGCGGATGGGCTTTCGGTCAGAGAGCACACTCTCGCGGTCCAGCACTGTCAGGGCGATATTCTCAGCCACCCACCGACCGTAGAACTCCCGGTCGTAGGCCGACCAAAGGCTCGTGTCGGGGACATCCGTCGCCGACAAGCCATCCGGGTACGGCTTGAGGGGATGCACCCGGTCGAAGTAAGCGTGCATGCTGCCGGGCACTTCCAGCTTCGGTAGCGAGTCCCACTTCTCGCCGAACAATGGCGGCCGCTCGATCAGCAGGGGGTAATAGCCGCCCTTGCCGCGTTCGGGCGAGAACGGCAGCCGGTAATCCTGCACGCTGGCCGGTAGGAACGACCAGACGCCGCTGCCGTGCTTGCCCGGCTGCATGACGTCGTCGGCCTTCCGTGGCCGCCACACCGCGGCATGGGCGATGCACGAGCTGTCGCCGATGTAATGGGATCGGACCGACGCCAGCAACAACGCCTTGTTGATCTGGCCCTCGCGGAGATAGCGGATCGCCTCCAGCGTCAGCAGCAGCCCGGCGGCCCGTTGGTTGGCGTGACCAAGCGGTTGGTCGCGCATCTGGTCGGGGAACGAGCCGCCCCGACACGCCTTCCAGTGGCTGCGGAACGGCTCCGGCGCGACCTGGGCACCGATCTTGGCGGCGGTATTGTGCACGTGAGGCGCGTTGGCCGCAAACGCTTCCCCCGCCGAGCCGCCTGCCAAGGCGGCCATGATCAGCCCCCCGACAGACGCACCCAGCAAAAACTGTTTTGCGTTCACGCGAGTTGGCATGGCCTCAACTCCACTCGTAAGCGAGATGTTTCAGATGCCGCAGCGCCAGCGACTGCGGGGCGCCGGCCGATCGTACCGTGGCGAGGGGCGTTGGCACAACAGGCCGTCGCCTCGGCAGGCGCAAAAACCTGGGCAGGCCGCATCGGAGGATCGGGCCATGTAGCCATCCGCTTCTCGGCCGAATACCAGCCTTCTGGGCCCGGCGTTCTCCCGCTCGAGTTCCTTGCGTCGCCGCGCTTGGTCGGTCCGCAGACCGCCGTACGCCTTCCGCCAGTCCCGTCGCGCCGGGAGAGGTCGGCTCCGTGATCATGACCATCCAGTACACAGATGACCGACGATCCAGCACGCACATCGAGAGAGACGGATAACATAGCGACCTCCCTGCGCCAAAAGCTCTGGAACCCGACACTGGACCCCATTATACTTAACACGCCTCCAGGAAGCTCGCTACGTAACTTCAGGTCATTGAGGTAATCTGGAAAATGTCGGGGTGCAACGCAGACCGGCTGGAACCCGACGTGACGGCAACTCGATGGATTCTTGTCATTCACGACCTTAGCAGGAACTGGAGATGAGACGATGAGGCTGATGCTGGCTGTGTCCATGGCGGTAATCCCATGCGCAACTATGGCAGGGGATCTCGACGTCGACGCTTTCGCTCGGCGAAGTCAGATGCGATACACAGACGTTCCGCGGATGGTGTTGGCGTTCTACTACCCCTGGTATGGCAACCCGGCCGCCGAGTCCGGGTCGGGGCGGTGGTATCATTGGGAAAACGTCGACGAAGTCGGCAAAACCATCGGGACGACTACACATTACCCGTCGCTAGGGCCTTACGACTCGCATGATCCGGCCGTCATCGCGCAACACTGCCAGTGGGCCAAGCAGTCCGGCGTCGATGGGTTCATCGTCAGTTGGTGGGGCCACGGCGGTTTCGAGGACAAAGCCCTGCCGGCTGTGCTCGACGTCTGTGCCGCGACGGGCCTGAAGGCGACCGCCTATTACGAAGTGGTGCCCAACTCAACAACGCCAGCCGCGGCAGCCGCCGACATCCAACGGCTACTCAAGCGGTATGCTCACCATTCAGCCTGGCTCAAGGTCGAGGGCAAGCCGGTCGTATTCATCTACGCCCGAGCCGTTGACCAGCTTGGATTGACCGGCTGGCTTGAGGTGTCGGCCATGCTGGAAAACTCCCATCCCGGCGGTGTGGTGCTGATCGGTGACAAGGTATCGCGGCAGGCCGCGTTGGTGTTCGACGGCTTGCATACCTACGCCACCGCCGGGCAGCTCCGTCGCAACGACGCAGCACAGATCGCCGACTGGGCCGGCAAGACCTATCCGAAATGGGTGTCGACCGCCGATCGCCTCGGGCGGGTCTCGACGGTCACGGTCATGCCGGGCTACGACGACACAAAGATCCGCAAGCCGGGCACGTTGGCGAGGCGGCTGGGCGAGCGATCGTACGACGTGCAGTGGGAGGCGGCGCTGAAGGCCAATCCCGACTGGGTGCTGGTCACGTCGTGGAACGAATGGCATGAGGGATCGGAGATCGAGCCATCGGTGGAGTTCGGCCACACGTACCTCAAGCTTACCGCTGAATTCGCCAAGCGCTTCAAGGCTTCGCCGAACCGAAACCGAACCGCTGCCAAGTCTGGGGTATCGCCGCCGACGCAGGCCGACCTGGCCAGACTGCGCGCCAAGCTGGCAGGCATGAGAATCGCTGCACTGCCCGGCGCCGATTCACTGGCGTTCTGGTGGCTGCTCGAGTTGGGCGTTGTGCCGAAGCAGTTGACCTGGCCGGACGTGGCCGACGGGGCTTCCCTGAAGAAGTTCGATCTCGTCCTCTACGCCGGTGGCGAGAAGTACAACAGAACGGTCAAAGCAGTCGGTGACGTCGACGCGGGCTTGCAGGCGTATCTGGCGGGCGGCGGATGTCTGCTTGTGATGCCGGCTAAGCCCATGCCGCTGTACTACGATGAGCATGGCAACGTCGCCGACGGCGCGCGGCCGTTGGGGCTGCCACTCTTCGTCGACTCGCCCGGCTGGGAAATTCCGCCTCCGGGCAAGAAGCTTCAGTTCCACAAACTCGGCGTTAGCTTGCCGCACACGCCCGAAACGGTCGATTTCCCCCACTCCGGCGATACGAGATGGCGACCGATGGTCCGCGACCGCCTGTCTGACGACATACGCCTGACGCCGCTGCTCGAGTTGCGCGACGCAGGCGGCGGGTCTCACGGCCTCGGTGCGGCTCGGATTGAGCATCGCGCCGGAGCGATGCAGGGCGGCAGTATCCTCTACGTCTGGTTCGGCTTGCTGGATCAACCATACAGCGAATGGCTGCTCTACGATCTTTTCGATGCGGTAGCTCAGCGCGTGCGACAGCCGTCGGATAGACAGACCGACGCCCAATGACCTGTGCTCACCCCCTTCTGGCGCCGGATAGCATTTCCAGCCGGGCAAACTGGCAGCCGTATTCGCGAGTCGGCCGGCCACGCGGGCCTGCGGGGCAACACATGCTTGCGGCCAACGCCTTTGCATACGTATGATGACGTTCCATGCGGTGACACTACCGTCCACGGGTCCTATCGGGAAACCGTGTAAGACGTGTTGGGCACAGAAGACGGATGATATGTCCGGGGCTCCACCGGTGACAGCGTCGACCGTGCGAACGGGCTCGCGGCCGGCGGGGCTCCCGGGCGCCTTACGCCTCGTGAAGACAGAGATAGGGATGTCTGACCACACCGATTATCAGCTACCCGTGTGGGCCCATCGCCTGAGGAAAGCTCAGATTGAACGGCTCTACAGGCGTGTTGGCCAAGGGCTCCTGGACGAGGATTTGATCGATGACGTGGGATTCTCCCTCTATGCACGCTGTATAAGTATGCTCCAGGTCAGCGAAGCCATCCGCGGACGACCGCCGTGCCCCAGCTGTGGCGAGACGGCACAGTTGGACAAGGGCTCTACGACGTTCGCCAAGTGCGCACACTGCGGATGGACGTGTCCCTGGCCGCTGTACAAGAAGACCTATCAACGCAAAGGGCTTTTTGCGGGCGGCATGGAGTCCTTTGTCAGGGAGTTCGTACGTCGGTTCGCGGCCACGCGATCGCATCGAGAGCGATTGATTCTGATCGACACCCTGATTCATCGGTTCCACTGGGAAAGCGGAGACCACGCCGGGGGGCGCCCCGGCGCATGTAGCCTCATCGAAGGCAAGATGAAAGACATCATGGCTTTCCTCGACCGCCTGAGCTATGGCGATGACATTCCCACTGAGGTCGAGCACACCCGTGAGGAATGGCGCAGGAAATGGCGCGGCAATCCCTGGTCGAGCGGCAGAGG
>CBFCZG010000252.1:0-6947 GCA_965602375.1 uncultured Phycisphaerae bacterium | reverse complement strand
CGAGCACCGCGTATTGGGCGTTAGCGTCCAGATCTGCTCTACCAGCATTGAGTTCCATCAAGTGTTTTCGTGTCTTCTCCGGTCCATGGACGTCAAGGTACGCGTCCGCGTAGTATTCGCCAAGACCGGTAGTTCCCCACATTGCAGCCAGAACCGGCTTGTCGGCGGCAGGGTCAACTGCCCGACAAAAGTCCTTGAATGTAGTCGCATTAACGACGGCAGTATTACTTGACCATATGTGCAGGTAGTTGCCGCAAACCCAATGAGGAACAACGTACCCGTTCATATCAGTTGCCATGATTGCCTTTGCTGGACCAACGTAGTCCCCAGCTCCACGTCGAATTTCGGCCGGTATCTGATCGAGCCCGCCAAACGCACCATCAATCAGTTGATCGATACGACATGCGTCGATTTCGACAAGGTCGAAATCAGCAATTTGTGAGAGGCCGTCATCTTCGAATGCGTCCTTATATGGATTCCACAACTCTAAATCGAGATCAATAGAAGAGTATCGTTGCTCGAAAGCCTCTTCGAGTTTTTCAACTGCCGTCGATGCGTCAGGCAAGTACGCAAATATGGCGACGTTGAGGTCAGTATCACGTGACTGAGCTTGAGCGTCATTAACGCCGAGAAGGCCAACCACGAGGGCAATGCATGTTGCGATTCTCATAGAGCTCTCCTTGGCAATCTAACGTTGGAGATAACCCGCATGTGAACAGCGAAGCTGGGAACATGGCGGGTTCATTGACTTGTTAAATGCCGTTGCTCTCCCGATCCTTTGCTACCTTGTCGTCAATCCGACTTAAGCATCCTCTCAAGAGCCCGCAGCTTCTCTACACCTAACTCTCTTGGAATTGCCTGCTGGAACTCTGCTGAACCTGTGTGCAGGTCTCCCCAATCGATCATTAGCCTTGCACCTGATGCTTTCCCTTCTATGATGGCTATCGCAGCCGTCAAAGCCCTAACAGTGTGGTGTTCCACGAACTTCGAATAGGTGCCGCAACGTTTCGATCACATGCTTCGACGTGATGCTACGCTCGACCTCGATGGCGAGGCACTCACGGGTGTACTCGTCCTCGATGGTCAACAGCTTCAGCGTCCGGCCGTCGGCGGTCTGGTCACGGAGGAAATCATAGCACCATACGTGGTTGATCCACTCGGCACGACGCCGCAGACAACCATTCTCGCTGCTGCCCGAACGACGCTTCTTCCGCTGTTTTCGCGGCACTTTCAGCCGTTCCTGACTCCACAGCCGGTAGATGCGTTTGCGGTTCACACGAAAACCCTCGCTTTGCAAGAGCGGCCGGGTGCGTCCGTACCCGTACCGCGGATGACGACGAACCCATTGCAACATCCACTGGACCAACGCTCGATCGCGATCCAGCAGCTTCGGTTGCCTTCCGGGTTGAGCATTTGGGTGCGGGCACACCTGGCCCGGGCTTAGCGCAGTCTGCGTGCTCTGTGCCATCGAGTTGTCCCCACTTTCAACCAGCCCCATCTTCGAATTGCCCGCCCAGGATCTCTGGCTAGTCTCTGAAGTATAATCTGTCCGAAGGCCCAATGCAACACGTCAGCGAAAACATCCCAGCTCTAGCGGTCGGCAAGGACGGGCCACAAGCCGCATCGAGGGCCAGACTCCTCCACTGCTCAAGAACCCGCACGTGGCGGGGCACACTTAGACATGCCATCCAAGATCAGCGACATATCCTGGGTCGTCGACCCACCACATCCTGTTCAATGGAGTCGGTCCCCTACGCCCGGAGGGTATGGGGCACCCCCACCCATAGGCAACACGGCTTATCGACTGAGCATCACGTGTGGAGGGGAAAGATTCGTGCGGTGCACGTGGTCGAGCATCATGGCGGCGTAGGTCGGTGTGACAGCGGGCGCTGCATCGAGGGCGAGTTGCTGCTGTACGTTGGCGACTGCCTGGCGGTCGGGACCCTCGATCTCGACGAAGCGACCCAACTCGGGCACATCGTCCAACTCGACGTGGCAGGACGCCAGCCGCCAGGTTTCGCGACGTTTCTGATAGACGAGGACCTCGACAAAACCCGTAGCCAGCAGCACGTCGCGGGCGACAGCAGGATCGGAGACGGCCAGCTCGATCTCCGGTCGGCAGCGGATGGGTCCGGGGTCGGACGGTCCCTTGTAGGTGAGTATGCTCGGCCGCTCGGAACCATCGTCCGCTTCGGCGGCGCGGATCCGCAGGCCCTTGTCGGCTGCTCGCAGCGAGCCATCGGGTCGGTCGAAGAACCAGCTGGTCTCGATGACGCAGCCGGAGCACGTGGCGCGGGCCTCGGTGAGCGCGCGGCGCAACGCGTCGAAATCGTCGAAGCGAAGTTTGATCTCGGTCTCGACGGGCATACAGAGGACCCACCCAACGTCACGAAGACCGTTCAGCGACTACTTGGCGACGATGTTAACCAGTCGACCGGGCACGCAGATCACCTTACGAACGCTCTTGCCCTTCAGGCCGGCCTTGACCTTCTCGTGATCCATCGCGATCTGCTTCATCTGCTCTTCGCCGGCGTCGGCTGAGATGGTGATTCGGGTTCGCACCTTGCCGTTGAGCTGAACGGCGATTTCGACCTGCGGCTCGCGCGCCATCTCGGGGTCGAAAGTCGGCCAGGGCTCATACGCCAACGAGTCGGCGTGACCCAGGCGCTGCCACAGCTCTTCGGCGATGTGCGGAGCGAACGGCGCCAGCACCAGAAGGAACCGCTCGATGGCGCTGCGAGGGCGCTGCTCGCGCGGGGTCATCTCGTTGACGAAGACGATCATATGAGCGATGGCGGTGTTGAACCGCATCGTCTCGAGGTCCTCTTCGACGTGCCGGATCGTGCGGTGGATCAGACGTTCGGTCGGTTCGTCGGGCTCGTCGTCGGTGAGTCGGTCGCTGAGGTGGCCGGTTTCCTGATCGACCACCAGACGCCACACGCGCTGGAGGAAGCGAAACACACCTGGCACGTCGCGCGTATTCCACGGCTTGGATGCCTCGAGCGGGCCCATGTACATCTCGTAGAGCCGGAACGCGTCGGTGCCGTATTCGGCGATGACCTCGTCGGGCGTCACGACGTTCTTAAGCGATTTGCTCATCTTCTCGACGGCTTCGCTGAGCTTGTCGCCGGTCTGCTTGTGGTAGGCGGCGGCGTCGCGGAAGTCGATCTGGTCGTAAGGCACGCAGATGCCGCGCTGGTCGCGGTAGGCGTAGGCCCGCACCATCCCCTGATTGAAAAGCTTGGTGAACGGCTCGGGCGTGGAGACGCATCCCAGATCGAACAGCACCTTGTGCCAGAAGCGGGCGTAGAGCAGGTGGAGCACGGCATGCTCGGCCCCGCCCACGTAGAGATCGACGGGCATCCAGTACTTCTCGGCCTCGGCTTCGCAGAAGCGCTCGTCGTTTTTCGGGCTGAGGTAGCGCAGGTAGTACCAACAGCTTCCCGCCCATTGAGGCATGGTGTTGGTTTCGCGGCGATAGGTGCGCCCGTCGCGCTGGACGGTGAGCCAGTCGGTCAGGCGCGACAGGGGCGATTCGGGCATCTTGTCGCTGTCGGGCGGGAGCTTCTCGGGCTGGAAGTCCTCCATCTCCGGCAGCGTCAAGGGCAGTTCACTTTCGTCGAGACAGACGATCTCGCCGTCCTGGCCGTGCAGGATGGGAAACGGCTCGCCCCAATAGTGCTGGCGGCTGAAGAGCCAGTCTCGCAGCTTGTATTGAATCGCGGATCGCCCCAGCCCGGCGGCGGCCAGCCCGTCGGTGATCTTGGCCTTGGCCTGGGGGGTGGCCAGGTCGTTGATATCGCAGGCCGATGAGGCCAGTTGGACGTCGGCAGGCGGCGAGTTGCCGTTAACCCCGTCTCCCACGAACGCCTCGGCGAAGATGCCCGGGTCGTCAAGATAGGCCGGATAGCCTATCTGGGCCATCCAGCTAGCATCGCCGTCGAGGATCGCTCGGGCGTCCTGCGCGGTGAAGCCGGCGATGGTGCCGGCCGCCGCGCTGGCCGAGGTGATGATCTTGTCGGCCATGTCGGCTTTGCCGTGCTGAGCGCAGTACTCGGTGTCGAGGCCGTTCTCGACGAGTTGGTCGTGAATCCACGTGTCGGGCGGCATGACGACCGGCACGATGGACAGGTCGAAGCGCTTGGCGAACTCGAAGTCGCGCTGGTCGTGGGCGGGCACGGCCATGATCGCGCCCGTGCCGTAGCTGATGAGCACGTAGTCGGCCACCCAGATGGGGATTCGCTGGCGGTTCACCGGGTTGATCGCGTAGGCGCCGGTGAAGACGCCGGTCTTCTCCTTGGCGAGGTCGGTGCGGTCGAGGTCGGTCTTGCGGGCGGCGGCTTCGACGTACTGCCGCACCTGGTCGCGATGCTCGGGCGTGGTGATTTGCTCGACGAGTGGGTGCTCGGGCGCGAGGACCATGTAGGTGGCACCGAACAGCGTGTCGGGTCTGGTTGTGAACACGCGGATGACGTAGGACTCGCACTTGTCGGGCAGGCCTTCGTTTGCGCGGTGGGCAAACCAGTCGTCGACCGAGGTCGGGGCGTTCGTCTCGCCGGTGGCGGTCGGATCAGCCAGTGGGAAGTCGACGTCGGCGCCTTCGCTTCGGCCTATCCAGTTGCGCTGCATGATCTTGATCGACTCGGGCCAATCGACCATGTCGAGATCGCCAGCGAGGCGCTCGGCATACTTGGTGATCCGCAGCATCCACTGCCGCAGCGGCCGACGGTACACGGGGTGGTTGCCCCGGTCGCTGCGACCTTCGTTGGTGACCTCCTCGTTGGCCAGCACGGTGCCCAGCGCCGGGCACCAATTGACGGGGACCTCGGCCAGATAGGCCAAGCGGCGGTCATCGCGGTATTGACAGACAGCTTTCTCGCCGGCAGCCCGGACGTCGTCGGGGATGGGCAGCTCGTCGATGGGTCGGGCGCGCCCGACGTGAGTGCGGCCGGCGGAATCGGTCCAGGTGCAGTCGTCGTCGTACCAGTGGTTGCACAACTGGATGAAGATCCACTGCGTCCAGTGGTAGTAGTCCTCGTCGGTGGTGGCCAGCTCGCGGTCCCAGTCGTAGCTGAAACCCAGGGCTTTGAACTGGCGGCGGATGTTGGCGACGTTGCGCTCGGTGCTGACACGTGGGTGGACGCCGGTTTCGATGGCGTATTGCTCAGCGGGCAGGCCGAAGGCGTCGTAGCCCATCGGGTGCAGGACGGCGAACCCCTTCATTCGCTTGTAGCGTGCCAGGATGTCGGTGGCGGTGTAGCCTATGGGGTGGCCGACGTGCAGGCCGGCGCCGGACGGGTATGGAAACATGTCCAGGATATAGAGCTTGGACTTGGCCGGGTCGAAGCCCTGCTGGCCGGGATTGGCCACCCGGAAGGTCTTGCTTTCCTCCCAGAACCTCTGCCACTTCGGCTCGATGACGGAAAAATCATATTTGCCGGACATGCTGTGCTGCCCCTACATAGGCCTTGCGGCCAACTGCCTGCGCCAACAGAAGTTGTGATTGTACTGATCCGGGGGTCGGGGGGCAAACCCTTCGGCCGGCGGCAGAACGGCCGACAGCTCGATACTGGAAGGAACGCTCGAGCCCGCCGGGCAACACCGGAAAGGTCAGTTGCGAGCACCCGTCAGTCCCCCGTCCCTCAGACGGGACGGGGCACCAAGCGAGGACCCGCAGGCGAAAACTCACGGCCCTGCAAAGCAGGACCGTACCACCCCCAGTGATCACGGTGTCAATCGTGTCGCCAGATCAGGCAGGACGTGCATGAGGGATTCGCGGTCGGCGGTCCATGTACCGGCGAGGATTGCGCCGTGCGGGCCGGTCAGCAAGGTATTGGCCAAGGGTGACTGCGGCTTGGCCTGATCGATGGCGTGCTGATAGCGTTTGAACGCCTGCCGGGCCTCGCCGGGCGTGGGGTAGCGTGCAAGCCACACGTAGTTCAGCCCTGCCAGGCCGGGCTGTCGGTAGGCGGCCACCAGCAGCAGGACATCCTTGTCGAGGCCGAGAAGCTCGTCGACTTGATTCGCATCGCCGCAGGGCACCTCGGCTGCGTCGGCGACGGCGAGCGAACGGGCCGACCGGACCAGCCACAGTTTGTGGTCCGCGCGTTGCTCGTCGGGAAGCATCTCAATCAGTCGCGGCTGCGAAGCGGCAGGCATCTCGAACGTGATACGACGCGCCAGGTCCTGCAACGCCTTGGGAAAGGTGGGGTCGTCGGTCACGAAGCCGTAGACGTGGACGTAGTAGCGGCCCTTCCAGGAGTGCAGGTGATAGCCGTTGGTCGTATCGACCCGCGTGAGCCCGGCCAAGTCGAGCGTGTCGGGCCCGGTGCTGTGCACCGTGAGAATGCCAAAGGCATCCTCGGGCTGGTGGGTCTCGACCAACTCGACGTAGGCCAGTTCGGCCTGGTCGTTGACGATGCGCCGGTAGACGCAGGAGGCCGCCAGCTTCACGCGGAAATCCTCGATGGCCGAGGCATCGCGGGCGAACAGCTGCTTCAGTTCACCCGGAATGGCCACGCGCACCGCGCGATGCTTGACCCACGTACCCACCACGTTGCTCTTGGGCAGAAACGGCGGCGCATCGGGATCATCCAACTCGTCCTGCGACGGAGCAACCGACACAGGCAACGTAGTCGCCTGGGCTGGGCGCCGAGTGGGCGTTGCGGCCGCCGGCTGGGAAGCTGCCGGCTCGGCGGAGCGTTGCTCGCAGCCTGCAAAGAGCACGGCGGCTCCGAGAATAATCAGCGTAGTATGGAATGCGGTTCGCATCGGCCCACCTTCCCACAAGAATGCATCAGCCGGTTTGGGATCCGGCCGGTGCGTGTCCGCGTTCGGGCGCAGCCTCTTCGGTGCTGCTCTGGCGGTGACTAGACTGCCCGCAGCGAATCATCCGCCGTATGGCATAGATCGGCTTGGCCTGCGACTCGTGGTAGATGCGGATGAGC
>CBFCZG010000251.1:0-6962 GCA_965602375.1 uncultured Phycisphaerae bacterium | reverse complement strand
CTCCACCAGCGAGTCGATCTGAAGTTTCATCATGATGTGTGAACGGTGCACGTCTACGGTCTTCCTGCTCAGGCCGAGTTGGTACGCCACCTGCTTGACCGGCGTGCCCGTCGCCAGCAACTCCATGACTTCGCGCTCTCGCGGGGTCAGCAGCGCCAGGCGCGACTGGACCTCGGCGCGCCGGGCCTGCCGTCGGCGGACCTGCCCGTCCAACTCGATAGCCTGCCGGATACGCTCCAGCAGCGCGTCGCCTTTGAAGGGTTTTTCGATGAAATCGACGGCGCCGCCCTTCATGGCCTGCACAGCTTTGGGTACGTCGCCGTGGCCGCTGATAATGATGACCGGGATCCTTATCCCCTTCTGCTGGAGCATTCTCTGCAGTTCCAGGCCGCTCATCCCCGGCATGCGGACGTCGAGCACGAGGCACCCGGGCCTCGACGGATCACAACGGTCGGCGTACTCCTCTGCGGTGGCGTAGTCCTCAACCGCCATGCCCGCCGAGGCAATCAGCCTGCGTAGTGACCGGCGTACGGCTTCGTCGTCGTCCACGATGAACACAGTCGGGTCAGTCGGCATGTTGCTGCACTCCCTCGATGACCGGCAGCGTGAACCGGAAGGTCATGCCGCGGTCCGGATTGGCCGAGGCCCATAGGCGCCCGCCGTGGGCCTCCACGATGGTTCGGCTGATGGGCAGACCCATGCCCATTCCCTCAGGCTTTGTGGTGAAGAACGGCTCAAACAAGCGACCCATCTTGTCAGCGGGGAGCGCCGTTCCGCTGTCGCGAATGGCCACTTCGACACAGCCGTCGTGTGCAAAAGCGGTGCGAACGGACAGTTTGCGCCTACCTTTCTTCTGGTGTCTCATGGCTTCCAACGCGTTCCGCACCAGGTTCAGAATGACCTGCTCGATCTGGACGGCATCGGCAAGAACCGGGTGGGGCGCTCCATCCAGCTCCAGTCGCAGTGCAACCCCGTGCTGTCGGGTTTCGAGCTCGGCAAGATCGGCCGCTTCCCTCACCAGATCCGCGATGTCGACCCATTTTCGCTGTGAGTCGTCCTTCCGGACGAAGCCGCGGGTGCGCCGAAGTATCTGTCCCGCTCTTTCAGCCTGCGCGGCGATGTGCGTAACGTCCTCCCGGATCTCGTCGTTGTCGGCCTGGCCGGAACTCATCGCCTGGAGGCAGGCCTGTGCGTAGTTGGCGATAGCAGACAGCGGCTGGTTGATCTCGTGGGCCAGGGTTGACGTCATCTCACCCATGGTGCTCAGACGCGACACGTGAGCGAGTTCGGCCTGCCGTTGCCGCAGCTGTGCCTGGGCGCGCTCACGCTCCGTCACATCGACCAGACACAACAAGACCCCCTCGACTTGCCCGGAGGCCGACGTGACCGGGTGAAGCGTCCAGTCCCAGTAGGTCACTCCGCGCTCGGGATGTCCGGCGTACTCAAACGGTCTGGCGTAGAAGGACCGGGTCTGTCCACTGGCAACCACCTCACGGAAGACGGCTTCGTTCTCCGGATGCGGATAGATATCGAAGTGGTTCCTGCCGACGAAGAACTCGGGCGTGCGGTCATCACTTTCCGCATAGGCGCGGTTGACGCGCAGAAAGTTGAAATCCGCATCCATAAAGGCAATCAGAATGTGCGTGGTATCGAATACCCTTTCCAACAGCTCGTTGGTCTGTCGTAACGCCTGCTCGACCTCTTTGAGTTCCGTAATGACACGGTTGCTCGCGCGGGTGCCCAGGAAGCGGCCCTGCTGGTCAAAAACCGGGCGGCATACGTGACTGATCCACCGTGTCTGACCGTCTTTGGTAACGACACGAAAAACCTTGGGCTCGTGCAGCTTCTCATACCGGGTGGCGTGACAGTGCTCCTGCCAGACGCGGCGGTCGTCGGGAAGGACCACCTCATCGAGCAAGCCGGGCGACGCGTGGAACTCGCCCGGGCTGTACCCCGTGACATCCTTGCAGGCGGGTGATATATACCGTAGGTCGCCGTCAGGACCGCGCCAGTAGATCCAGTCCGAGGCAAACTCCGAGACTGTGCGGTACCGATCTTCACTTCTTCGCAGCACCTCTTCGCTTTGTTTACGCTCGGTGATATCCGTGACCATTCCCAGCACACCGTCGTAGCGGCCGTTTTCGTCAAAGATCGGATGGGTTGAGACGATCGCCCAGAGGTCCGTTCCGTCCTTTCGCCGGAACCTGAAGTCGTGCTGCTCGCTTATTCCTCGTCGGCGGTCCTGAAGTTTGGCTCGCGCAACGGCCTCGCCCTCTTCGTCTATAAAGTCGAGCAGCGGCGCGCCGATCATTTCAGCCTCGGTGTAGCCCAGCATCTCAGCCATCCTGGTGTTGACGAAGCAGCTACGATCTTGCGCATCGAGAATCCAGATACCTTCTCGCGCCGTCTCCACGATGTGGCGGTACTGCCGCTCGCTCTTGCGAAAGCGCGCCACCTCCTGTCGCAAGGCCTCAAGCTCGGCGTTCAACCGGTCCTTTCCCATGGTCGTGTCCAGCACTCGCTGTGGTCAGACCAGCTGGAGGCCACATCGGAGGTTCGCAACGAGGTAATCAGAAAGGAGCAGATGCTCCCCAACACGGAAATGCTGCAAGCCTCCTGGTGCCCCCGCTACGATCGGTGTTCGACGGGCATTGTCCGACACAGCAACCATTGGCTTACCTTCCGCCTCTGGCAGCCAGCCCGCATGTCGGGCGTACGGCATGACAAGTATAAACCTCCTGCCCTTGGGCATGCAACAGATAAAATCGTTCCGAAATGTCCTC
Organism: uncultured Phycisphaerae bacterium; assembly: GCA_965602375.1. Classification (GTDB taxonomy): domain Bacteria; phylum Planctomycetota; class Phycisphaerae; order UBA1845; family DATKUK01; genus DATKUK01. The sequence goes on along the minus strand of CBFCZG010000251.1, from coordinate 4,179 downwards.
GCTGACGTGCCGCGGAGCCAGCCGCTCTGGCCGAACTTCGAGGCCCGCTGGGTCGCCGGCCGCGGAGGTCACGAACGGGACAGGGTCGTCTCTTGGCTCGTCCGGGAAGGAGTTCGTCCAGAGAAAAAAGGACCCAGAAGCGACGACTGGGAGGCCAAAACGCACGGGCGAACCACCTCGGAGGCCGGAGTGACGTCAAAAACCTGCCTCCTAGGACGCAGGCTGAACCAAAGCCGGTCGGCAACGGCTCCCCGACCCGAGCCCCAAGTGCCGTCCCGTTAGCCACAGGTCGCCTTCTGAAGCGACTTGCCCACCGTTCGCGCCGGCTTCGCCGGCGGGAGTCGCCCTGGCAGGCAACTACGGCAGCCACCAAAAAAGCTGGCCGCCTGAAGCGACCAGCTAACCCGTGCCACTACGGGCCGTTCGCGCGCGCCGCGAACATGCTTCTATCGTTGTTCAGCAAATTATAGCCATGCCTAAAAAGCAAGGTATATTGGGATTTTTACGTAGACTGGTCCTTTCGTCGCTCGATACCGGCTGGGCTCGTGCGGATTGGCCCTCAAGCCGTTGTCGGCGCTGGCGGAGCGACATTACGGCACGCTATCTTTCGACGGTTGAGCGATCCGCTGCTCGGTGGTAATGCATGGCTGCAAGGAGCCCGAAGTGAACATTGTACTTATCGTTTCAGACACGTTGCGCAGGGACCGAATCGGGGCGTATGGCTGCAAATGGATGCACACGCCCAGTATGGACCGCCTGGCCGGGCAGAGCCACGTCTTCCAGGACGCGTACGTCGCATCCTTCCCGACGGTGCCCAATCGCAAGGACCTGATGACCGGCAGGTACTGCTTCACCTACGACACCTGGTCCCCGCTGGGTCGTGACGAGGTGATCCTGGCCCAATGCCTTCGCGACGGCGGCTATATCACCCAGATGGTCAACGATACCCCCCACATCAGCCAGAACGGGTTCCACTTCGACCGAGGCTTCGATGGGTGGATCTGGGTTCGGGGTCAGGAGAACGACCGCCTGCGGACCGACCCGGCCGAGGTGACCTATCCCTGCGACCCGAGCAAGCTGCGCGGCGGGGCCACGGGCTCGACGCGGCAGCACCTGCGCAACGCCGCCACGTGGCGACACGAACAGGATCACCATTGCGCGCGGACGTTCCGGGAAGCGACCGATTGGCTGGAGCGGAACCGCCGCCTAGAAAACTTCTTCCTCTACGTCGACACGTTCGACCCGCACGAGCCTTGGGATCCACCGCGGCATTACGTAGACCTTTACGATCCCGGCTACGAGGGGGATCAGGTCACCTATCCGCGCTATGACTTCGCCAGCTACCTCAGCAAGGCCGAACTCAAGCATGCCCACGCGTTGTACTGCGGCGAGGTCACCCTGGTGGACCGCTGGCTGGGACATCTGCTGCGGCGGATCGAGGAGCTGGGCTTGGCCGACGACACGGCGGTGATCCTCACCACCGACCATGGGTTCTACCACGGCGAGCACGGCCTGATCGGCAAGGCGGTCATCCGCGAAAAGCCCAGGCAGGTGGTCCTTTACACGCCCCTGTGGGAGGAGGTCGCGCGGGTGCCGTTGATGATCCGGTTGCCGAAGGCTCGGGGCGGCAGGCGGGTTCGCGGCTATGCCCAGATGACCGATCTGATGCCTACTATTCTGGAGCTGGCCGGCCTGGACGTGCCCTCGACGTGCCAGGGCGCGTCGCTGGTTCCCCTGCTGCGTGGCGAGCGAAAGCGCCCGCGTCGCGCCGCGATCAGCTCGGCGTGCTTCGTGGCGGGGGGCGATCAGGTCATCTCGACGATTACCATGGGACGCTGGTCTTTGGTGTATGCATCGCCGGCGGGCGGGCAGGGTCACAGCACGGCCGAAATCGACATGATCCAGCGCCGGGCCGAGATCTTCCGTGAGGTGTATCGCGGTCCGATGCTCTACGACCTGAAGGAAGATCCGCAGCAGAAGCGCAACGTCTTCCGCAAACAGACGTCCGTCGCCCGGCGATTGCACGCCGAGTACGTCCGCCAGCTCGAGCAGTTGGGCACCGACGAATCGTACGTGGAGCCGCGTCGCACGTTGCAGTAAAGGCGGTGGCCGCGCTACCAGCCGGGTGGGTCGCACGCCGATGGAAGCAGCCTATCAGCCTGGCGCGATGGGTGAGGTGCAGAAGGTCTCACCAGGCGGTCCACCCGCCGTCGACGCTCAGCACCGCCGCGTTGACCATGCGAGCTTCGTCGCTGGCCAGATAGACGACGGCGGCGGCGATATCTTGCGGCTCGGCGAGCTTGCCGACGGGGATCTTGCCCAGCACGAAATCGCGGAACTGGGGGTTCTGAAGGCGTTTGCGCGTAAGGTTGGTCTCGACGAAGGTCGGGGCGACGGTGTTGACGGTCAGACCGTGCTTGGCCCATTCCACGCCCAACGTGCGAGTCAACTGGATGAGTGCCCCCTTGGTGGAGCAATAGACCGGCTGCCCGGGAATGCCGATCAGCCCGGACTGGCTGGAGATGAAGATGATCCGGCCGGACCTCCGCTCGACCATCCCCTTGGCGACGGCTTGCGCGACGAAGAAGCCGCCCTTAACGTTCGTGTTGAAGTGATCGTCCCAGTTGTCCTCGGTCACCTCCAGTCCCGGTGTGGGGCGGTTGATGCCCGCGTTGCTGACCAGGATATCGATGCGGCTGAACTCTCTGTGCACCGCATCGACGCCGTGACGTATCTGGGCCAGGTCCCGCACGTCCATCTGGAAGGTGAATGCTCGCACGTCATGCTGCCGGACCCGCGCGGCGGTGTCGTCGAGGCTCTGGCCGGGCTTGTCGGATATGGTTACGTGTGCGCCGGCCCGAGCCAACGCCTCGGCCGTCGCGGCCCCCAGACCCGTTGCAGCACCGGTGATCAAGGCCACTCGGTCGTCCAATCGAAACATCGGTTTTGCCATGTGCCGCTTCTCCTGGGCGTGCCGCAATAACGTGGGGCACGCGGCTTCGTCTGTGGGCTCATCGGCCCGCGTACCGCTCGACACGAACACGGGCGGTGATTCCGTGGGCCAGCATGTTCTCCAGGTTGCACTGGCGTTCGGTGATCTTGCCGACCTGGCGGCTGGCGGCCGCTGTCATCCGTTGATAGGTACAGGTCTTGAGGAACTTGCCAACCCAGACGCCTCCCGTGTAGCGGGCGGCCCGGCTGGTCGGCAGGATGTGGTTGGTGCCAATCGACTTGTCGCCATACGCGACGGTGGTCTCCTCGCCGATGAACAGCGAGCCGTAACAGGTCAGCCTCTCGAAGTAATAGTCCAGATCCTCGACGTGCAGTTCGAGGTGCTCCGGCGCGTAGTCGTCGCTGAGTCGGACGGCCTCGGACGGGCTGTCCGCCACGTAAACGATGCCGTTGCTACCCCAGCTCTGCGAAGCCGTCTCGCGCGTGGGCAGCACGGTGAGTTGCTTGTCGAGTTCGGCGATTGCTCGGTGCGCGAACGCCTCGCTGAGGCAGATCAGACAGACGCCGCTGTTGGGGTCGTGCTCGGCCTGGCCGAGCAGGTCACAGGCGACCAGGGCGGGATCGGCCCGATCGTCGGCTATGACCAGGATCTCGGTGGGTCCAGCCAGCAGATCGATGCCGCAGCGGCCGAACAGTTGCCGCTTGGCCTCGACGACGTACTTGTTGCCCGCCCCGCAGAGCACGTCGACCGGCTCGACGTCGCCCAGCCCGAACGCCATCATCGCCATGGCAGGCACACCGCCCACGACGAAGATGCGGTCGGCCCCCGCTTTAGCCATGGCGTTGATCGTGGCGGGGTAGTAGCCCTGCCCCTTGACCGGCGGCGTGCAGCCTACCACCGTCCGCACGCCCGCCACCTTGGCGGGGATGATGCTCATCTGAGCCGACCCGAACATCGGGTAGCGCCCGCCCGGAATGTAGCTGCCGACCGAACCGACCGGTATGTGCTTGTGTCCGAGGATCACACCCGGACGAATCTCCACCTCCAGTGGCTGCATGGTGGCCAGTTGGGCTTGGGCAAACTTGCGGACGTTGGCTTGGCAGTAGTCGGTGTCGGCGATCGCCTGTTCTGGCAACCGGCCGATGGCCTCGCCGATCTGGGCCTCGCTGAGTTCGAAGTTTTCGGGATTCCAGTCGTCGAACCTGCGGCTGTACTTGCGGACGGGG
>CBFCZG010000250.1:0-6985 GCA_965602375.1 uncultured Phycisphaerae bacterium | reverse complement strand
GGGTGACCTCGGTGAAGGAAAACGGCGAAGTTATCGGCAGCCGCACCCGTGCCAAGGTGGTCAAGAACAAGGTGGCCCCGCCGTTCCGCCAGACCGAGTTCGACATCCTGTTCGACCGCGGCATCAGCCGAGAGGGCGACCTGCTCGATCTGGCCGTCGCCGAGGAGGTCGTCGACCGCACCGGCGCGTGGTACACGTTCGGCAAGGCCCGCGTCGGCCAGGGGCGCGAGAACGCACGCCGCTTCCTCTGCGAGAATCCCGACATCTTCGAAGAGATCAGAAAGGGCGTGCTCGCCAAAAAGGGCATCACCGCTGGAGGCGACGCGGGCAAATCCGCGCCCGAAAAAACGGCGCCCCGCACCCGCAAATCAGGCAAGTAACAGTCAACGGTTCGATCTGCCGACGATAGCGGCGGCCAGCCTCCGAAACGGGGCTGCCAGTACTGCGCACGCCGTATCCGCGTCGGATATATGGTCGGACTGCTGCTTTCAACCTGGGTGAGTTTATCGGTCTGCCAGGCCGACCCAACGCCGGCCGACGAGATGGCGGTTCGCCTCACGCAGATCCAACAACTCGAGCAAACCTTCGAGAGCGTGGCCGAGCGCGTCGCTGCTTCGGTGGTGGCGATTCGCTGCCTGCGGGGCGGCGACACCGACGAAGCACTGGCCGATGATTCCGGCACGAATCACGACGCCGCCGACGCGACTTGGGGTGCCGGCAGCGGAATCGTCATCCGCTCCGACGGCCTGATCCTTACCAACGAGCACGTGATTGCCGGTGCGCGGGAAATCACCGTCGTGCTGCCGGGCGGACGGCGCCATCTCGCCCGCGTGCGTGCCACGTACCGAAGGGGCGATCTGGCGGTAATCGAAATCGACGCCGACGGCCTGCCTCCGGCGACGCTCGGCGATGCCGACTGGGTGCGCCGCGGCCAATGGGCGATGGCTCTGGGCAACCCGTACGGCCTGAGCATGGACGGCCAGGCGACCGTCAGCATTGGCGTGGTCGGTGCGGTGCAACGGACGCTTCCCGAGCTCGGCCGCTTGCACGGACGCTCCTACGACAACATGATCCAGACCACGGCCGACATGAACCTTGGGCATTCGGGCGGGCCTCTGGTGGACATGTATGGACGGGTGATCGGCATTAACACCGCCATCTTCTCTCGCACCGGATTGAGTGAGGGTGTCGGCTTTGCCATCCCCATGAGTCGCCCGATCAAGGCCGTCGTGTCGCGGCTGATGGCGGGCGAGTCGATCGAGGACGGATACCTGGGCGTATGGGCCTCGGCGCTGCCGCCGCGAGACGCCAAAATGTTGCAGCTTCCGCAGAACAAGGGTGTTCGCATCTGGCGCATCGAGCGCGACAGCCCCGCCGAACGCGCCGGACTGCGCAGCGGTGACATCATCCTTACCTACCATGGGACTCCCGTCGAAAGTGGTGAACATCTCTCGCGCCTGGTGTGCCAGACCGCCCCGGGCATGGTCGTGGACTTGGAGACCCTTCGTGATAGTCGGTGCGCCCGCGTGCAGGTCGAGATCCGCCCCCATCGCCCCGTCGAGCAACTGGCCACTCACGTAAATGGGTCGGCCCGTGGCGGCAAGCGGTGAGCGCGCCGATGATCGGATCGCTGCCCTACTGCAACTGTAGCACTTGGTTGAACACCCGCCGGCCCTGGATTTCCTCCAGGGTCACATGCAGGTCCTGACCCAGCAGCGCGCGGGGTTGGTCGAAGACGTATAGCTTGCTGACGGTCTGGCCCGGTTGGAGCGCGGCAATGGGGCGTCGCTGCGGCGGGCGACGGGGCACGGTTAGGGTGGCGCGGAAGTTGACCGGCTGAAGCGTCCGGTTGGTGATGCTTTGATGGATCACCAGCCGGTCGTCGAGGAACTGCGGCAGGGTCTGCACGTCGATGCCCTCCAGCCTCAACTTCAGCGGCGTGGGGACCTCCAGCTCGTAGACCTGATCGGCGTCAATGACCAGTCGAGCGGTCAACACCTTCGGGCCGGCAGTCTCGTTGTAGGGAAAGCGCATCGTAAGCTCGTGTCGGTAGACCTCACCGGGCCGCAACGCAAAACGCATCTGCCAGGGAGTGAGAAGCCACCGCTGCGGGCCGACCAGCTCAAGCCGCCCGCTGATCGATTCGCTTCGGTGATTTGTAAAGCTGATTTCGAACGGATGGAGTTGGAACGATGACGATATTTCCGTCGGCGACACCGACACGCTGGCCCGCAGCCTCGCCACCCACGAGTCGACCCGATCCAACAGGATCGGCACCGGTCCCACCGTTACCACCTGCTGCGATCCGGCCTTCCGGAGAGGTGACACGCGACCCCACAAGTCCACCTGTCGTGCGTCGGGGCCGAGCCACAGACGGCAGGTCTGCGGCTGTTCCTGCTCGCTCCAGACCACCAGCGTGCTCTTGCTGCCGTGATCGAAGATGTGGCAGCGGATCGTGTCGCCCAGATACATCGTGCCGGCCGGCAGTGAGGTGCTCAGCGTGCTGGCCAGCGTGCGATAGACAAGGTATTCCTCGGTGGGCTCCACGGTCCGGCGCGATCCGGCCGAGCGATAGACCCACGGTCGTTCGGCGAAGACCGCGTCGGCGCCGGCCGCTCGCGCCAGGACGACTCGCTTGGCAAAATCCACCAAGCGAGGAAGGCGTTGGTACTGGGCTGCATCGAGCGCACCCAATGTAACCCATAACGGCTGGCGGATGCGCTCACGAAAATCGGACAGTTGCTCGGAGATCCGTTCGGGGGGTACATCGGGCGGCACGTGCAGGCACACAAACTGGGCATCAAGACGATCCTGCGGAAGCCGATGGGCAGCCGACCAAGAGCAGACCATCTCGGGATTGGTCACCAGCTTGGCCATCTCCGAGCGAAGTGCGGTCAACGACACGGGCAACCGTCCGTCCCACATGAGTTGACGATCGCCGTCCTCGCCCAATTGCCATTGGCTCACGACGTCGGCGTAGCGGGCCACCACCAGCCCCAGATAGGGCCGCCAGCGGTCCGGTGGCCCCGCCAGAATGTCCAGTAGCGACCGTTCCAGCGTGCCATAGTGCCGGGCCAAACCGGCCGGCGGGCTCGCCAGTGTAGCCACCACGCTCATACGCTGGCCCACCAGTTCGCGTAGCAGGCGCTCGAACTCGGGATCCGCCGCCAGGACCTGCGCGCTCGTGGCTGTCTGCCACACGGGCAGCTTTACTCTCCTGATTCCCAACTGACCCGTCAGAGCCAGCACCTCGTCGACTGCTGCGTCGGGAGGCCGGCCAACGTCTACGCCGAACCCGGTGGCTCCGCCCGACCACGCCCCCGCCAAGGGCGCCAGACGGGCAAAATGCAGCACCCGCTGGATCAACTCCTGGCGTTGCGATTCGATCGTCAACGAAGCACGGTACAGGCCGGGAGGAAGATCGCCCAGATCCACCACAGACGGCTCATCCGAGGAGAAGACCTGCACGGGCACCGGTTGTGACAGGATCACGCACCCGTCAGCCGCCTGAACCTCCAGCCTGGCCTCGATGCCCTCGCCGTCCGGATCGCCCACCTCGGCCAGCAGCCTTGGTAACTCTGCAGGCACGAACGTGTTGCCGGCAACCCTGGTGTACAACTCCGCACGAGGCAAACGGTAAACCGTGATGTCGTCAAACCACGCCCGCCCATGGATCGTCTGACGATAGATTTGAAGTTCGTCTTTCTTGCCGTCCCCCCAGACCTCCGGCTGCACGACCCACGCCTGGATGCCGATGAATCGCGCCCGCTCGTAGCGCCCCGGCAGCGCCACGGTAACACCGTTCCACCGGGACGCCCCGCCGACGCCGCCCACCATCCGACTGAAACGCTCGCTTTCGTCGATCTTGTTTCCGTCGCGGTCCAGAAAGTACGCGCTGACGTAGGCTCGGGCGTGGTCCAGACCCTCGGGCTTGATCCATCCCACGATCAAGTACTGGCTGGCCAGTTTGGCGGGGATGTCGCTGGCGTAGTAGTGATACGCCACGCTCCTCCCGGCGAGTTCGAGGACGAACGAGGGCGGGTCTTCGTGCCCGACCTCAAAGTCAAACCGGCCCCTCACGAAATGAGGAAAGCCGTTGTCCCGGTAGTGCAGCCAGTGCATGGGTACGTCTTCGAGGTTGCCCAACCGCCGTTCGTCGAAGTCGAAATGCTTAACGATCCGCCGCTCGGATGCGCGAATGCTTTCGGGCCCGTCGGCAGGATCGCTTGCCATCGTCTGCTGGGCGAAGGCGCACGAGGCGGTCGCCAGCCCGCAGGCCAGGGTCGTCCACACAGCCATCGATGCGCGCAGGAACGCCATGGTCCTGAGATTATCGGCACATGGCGCGGGTGATCTTAGTGATGCTTTTGCGCCCGGTGACGCTGCCAGAGGCTGTCGCAGACCGCGTGGATCAATTCGGGCAGCTTCTCGGCCAGCGGCGGCGACAGGCCCGGGCGAGGCTCTACAGCGGCGGGCTGGATCGCGAAGATGGTCGTCGGCGGCCGGGCGAAGAACCGCTCAGCCAGCCACAGTGTCTCCGTGAACGAGGTGTCGTGCAGAGATAGAAACGGCCCTTGTGAATCGCGAAGCTGCTCGGGACTCACCCATCGGGAGCTGCCGGGCGGCATATTCATCTCGGCCGCGTCGACGGCCAGGATCGCTTCCGCTCGTTCGATTATGTTCAGAAGATTCAGCCCCCCCACCCCCGCATCGATCAACTCCACGTCGTCCGGCAGAGTCTGCTCGCCGAGTGCACGGACAACGTGGACTCCGATGCCGTCATCCCCCATCAACTCATTGCCCAGTCCCAATAGTGTGAGCCGTGCGGTCTGGGTCATGATCGCCGCCACACCGGCAGAAGGACTACACGAATTCCACGTTGAGCATGTGCACCGAGCAACTGATGCACGGATCGTACGCGCGTACGAGTATCTCCAGCGCCGCGGTAATTTCCTCTTGCGAGCGATCGATCATCTGCGGCACGAGGGCCCGCATGTCCTGCTCGCAATTCTCCACGTTCATGGTGGTCGGTATGATCAGGTTGTCGTCGATGACGTTGCCGTTCTCGTCGTACGTATAGTCGTGTACCAGCGTGCCGCGAGGCACCTCCGCGATGCCCACGCCCCTACCGGCCCGTACGGCCACCTGCGGCTCCTCGTATTTCGGACCCATCGACAGCAATTGATCGACCGCATCGAGTGCCTCGGCCGCACAGTGCACGCACTCGATGACCTGAGCAACGTTGTTGGCAAAGGGATTGTGGTTCGGCGCCTGGTAGCCCAGCTTTTCGGCTGCGGCTTTCGCCTGCGGGTGGAGCTGGTCGTAGTTGGTGTTCACTCGCGCTCGCGCTCCGACGTAGAACGACTCGCCGTTGTGGAACACGTGCTTGACCGTCGTGTCGCGAACGACCCTTTCCTCCATCACGTCCAGGTACTTGTCCATCGGGACCTGTTGGCCGGTGCTGGTGACCAGTTCGCCGGTGAACCACGCGTAGCGCTCGGGATCCTTCAGCGCCATGTAGGCCGTCGGTCGCTCGAAATCCGGCAGTTTCGGCGCCAACTCGGCGAACAGGCCCACCGTAGCGTCCATGTCCGGCAGCACCTGCTGCGCCAACTGCCGTTTGAGCTCCAGCAGTTGCGCCTCGGTCGGACAGTGCTTCAGCCCGCCCGGCCACAGTGAGATGGGATGCACGTGTCGCCCTCCCACCACTTCGCACACGAAGTTGGCGAACTTCTTCAGCCGCAGGGCCCGCGCCACGACGTCCGGATGCGTCTTGGCCAGCGGGATCACGCTGCCCGCGTCGAGCAGGTCCGGTGCGGCCAGGAAGTACACGTGCAGGAGGTGGCTCTGAAGTTGCTCGCCGCAGAAGATCAACTCGCGCAGCAGCCGGCTCTGCTCGCTAATCGTCAGGCCGAACGCCGCTTCCGTCGCGCACAGCGAGGCCGTCGTGTGCCCGACCGAGCAGATGCCGCAGATTCGGCACGTAATGTGATGCACGTCGAACCAGCGTCGACCGATGAGCATCGACTCAAAGAATCGGGGCGACTCGACGATTTGCAGCTCGCACTGCTCAATCTCCCCGTTGTTGGCGCGAACCTTGATGTTGCCGTGCCCCTCGACACGAGTAACGTGGTGCACGTTGATGTTGACGGATTCCCTGATCATCTACACTTCCTTACGCCCCGACGCCTGCGTCCGAACACTCTCCTCGCGAGGCCGACTCTCACGGCGTTCCTTCCGCCGTTTTGGCAACATCGTAGTAACCGTTGTACAGTCGGAACTCCTCCAGCAGTTGTTCGACCGTCATGCCGTGCTCGGCCAGCACTTCCTTGGCCGAGTTCGAATTGGGGTCGCTGATCAACCCCCGGCAGGCCACACACCGCCCGCCATAGGTCGGGCAAATGGCGTCGCATCCGGCACGCGCGATCGGGCCCAGGCAAATCTGCCCGCGGTGAAACATGCACACCGTCTCGCGCAGCTTGCATTGCACACATACCGGATAGTCCGGGATGGTGGGCTTCTTGCCCATCAGCACAGCCTTGACCACTTGGAGGAATTCCTCCTTTGACATGGGACAGCCCGGCAGCTTGATGTCTACGTCCACCACTGCATCCAGCGGCTTGGCCTCGACGGTATCCATCCACTCGGAGTCCGCACCGTACACCCGCTCGCGCACCTGTTGGGGATCTTGATAGTTCTTCAAAACGTTCAGCCCGCCTGTGCAGGCACACGCGCCGATGGCCACCAGGACCTTCGCCCGGGAACGGATATGCCGCGTCTGGTCCGCATCCGACTGCGTACTCACCGCACCGTCGATGAACGCGATGTCGTAATCCTCGCTGCGCTCGTCGATCGCCTCCCGGAAGTTGACGATATCCACGTGCGTCAGCAGATCGAGGATCTCGTCCTCGCAATTGAGAATCTGAAGGCTGCAACCCTCGCAACTGGTCAGGCTGAACACCCCGATTCTCGGCTTGGCCGTCTT
>CBFCZG010000249.1:0-6994 GCA_965602375.1 uncultured Phycisphaerae bacterium | reverse complement strand
GTCATGCGGTCCTGAACACAGATCGCCCCTGACCATACCGATAGCATTCCCTTTCCCCTTCCACTCGTCCTCGCCCGGCGGCCAGGCACCTCGGGCGCGAGAGTACCTGCACCGCGGGACTTCGAGCGCTCCTTACCCTCTATATGAAATACGAATCGCTGCCAGCCAAACGCGTTTGGGGAATCGGCCATTTATCAGACGCCGGATGCACGACACCATCCGCCAGACCTTTCGCCGCTCAGCGGTGGCCGGTACAGTCACCGCCAACCTTACCGGCCGTTGGGTGTGTGCGGGTCATGGACGGGGTTATCAACCTTTACAAGCCGACGGGCGTCAGTTCGGCTAGGCATGCCTACCGTCTGCGGCCCATCGTGGGCACGCGGAAGGTGGGCCACGCCGGCGCCCTCGACCCGTTCGCCGATGGCGTGCTGGTGGTGGCTATCGGGCGGGCCACCAAGCTGATCGAGCGACTGATGGGCCTGCCCAAGCTCTACCGCACCACCCTCCGCCTCGGGGTGACTAACGCCACCTTTGACCCCGAGCAGCCCTTCGAGCCGGTGCCGGTCGACACCGCTCCCACCCCGCAACTGGTTGCCGAAGCGGTCGGCCGGTTCGTTGGATCGATCGGTCAGGTCCCCCCGCCGTTCAGCGCCGTCAAGGTCGGCGGGCGCCCGGCCTACAAGATGGCTGCCCGCGGCGAGCACGTCCGCCTCGCCCCCAGGAAGGTCCGAGTCTACGACATCAATCTGCTGCGCTACGACTACCCCGACCTCGACCTCGAGGTGCGCTGTGGGCGCGGCACCTACATCCGGTCCTTGGCACGGGACATCGGCTCGGCGCTGGGCACCGCGGCATGCTGTCAGACGCTCACACGTCTGGCCGTCGGCCCGTTCCGCCTGGACCTGTCCGTCCGCCTCGACCAGACCGATCCCTCACTGGTTCGCGGCAAGGTTATCGGCCTCGAGGAAACCAGCCGGCTGCTTGCCGCCGCTGAGGCCGCCGAACCCCGAAGCTGACCCTATCGCCGTTGCTGCAACGACGGGCGGCCGCCCAAGGCCCAAAAAGCACAAGCCACGTGGTCAGTGGAACGTCCTATAACTACCTAGGATGCGCCCCGTTGGGTAAGTGTCCGGTTGGAAATGGCTGCCTATGGCGGGACACTTGGTCTGGTGGGCGGGCCAGACGCAACTGCTTGACTTCGGCCCGGCAACTACCGAGAATACAGTGGTAGTTCCGCTGGCAGCGTCGGTTAGGGCGGTTGCCAAGAGCGAGTAGCTCATGGTGACAGGGCCTTGACTTGCTGGCGGCCACGCGAGTGAACACGCACCGGGGGCAGGACGGGTGAGGCTGCCATGGCGGCGCCCCATTACAAGCTGGAAGCCATTGGCCGGCTGGCGCATGAGCTGGCGATCCTTCCTCGCCATTTGCGTCTGCGACAGTTGGACGGCATCGAGCGCCTGGCCGAACTCATCGAGCCGGCCAGGAGTTACCCGTATACGTTGGTCTGCTACCACATCACGGGATTCGCCGGGGTGACCAATAAGCCGGCCGAGACGCTGCCCGGCCAAGCCCTGCTGGAAGACCTCTCGGAGCTGGCCGAGCAACTCAGCAAGGCGGCGGGCATCAGGGGTGAGGTGCTCCGCCAGCCGCTCTGGACGCAACAGCAGTTGGCCGGGCGTTTCGAGGTCTCGGCCAAGACGCTGAACCGTTGGCGCAGTCGCGGGCTGATGGCGTGGCGGGTTGAGTTGGAAGGTAAGCCCGACCGACTCATCTTCACCGAGCGTGCGGTGCGACGATTTGTGTGGCGGCACGGTCGGCTGGTGCGCCGGGGCCGGCAGTTCAGTCAACTGTCGGCGAAGGAGAAGGGCACGATCATCCGCCGCGCACGCGAGCTGGGTCTGGCCGAGCCGGCCGCGGGCTTCTATCAGATCGCCCGCCAGATCGCCGAGGAAACCGGTCGAGCGGTCGAGACGATCCGCTATACCTTGCGCCGGCACGACCGGCAGCACCCGGACAAGGCCGTCTTCGACCGATCGAAAAAGCTTGCTGCCCCCCCAAGCGTGGGTGATGTGATCTACGAGGAATACCAACGGGGCACACCCGTGCCGGAGTTGGCTGAGCGATTCGGGCGGACCCGGTCGACCGTCTACCGGATGCTCAACGAGGGGCGGGCCAAGCGGCTTGCCGAGCGCCGGATCGAGTGCATGTACAGCCAGGAATTCGAACTGCCCGACGCCGACGCGTGGATCCTGGGCGCGGGTGACGAATCGAAGGACCGGCGCGGCAAGGAGAAGGTCCGCGTACCCAAGAACGTGCCCGCATTTCTGGAGCATTTGTATCGGACCCCACTCCTTAGTCGCGGGCAGGAGTGGGACCTGTTCCGCTGCTACAACTACCTGAAATTCAGGGCCGCCAGGCTTCGCGACCAGATCGACCCGGCCAAGCCGCGCGGAAGCGAGCTTGATGCGGTGGAAAACCTTCTGGCCCAGGCCGAGCAGATGCGGGCGAGAATCATCCAGTCGAACCTGCGGCTGGTGGTCAGTGTAGCCAAGCGGCACATGGGCGGCGTGGTGGGGGCGGGCGAGCTCGTCAGCGACGGCAACCTGGCCCTGATGCGCGCGGTAGAGAAGTTCGACTACACGCGAGGGCATAAGTTCAGCACCTATGCCACGTGGGCCCTGATGAAGAACTACGCCCGCTCGATCCCCGAAGAGCACTACCAACACGAGCGGTTCCAGACCGGCCGCGAGGAACTGCTCAAACTCGCCGAGCGCCACAGAATCGAAGAGGAGCCCGAGGAGGAGCAGGCAAGCGGCGCCCGCGAGGCGGTCAACAGACTGTTGGGCGTGCTCAGCGATCGTGAACGACTGATCGTCACGCGACACTACGGCCTGACCGAGGCGGGCCGCAAGCAGACGCTCGAACAGATCGGCCACCTGCTGGGCGTTACCAAGGAGCGCGTGCGGCAACTCGAGCAGCGGGCGCTTCACAAGCTGCGCGACGCAGCCGGCGAGGCCGGTCTGGGGCTGCAAGGCTGATCCCCATTTCTTGCCGGGAGGGGCGGACATAGCCACAGAGAGCGACTATCCTGATCTCGCTTGACTGACAGCATTGGATACGTGCACCGTGGATGTCGCGGTGGCCGCCGTGGCATGGCGACGTGAGCTGAGGTGGCGAGCATGAGAAACACTGACGATCTGCGGGGCGTTCTGTCGCGCATCGACGGGCGAGGGTACAAGGCCTACAAGGACATCGCCGGCAGCTACGAGTTCGGCGAGTTCGCGCTGCACGTCGACCACGTGCAGGGTGATCCGTTTGCCTCGCCGTCGAAGGTTCGCGTGCGGGTGCCGCAGCGGCGAGCGGGCTGGCCGACGGAACTGTTCGCCAACGCATCACGTCGCTTGGGGTTGGCCGACTACATCACCCGACGGGTGGACGTCGCGATTCGCCGGGTCGTGCAAGGTCGACGCGGCACGGGCAAGAGCGGCCTGGTCGCCATCGACTCAGGCGGGCAGGAGGTGCTTGCACGAACGGCGGTTGTCGTCACGTCCGAGTGGGTCGAGGCGAGGCTCGAGGTAGGCCTGCCGGCTGCGGGCCGACGCGTGCTCGCGCGACAGGCCCAGAGCATGCTCTGTGTCGAGTTGCCCGAGATCGCGCAGCGCAGCCTTCTGTGGACCGCCACGCCGCAAGACCAGGCGCGGCAGTTCGTCGAGTGCGTCGAGAATCACGAGTGCATCCGCTTGCAGCTCGATCAAATGGGTTTGGTGGCGTTCGTGGCCGACGGCGCGATCCTCCCGCGGGCCAGCGGCGCCAGTGACGCGCCCATGCCGCGCAACCAGGCGGTGGCGTTCGCCTCGCCTGAATCGCTGCAGGTGACGGTCGATCTGGCGAATCCTGTGGGCCGGGGCGCCGACGCGCGCAGCGCACTGACGGGCATGGGCATCCCCAAGGGCGTGACGCTGATCGTCGGCGGCGGATATCACGGCAAGTCGACGCTGCTGAAGGCGCTGGAACGCGGCGTGTATCCCCACATTCCCGGTGACGGACGCGAGTACGTGGTGACCGGGCGCGACGCGGTGAAGATCCGCGCCGAAGACGGGCGGCGCGTCGAACGGGTGGACATCAGCCCGTTCATCAGCGATCTGCCCTTCGGTCGCGATACTCGGGCATTCTGCACCGACGACGCCAGCGGCAGCACCAGCCAGGCCGCCAACATACTGGAGGCCGTTGAGGTCGGTGCCAACGTCCTGCTGCTCGACGAGGACACGTCGGCCACCAACTTCATGGTGCGCGACGCGCGGATGCAGGTGCTCGTGCACAAGCAGCACGAGCCGATCACGCCGCTGCTCGATCGCGTCCGCGAACTGTACGACGCACTGGGCGTCTCCACGGTGCTGGTCATGGGCGGGTGCGGCGACTACTTCGACGTGGCCGACACCGTCATCATGATGCGTGACTACCTGCCGCAAGACGTAACGGTCGACGCTCGACGCGTCGCGGGCGAGCATGCCAGCGGCCGCCGCGCCGAAACCGCTGGACCCATCGGCCAGGGCATCGCCCGCATCCCGTTGGCCGAGAGCTTCGACGCGTCGCGTGGCCGACGCGATGTGAAGATCGACACCCGCGGGATCGACTCCATACGCTTCGGCACCGACCCGATCGACCTGCGCTACGTCGAGCAACTGGTCGATGCGAGCCAGACGCGCGCGGTGGGCTACGCGATTTACCTGGCTACATCGCGCTTCATGGACGGTCAGGCCACACTGCGCGAAACGGTCGACGCAGTCGAGGCATTCTTCGATCGTGAGGGTCTCGACGCGCTCGACCCGTTGCGACGGGGCGAGCAGCACCCGGGCAACTTCGCCCGGCCACGCAAGTACGAGCTCGCCGCGGCCATCAGCCGACTTCGCACGGTGCGGATGCGCCAGCGGCCCATGTGACGGGCTTTCGCGGCAGCGCCGGTCAGTTGTTTTGCGGGTCCATGCGACGATCGACGCGCCAGCGGTGGGCGAGCTGCGGCGGGATCATGTTCGCAACGGTTACCAGATCGCCTTCGACGGTTGACCAAGGCGCCGCTGCCGGCGCGGGTTCGGGCAGGCGATCGTCGGGGGCGTGCCGGGTCAGCCACACATACGTCCATGCACCCACCAGTGTTCCCGTCAGCGCCAGCAGCACGTCGGTCACATCGAACAGAGTCGACGCCCCCAGCGAGGCAAGCACCTCAGCCGCCACCGATACGCTCAGCACGAACGGAAGCACCCGCGGTAGCACCTCACGCATCCCGCGCAGCGACGAGCAAGCGGCGGCCGTCAGCGCCAGGACCGCGTAGGGCACGATCTGCCCCCACACCGTTGCGACGGCTGACAGAAACGGCCGGCGGAATTCGGCGTAAAACGGCAGTGCCTGGATCTCGAAGCCGGCGACGCCGTCCAGCAGCGGCAGCCCCGCTCGGGCAAGCAGAAACCCGACCTCAACGAACAGACACGCCGTCAGCAGCGGCTGCGATAGCAGCATACGCGGCGCATATCGCCAGGCACCTTCGGTCGGCAGATCGATCATCGCCAGGGCAAAACACACGCCCGCGCCGGCAGCCAGCAGGCGAGTAGCAATCATCGAAACGGAGAAAGCATGCCAGCCCAGGGCGAGTTGCCCCACCTCCCACAACAACACAAGCAGCAGGACACGCGCAGCCGCTTCAAACGTCGCGCGGATTCGGCCCGCGTCTGTCTCGCGGCGTGACAGCAACGTGAAAAAGCCCAACACCAGCAGGTAGGCACAGTCGCCCGCTCGATCCAGAAGCCAACGCCAGGCATCCGCATTGCTAAGCCCAAAGGTAGTTGCCGATGCCGTCAAGGTCAGGTCGATCTGCCGCAGGCCCTGCGCGGGCGACCGCCAGTCGAACGGCATCCAACTATTGAGCGTGATCAGAACCGTTGCAGCCGCGAAACCCAGGGTGGCTGGACGTGCACGAAGCAACTGCGCGGCCAAGCGCCCGCCACGAACCAACCAACCCACAACCGGCGCAGCCAGCAACGCGCCGGCCAAACCACCCGCCACGTTCAACCCGACGTCGCTGAACGCGCCCACGCGCGATGGGATGAGAGTTTGAAAACTCTCAACCGCCAGGCTCGCAGCCGAGACGATCAACACGGTCGCCGCTATGCGCAGCGACTGACTCGCCACTTGTCGACGCAGGCTCAGGCAGAGCAACATGCCCAGCGGAATGCATACGATGATGTTGGCGATTACGTCGTCGGGCGTTGGCTGCGACCACGCCAGGTTTGGCAACAAGCGTCCATGCGCCAACGGGCCAAGCGAAAGATCGAAGTCGAACGGCAGCAGCGTCCCGTAGGCGAACAGGGCCAGCGCCACCAGCGCAGCCCAGCCGCAGCCGTACCCAGCAGCGTCCGATCTCGTCGGATTGGATACGCCGTATGACGCGTCGCGAGCCTCAACCGGCGCAACAGATGACGGCATGGCCTCTCTTCCCTCCGCCGTGCCGCGATATGAAGCGACACGACGACGTGCCTGGCCAGCAGTTGCCGTACCGGAAGCCAGGAAGCTTGCGAAGCGAAACAGCGCTTTGATAAGCCTTTGACTTGCAGAACTTTGCGATGTCGCAAGGCCTGCGATGTTGGCCGTGCAGACTGCGCCGAATATGACGCGGCGAGACGCGGGTAATCGCAAGGTGAGGCGAGCGGGCAACACATTATCCGGACCCCATGCTTTGGCTGTTCTACTGCGGGCTCGACGAGCGGTCTCCAACGCCCGACGTGCCGCGCGCCGCCCACCATGAGTTGATTGAACCTTTCCCCTTGAGGGCGTACGCTTAGACTCCGTCGCCTGGAGATAAACGGTGCTTTCGCTGCCGGTGCAGTTGGCTGTCGTGCTGGTTTTGGGGATTACCTCGCAGTGGATCGCGTGGCGGCTCAGGTGGCCGGCGATTCTGGTGCTGCTGCTGGCGGGCATCGTGGCTGGCCCGGGCCTGTCGCTG
>CBFCZG010000248.1:0-7061 GCA_965602375.1 uncultured Phycisphaerae bacterium | reverse complement strand
CGTTGCCCTCATTGCCCGTGTAGGTGGCCGAGTAGATCTCGATGGTGTCGCCGTCAGAAGCATCGTTGACGGCCGCCTGAACCGTGGCGTACTGCTGGCCCGGCCCGACCGTCAAGGTCGCCACTGCGTCGTCGTCGAGGATCGTGTAGGTGTGAACAGTGTTGGCGCCCAGGGTTGCATTACTGGGGTTGCTCAACGTCACCTCAATGGTCTCGTCGGACTCGATGTCGGCATCGTCGACGATGGTGATAGCGATGGTCTCGCTCACGTCGTTGGGGTCGAACGTCAGCGTGCCCGCGGCCAGGGTGTAGTCCACCCCGCCGCCGGTGGCTGTACCGCCCGTGACCGCGTAGTCGACCGTCACCGTCTGGACGTAGGGCGCACTCAGCAAGACGCCAAGATTGGCCGGTGTGACCGATTCGCCGCCACTCGAACTGACCAGGTCAAACTCCACACTCGGATATCCGTCGTTGTCGTTGATCGTGTAGGTATGGACGGTGTTGGCGCCGAGGGTGGCGTTACTCGGATTGCTCAAGGTCACTTCGACGGTCTCATTGGACTCGACCAGGCCGTCATCGACGATGGTGATGGCGATCGTCTCGCTTAGGTCGTTCGGATCGAACGTGAGCGTGCCGGCCGCCAGCGCGTAATCCACACCCCCACCCGTGGCGGTACCGCCCGTAACGGCATAGTCGACCGTGACCGTGTCGACAGATGACGCGTCCAGCGAGACCGACAGATTGACCGGCGTTACCGATTCGTCGCCGCTGGAACTGGCAAGATCGAACGCCACGACGGGAAGCTCAGGGCCCTGCTCCGCATAGGTTACGACCAGTTTAGGACGCTCGCCAGGGGTGGTATAGTTTTCGGCAAGGTATCGGATTTCCAGGGAGGCCTCATCTACGGCCTTCAGCAGTACACCGTTGTTCGGGTTCGTCCCAGCCACCCATCCCTGAACGAGGTTCGCATCAAGATCGATCTCCTTCCATTGACCAACATCGCCACTGGCGATGACGACACTACCGGCGAGGACATCGCTGCGATCGACGGTGGTATCCGAACATCCCGCCAAGGCCCAGGAGCTGCCGCTGTCATAGTCGTCCCAGGTGCTGCCCATGCGCGTCCATGGCCGGTAGACCTCGTAAGCTTCGATTGTCTTGGTGCCGTCAGCTTTGTCGATCACGATCTGAAGCTTGGCGGACACTACCGTAGCCGTTGCTGGGATGGCGCTGACGTCGAACTTGATCAGACTGCGCTTCACCTCGGCGGCATAGAAACCGATCCCGTTGCCCCAGTCGTTGTTACCGTAGTTGTTGTCGGGGTAGAGACGGTAGATCCACGTATCGTCGCAACCGGCATAGGAGCCGTCCGGGCTGACGCCGTTCTGGAAAGTCACCGTGACCTCAGTTGCCTGGGTGGTTGTCTCACTGGCCACGTTGGATAGGGACGAGATGTTGGGCACCTCATCGGCGGTCTTAAGCGCGAAATAGTACGTCGTCTCCGGGTTAAGCCCGGATACGGTCATGCCTTGGGGCGTGCCTGCAGCCGCCGGGCTGGGCTCGCCACTGACCTGCGTGGCGCTGCTCCAGTTGCCTTCATCGATCGCCGAAGTCGAATAGCGAATATCATAGCTGCTAGCCGTGCCGCTGCTGCCATCATCGCCCGGGGCGGTCCAGTCCAGGTCGATGCTGACAGCGGTCGGATTGCTCGCGGCAAGATCGGTAACCGCCGCCGGAGCCGTGGTATCCGGCGCGGAGGTCGTCTCGTTGGGTACGTTCGAAAGACCCGATACGTTCGGCACCTCGTCGGAGGTCTTCATGGCAAAATAGTAGGTCGTGCCGGGGCTTAGACCCGAAACGGCCATGCCCTGTGCGGTTCCGGCCGGCGTGGGCGCCGGTTCGCCACTGACCTGCGTGGCGCTGGCCCAGTTGCCTTCGGTTATGGCCGAAGTCGAGTAGCGGACATCATAGCTCTGGGCCGTTCCGGTGCTTCCGTCGTCGCCGGGGGCCGTCCAGTCCAGGTCGATGCTGGCCGAAGTCGGGTTGCCGGCGGCCAGATCGGTCACCGCGGCCGGAGCGGTCGTATCCGGCACGGATGTCCGCGGCAGGAAAGCAAAGGTCGGATCGTCGTTGAGAGCACTGCTGTTATAGAGGGCGTTATCCAGCCAGTCCCAGGTGGCCTGACCATTGGGCATGTGGGTCACAAAGGTCATGGCGCACCGGGCAATGTATCTATAGCTGGTCGCATAATCCGGGTCCGGGAAGTCCGACGGCCCCACGTCGTCTACGAAGGCATTATTGACGTCCAGCCAGGTTGGATAAGGAATTCCGCCGCCCTGTCCGTCATCGTACTCAACGGGCACGTGATAGGCCGCACCGCGATACGGATTGAAGTCGGGGTGACTGAACCGATTGATGATCGAATCGGCCCACCAGTCGACCAGGCCCGATGCGGAGAAACCCAGGTCCCTGATGTGTCCCAGCGTCATCAGAACGAAGTCGTCCATCCATGGTGAGGTGTAGTACCGGCACGATGCGTCCAGGTTGGCGTCAGGGGAAACCGAATTGTCCTGGCCACGCCAGTACTTGATGGACGGGAAGTTGCCGTTGACTACGTAGTTATCGTACCACCAGGTGAGGTTGTTGTTCGTCTTATTCGTGTAGTACGCCTTATCGAAGGTGTGATCGTCGGGCGCGAGATTCGCCGGATCGGCCACGTTACGGATCGCCCAGGCGTCGCCCCTCGTCTGACCGCGGAAGATCCCAAGATCGTCAAACCGGTAAGTGTGGTTGCTGTCGCTGAGGTCCCAGGAGGCCCAGAAGTACATCTCCTCGAGGTAATAGAAGTCGCCCGTGATCAGATAAGGTATGCAGGCGAGCGACGGCTGGTGAGCGTTATCCACGATCCACTCGCTGCTGGTCGTGCCGATGGGGGCGGGCAGCATATCCTCAGGCTCCTGCCACTCGTAGTCCCACCAGCCGGACCAGACGGTCGGACGGTCATCGATGTTTATGGGGTGTAAGTACGAGGTGCGCGAGGAGTCCGATTCGCGAAGGTGGATGGGCACGCTGCCGGACAGGTCGCCGCAGTTAAGCGTGATGTCGCGCATGCGATTGTCCATGGTGAGCAGATAGCGGGCCGCCCACGTGGGATACGGACCGATATCCTGCCTGCCGCCGGTGTCGGGAAAGGATGTGTATATGATGCCGTTATCCATGATGTCGTGCCCGGAGCCCTGCCAGCTCGAATAGGCGCTGCTGAGGGTGCCTTCTGACACGACCAGGGAGGTGTCGTAATTGGGCACGATCTTCGTTGAGATCATGTAGTCCACATCGTACTGAATCTCGATCTCCGGCGGCTCGTTGCCCTGCCAGAAGACCCTCTGCCACCGGGCGTTGAAGGTGTGTGTGAATCCGGTCTTGGAGAAGACCGAGACCGGGCTGCTGTTGCCCAGCTCCAGATCGAAGTCATATGTGAGGTTGCCGCGATACTCCGTCCAGCAGTTCTCCACGACGGCACATACACGGAAGCCGCTCCAGCCCGGATAGGTCCGCACGTAGTACTGCACGTTTAGTTGCTGCTCGATGTTGGTGCTGAAATCACGGATAAGCAGCTCAGAGCAGATGTCGCCCTGAACCCAGTACTCCGGAGTGGGGATACCGCCCAGGAGCGTTCGGGCCGAGGCCGTATACGGCGTGCCGCCAACGTTCAGCGACATCGACGCCTCGAAGTCCGTAGCCAGCAACTCGCTCTTTGTAACCCAGTCAGTGTTGTAGTTGGTCCCGCCGTCAAGGATGTCCACGGTAACCTGCCCGCTGGCCGGCACCTGGGGAATCAGGAAGGAGACCAGCGCGTGCTTGACGCTGTTGTCGCCCCAGCGGATCTTGACGTCGGTCTGCGTCTGAAGCTGCTGGGCCCCGACCTCCGCCGTCACGTTCGACGCGACGTCGCCCTCTTTGAAGATCATCGACAGCGTCACCGGATAGTCGGCAGTGGTAACGTTGTCCATTTCCTTGATGACCACCGACGTGACCAGATCGCCCCCCGGGCTGTCGTTGTCCGTGATGGTGTAGGTGTGCACCGTGTTGCCGCCCAATGTGGCGTTCGCCGGGTTGCTCAGCGTAACCTGGACCGTCTCGCCCGACTCGACCAGACCGTCGTCGACGATGGTGATGTCGACCGTCTCGCTGGAGTCGTAGGGATCGAACGTCAGCGTGCCGGCCGCCAGGGGGTAGTCCACCCCCCCCCCGGTGGCCGTGCCGCCGGTGACCGCGTAATCGACCGTCACCGTATCGCTCGAAAAGGGGCTTAGCGAGACCGCCAGATTCGCCGACGTAACGGCCTCGTCGCCGCTGGAACTGGTCGAATCGAACTGGACCGTCGGCAACGCGTCATTGTCGTTGATGGTGTACGTGTGAACGGTCACGCCGCCCAGCGTGGCGTTCGTCGGGTTACTTAACGTCACCTGGATGGTCTCGTCGGCCTCGACAAGGCCGTCGTTGACAACGGTAATGTCGATCGTCTCGCTGGTGTCGTAGGGATCGAACGTCAGCGTGCCGGACGCCAGGGTGTAGTCCACACCACCGCCGGTGGCCGTGCCGCCGGTGACCGCGTAATCGACCGTCACCGTATCGCTTGAGGACGGGCTTACCGAGACGCTCAGGCTCGCCGGCGTGACGGCCTCGTCGCCGCTCGAGCTGCCTTGCGCGAACTGGACCGAGGGCTGCACCGTGCCGTACTCGTATCGGTACGCCCAGGTGCGCCTGCCGCCGGAACCATCAGCCACGAATATGAAGACTGAATCGACCGGATCGTAGTCAATCGCATGAAAGTGCTGCGTCCCTACCGTATACCCGCCCGCGCTGTCGGCGGTTATCGTATTGGAGTACCACACTTTGGTAAGGGGGTCGTAGGCGTAGAACATGCCGCTGTTGACGCCGCCGCCTATGACTTGATTGGCACTGTCATATGCCCAGCCGGTCTCCTGGGCGTTGGGCGCTCCGGTCATGCCGGTGACTTCGACAGCCGTCGAGTTCGACCAGGAGGTCCGGTCCAGCGTCACTTCCCACACCCGCACCGGCGAGCCGCGGGCGATGTAGTACATCTTCTGATTGGGCGAGAAGTAGACGAGGTCGTTGGCGTAGCTCATGGCGCTCTGACTGAAGCTGACCACCTGGCTGGAACTCTCTGTATCGGGGTCGTAGGTCCAGATACCGTTACTGGCCACGGCGATAACCTTGTCGGAAATCGGGTCGTACTCATAGGCGGCATTCCCGTAACCGCTCGGCGGCGAGTTGGCGCCGTCGTCTATCCAGCGCCAGGAGGTCCCTGCAACGTTGTACTCCGGCAGGTACGGGCTCCCCGGATAGCTCGTGCCGCCGAAGTCCTCCGCCGTCACTTCCGAACTCGTGCCCGAGCCTCGGTGGAACATCAGGAGTGTCCCCCGGCTGCCCGGCACGACCAGCATGTCGTACGTGTGTCGCGCCACCGCCGTCATCGAGGGATTGGAACGGTTCTCCCAGGCGCAATAGGTGCCATTGTAGTTGGCGACGTCATAGTGGGATGCAGGCACAGGCGTGTAAAGGCTATCCCATGCGAGTGTCTGGAAGTTGAAGGAGTACACCGTGTCCGTGTGCGTGGTGGCATGGCCGCCGCCGAACAGCAACATCTGGTGTCCCGCCGGTTCGTACGTGAAACCGCTGTAGTCGGTTACCTTGTTCGCATTGTGTGACGAGCCCGCAGGCGTCTCTGGCGTGAATGCGCCCAGATCGAGCGCCGTGTTCTCGGGTATGGCCGTCAGCGTCGGATTGGGGGCCGCGCTGGCGACCGCCCCGCACAGCAGCAGCCACATTGAAGCCATCACAAGACAACTCATTGTCGTACGCATCGGATATCCTCCGATTCAGAAAGACCTATCCCAAACTCAGTACTGTTCATGACTTGCATCGCGCACACAGACAGTCCGGATGGGCACACCTTCCCCCTGCCACCATCCGAAATAATCGGGAATGCCGCGTTGCGCCAATCCAACCGCACATCCAGTGGAGGCAGGAAACCCACCTACCTTCGACGATTCGCATCCACAAAATGGAAAAAAAGCCACCGCACCACGTCCGGCGACACACAGATTGGCCCCGACGTGTCGCGCCGAACGGTAGAGTCGCTGAGAGCCTGCTCTATCGCTTCACCGGGCCCAACAGACAGCCCGTATCCATCCCGGACCAACACAGCAAGGAAGCAGCCCAAGGCCACCTCAACTACTGCACAATCCTATTTCTGCCCCAGATCAGATACGTCGGAAACAGACAGGCCCAAGCGACTGCGGACCACCGCCAAAGAATATACAATGAATAATCAAGTGTCTCCTCGTCGTCAAGCAAGAAATTGATCTCGGCAAAAGTATTCATAGATACCTATCAATACATAAGTAAGCGAAGTTCGGCGTGAGACCCGTCAGCTCTGAAGTCCTGGTGGCCTCTGCCACGACCCAGGCTATCGGCCGGCAACGGCCTGCCAGCACAGCGGCAGGACACCAGATTGGACCTATCCCACGGGTGTAATGACCCCCAGAGCGCTACCCTGTCAGAAAACCGGTCCTCGCGGCAGCGTCGCGGCGATGTTCGCAAGGTCCGCCGCGCCCTAACGCCGGACGAAGCGCGAAGGCTCCTGGAGGTAGCACCCAAGCGAGCCATGTTCTACCGGACGCAGATGCTAAGCGGGCTCCGGGTTGGCGAGCTTCGCGCCCTGCAATGGCGCGACCTGGACCTCGACAGCGACGAGCCAGCAATCATCCCGCGAGCCGAGACCACCAAGAGCAAGCGCTCCGATCCCATCCCCTTGCACAGGGAACTGGCCGACGCGTTGCGGCAGATGCGACCGCCCTTCGCCCAGCCTACCGACCGGGTTTTCAGGACGGTGCCAACACTCACCACGTTCAAGGCGGACCTCAAGCGGGCGGAAATCGCCATCGCGGACGACCAAGGGCGCACCCTCGACCGCCACGCACTGCGGACAACGTTCGTAACATGGCTGAGCAGCGAGGCGAAGGCCGACCTTCGGAC
>CBFCZG010000247.1:0-7077 GCA_965602375.1 uncultured Phycisphaerae bacterium | reverse complement strand
CGTCGGCCGACGTGACCGCAAAATAATACGTCGTCGCCGCCGACAAACCGGTGACTTGGCATATTTCGGATGTGCTGGGGTCGCCGGGAATGGGTTCGCCATCAGCTTGACTCGCGCTGTCCCAGCTCATTTCGTCTATGGGACTGATGGAGTACCGCAAGTCGTAACTGGCCGCCCGACCGCCGGGACCATAGTCGTCGCCGGGCGCCGACCAAGTTAGCTCAATCATAAACCAGTCGCGGACGCCCGTAGCAGCCAAGTCGGTTACCGCGGTAGGCGGGTCGTGCGAGACCTGCCAGACGTGTATATACTCAGGACCGCCCCCGACGTACTCTGCCGCGTAGACCAACTGGTTGTCGGCGTCGTAGGCCATGCCGTGGATCCGGTCGTTGACAAACATGTGCTCCTGCACGGAGAGGACCGTCGGTTCGGGTCCCCATTGCTGCATCTGTCCGAGCGCTACCGCGGCCAGGTCGGCGGCTTCATAGATCAGGATGGCAGCCTCGGCTGCGGTATCGATGACTTTGGTACCCGCGACAAGAGCCACTCCGCCGCCGCCGCCCAAGTCCAGCCAGGCCGAGGCCTCCCACAAGTCGCCATCCACATACCCGGGCATCGGATTTGTGGCGTCGTACTGGAGCAGCGTTGTGGTGGCCAGCTCGGCTCCACCGGAGATGGGGTTGTATGCGATGAGGCGCGGGCCCTTACCATAGGTGCCCCAGCCAAAACCGGTCGCCAGCAACTTGCCGGGCACGTACGTGGCAGCCCAGGCCTGCGGAATTGCGGAGATGTAATGACCCACGGCCCGCTGGTCGGTTCCGCCCAACGGGTAGGGCCCCATCACGTTGGTGATATCCAAGTCACAGTAGCCGAATCTGTCTCCATAGCCGTCCGTACCGAAATAGAGCTTCCCGCTGGTCTGCCCTATCAGAGCGGGCAGGTACTCCAGCCCACCCGTGGCGCCCGGGCTTACATCCGGGGACATCAACGTCGTCGCCTCGGGCAGCGCCGCCGGGTCGGAAGTGATGACAGGTGTGGGGATGGTCACCTCGCCGATCCGGCCATACCATACGTGACCTGTCACAAATAGGGAGCCGTTGCCCCCGTCGCCGTCGGGGCAGTACGCCATCGCGTTGCCCCCCCAGTCGAACGCACTCGACAGCTTGAAGGCGCCCTGATAAAGGAGTTCGACCGCGTCGGCCGAACCGCACAAAACGACCCACACCGCGACCGAGACTGCCAACGTCCGCGCCGGGCCGCGCCTGGCCCACACTTGCGTTGTCATGATCGTCCCCTACCTTTCAAAGCCCCGCGGCTTAGTCAAACAACCGGCCTGCCGCGATCACGGCAGGTCCTCCTGGTCGCCCCGACCTTCCTCTGGCCATGCAAACTCGCACCGTAGAGAGCTAGATTCATGTTAACCAAAATGCCCTACGTGTTGCAAGACAAGTCGGACTCGAGGCGCCCGGGTCGGGTCAAAACGGGTTAGCCCAAAGGCACTAAGGTCGAAATGCGTGCCCTGTGGGTCCGTTACGCCGACCCGTTCCAGCGGCTGAACCGCGGCGGCGCTTGCAGCGTGGTCGAGGCGACTCCGAAATTATGGGGCCGGCCACGACGCCTGGCGCTCACTGCCGTGTTGAGCTAAGTAGTAACCCTATGCTTCGGGTGCAGACTTCTTGCCCCGCCCTTCAAAAGCCTTGATCCGGCGTCGGCCGGAGGCGAAGTTGCGAGGGCAAACAGCCGATATACAACTCCAAGGCCATTGTCGGCAGCGGCTGAGGTGCGCGGTGATACGTTCCCTACAGAAAGCCATTTGTATACGAGGCAGGCTCGACACCGCAGACGTGGGTGAGATCCTCGACCAGTTGGATCAGGACAGCAAACCTCATGAACGACTGTACCGGATGTTGCGATCCCGGCGCAGGCACGAACGTTACCGGTACCGAGTACGAGGTATATGCGTTACGCTGTTTGACAGTGACGAAGAGGCCACGCTCTTCGTCTCTGCCAGGAACTTAAGTGCCGGTGGTGTCGCCTTCCTGCACACGAACCCCTTGCACGTCGGCACGCGCTGCCAGGTTCGTCTGGTCGACAGACACGCACAGGATCAGCATGTTACCGGAATCATAAGTCGCTCCCGCTATGTCAGGGCTGAGGTCTACGAAATCGGCGTCCAGTTCGACGAAACCATCGATCCGAGATTCTTCGTCGACCCGAGCGTGCGTCTCGCTGAGTGAGACCCCGATCCGCCCTACCGCCACCGCGCCCTGCTTCAGCGGCCTTTGTCGTTCCGATCTCTCAGTCTGCGTGCCGGATTGCCCGCCATGACGCTGTGAGGCGGAACGTCGGTTACCACAACGCTGCCCATACCGATCAGACTACCCCGGCCGACACGCAGATTCTGGCGGATCATGCATCCCTGACCCAGATAGCAGTCGGGTTCGATGTGCACGCCTCCAGCCAGAATCACCCCGCTGCACAGGACCACCCGGTCCTCCAGCGTGTCATCATGATTGACGACGCTGCCGCTTAGCGCGAAGATCCTGTTCCGCAGTACCGCACGGAGGCCAACAAAGCTGTTGGGGTATAGAACACAGCCTTCGCCGATGCTTGCCGTCCGCGAAACGAAGCACGACGGATCGATAAGGGTGGCCAGCCTTTCGCGAGGCACGTCAACGGACGCAGGAAACTCGTTGTCCGGGATGAACCAGGCGTCGGGGTACTCGGCGACGCAGTCTGCGCAGCCCAGCACCGAATGGCCATTGAACACCTTGCCCACGTGGCGCGCACCATCGGGGGCGGCTATGTACCCGAGCAGTCGCCATGAAGGCTCCACACTGTTCACACGCTCCACAATCTCGGCCATCTCTCGCGCATGCACGCCCGTTCCCAGTATGATCAAATCCCTCATCGAAGGGTCCTCTGTGAGCGATTAGACGTCCATCGACGGCTGCGTCGCTTGTCCGGTGCAGTAGTCGCAGGATCACGGCGTCAGCCCGACGGTTGCACCCGGAAGCGCCTCACAACGCCCTCGTCGACAGTCACACCCAGCCCGGGCGCATCGGGCACCGGGACAAAGCCGTCGACCCTCTCGATGGGACCGGCGCACAGTTCGCGCAAGACTGCCGAAGACGAGACGTTGTACTCCAGATACAGCGAATGCATCAGATAGGCGTTGAGGTGCAGCGAGGCGGCCTTGAGCAGATCGGTAAGCCAGGCGTGCGGCACACACTCGATCTGCAATTGCGTCGCCAAATCCGCAACCTGCCTGCCGACCGTCAAACCTCCGCACCGGCTCAAGTCTGGCTGAAGGACGTCGAGCTTGCCCTCGGTAGCCGCGCGGCTGAACTGGCGAACCCCCGCCAGTTGCTCGCCGGCCGCAATTCGCAAGGTTGTCGACACCTCCGCGACAGCTGCATACCCCTCAAAGTTCTCCGGATGCAGGAAGTCCTCCAGCCAGAGGACCTCCAGTTCCTCCAGGTGACGCACAAGGCGAATCCACTCTTTGATGGGGCGTGGTTTAAACGGATTGTCGTGCGAGACGCCAAACCAGCCGCCATCGACCATCAGATCGACATCGGGGCCCGCCTCCTGACGGGCTGCCTTGACGAGCGCTACATCGAGCGCCAGATCATATCCGAACACACCCCAGCCGAACTTGATCGCTCGAAAGCCCTGCTCGACGTAACCGGCCACCGCCCGCTTCATGTCGTCTGCGGTCGGCCGAAACAATGTCGACGCATACGCCTTGACCCTGTCACGGTACTTTGCGCCCAGCAGCGCCCAGACGGGCTTGCCGAAAGCCTTGCCAGCAATATCCCACAGCGCAAGGTCCACCGCAGAGATCACGTGCATGCCGGCGCCCGCGCGGCCGTAGTAAGCCAGGTAACGATACATCTTCTGCCATAGTCGTTCGCGCTCGAGCGGGTCCTCGCCAATCAGCGCCGCACGGATCGACTCGAAACCGACCTGCCCGCCCGAAGGCGCCTCCACAATCGCCCTGGCGACATGAGGTTGAGTCTCCACATCGGCCCAGCCGACAATTCCCTCGTCGGTGGCCACCCGGAGAAGACAGACGAACCGCACGCCGTGCGATTCACCCGCTTCGGACGGATCGGCATAATCCTTTCCCGTGTCGAGGATGATGACTTCCACGTCCGTGATCTTCATCGTGTGCGTCGGTCTCCAAACGTCAGGGCAACTTTCATTGCATCGGCGTGTCCGCTGCTCGCCAACTCAAAGGCCTCTCGATAGGCCTCAACAGCAAACTCGTGAGTGACCAGCTCCGCCGGAGCCAGTTTAGCGTCCGTGAGCAAACCGACGGCCTCGTCCAACCGGTTTTCGTCGTTGCATGCGCCGACGATCTCCAACTCTCGCACGTGTACCGCCACAAGGTCGATCGGCGCTGGGGACGGAACCGCCGAAAAAAGTACAAGCCTGCCCTTGGGGCGCAACAGCGCCAGGCCCATCCGGACGGCTTCGGCCGAGCCCACAGCCAGAATCACGGCACCATAGCCCGCATCGGAAGCACATTCACGCAAGCGTTCGATTGGGTCGGCAAGCTGCGTCGTGTTGACCCGAACAACGTCGCGCGCGAACGAAAGACGGAAGTCGTAATGCCCCGCGATCACCGTGTGTTCCTGGCCGTACGCAACGGCCAGCCTCGCAATGATCACGCCAAACGGGCCGTCCCCAAGGATCAGAAGAGGATCGTCCTCTGCCACCTGAGCCTGATGCAGCGCCTGCAAACACACGCAGATCGGTTCGGCCAAGCAGGCAACCTGAACGGATGCCGTCTGCGGCAACACTCGCGCCCGGTCTTGGCGCACGACGTAATACTCAGCGAACGTCCCGGGCATGTTCAGGCCAAAATGTCCCATCGAGCTGCACAGGTGCCCCATACCTCGCGAGCAATTCGAACACTCACCGCACGGGTGGACCGGATGCGTGGCCACGCGGTCGCCTGGCTTGAAGCCCGTCACGTTGCTGCCGACCTCAGCAACCGTTCCCGCACCCTCATGGCCCATGACCGTCGGAAGTGGGATGTCGAAGGGATTGGAGCGAATGTCGTTCAGATCCGACGTGCAGATGGTCGCGGCGCCGGTGCGGATCAACAGCTCGTCAGCGCGAATCGCGGGCGCTTCGGTCTCCACGAGCTCAAGTCGGCCGACAGACTGTAACTGAAGCGCTTTCATCGTTGAATCCCCAGAAGGGCCAGCGCGTCCCGGTTCAGAATTTGTTCGATCAGCTCGGCCGAGACGCGCGGCAAGGAGCTGTCGCCGATGATCCGGTTGACGTTCCTTACACCTTCTATCGATTCGTCGGCCATGGCGAATGGATAGTCGGTACCGAACAGCAGTTTGTGCGTCACCTTATACTCCTGCGCGAGAATCATCATGTTGTAGAACTGCCACGGGCGATAGTGCAGCGCCGCGATGTCCGCGTACACGTGCGGGTGCTTCCGGATCACGGCGAGGCACTCGTCGTAGAACGGGTGCCCCAGATGGGCCAGCACCATCCGCAGCTCCGGATACTCGATGGCCACCTCGTCGAAAAGCCACGGACGGCTGAACCCAAGCGGTGCCTCGCGGTTGAACGTCGTCCCGGTATGGAACAAGACCGGCAAACTGCGATTCTGGCAGTATTCGTAGACGCACCGGCAGCGATCGTCTCGCGGATCGAAACCTGCATAGATCGGACCAAGCTTCAGCCCCACCAAGCCCAGATCCTCGACGGCGTGGACCAGTTCATCCATGTAATCGTCCTGTGTCGGATCACAGGCGGCAAAGCCCAACATTTTGTGCGGCGCTCTGGCCACGAACTCAGCCACGTACTCATCCGGCACCCAGTAGCCGGTGCGGCGAGCCTTCATACCGAACACAACGACGCGATCGAATCTGGCCATATCCGCCATGAAGGCGTCGAACCGGACGGTCAGATCCAGCGGATGTCCGCGCGAGAGGTCCGCTTCCCTGACGGTGGCCGCCTGAAGGTGCAGGGCCTGGTCCCACGTATGCGAGTGGATATTCTGCATGATCGACGTATCGTTACGGCAACACGGATCGGGCCTTCACGGCGCCGCGGGCCCGCATCGCCACAAGAGCTTCCGCGTGAGCGCAGCCCACCTGCTGTCCGCGGAAACGGCTCGTGATCGCACAGTACTGGCCCAGACCCGTTCCCAAGGCCGTTATCATAGCCTCCTCTTGCGACGCGTGCGACCGCAACAAGGCGGCCTTTTGCTCCTCGACGTCGCTGATATCGACGTAGTGCGTGGGCACAAAGGCGAAGGGGCCGTGCGGCTCGACCATGAACACGGCCGGATGCCCGGCTAGCGGCGGCGAGGCGGTCGGCAAGACCGGCAAACACGAATGCATCGCGCAGTGTCGCACCAGCGAGCAGACCGTAACATGATCCTGATTGTAGTCGTCACTGAAATGGGTGAAGATCAGATCCGTGAGACGGCTGCGGATTGCCTCGATCAGCATCATCCGCAGATCGGCCGTGTCATAGAGAAACTCATCCGGCTGCGCCAAACTCGTATACGTCGCGCCGACGGCCGATGCAAGGCTGTTCATCTCCTCATGTCGGATGCGGGCAGCCTCGGCCTGTGCGATCCCCGGATTCTGGACGAAGCCTTTCGAACCATCGGTCAGCGTAACAAAGTGCAACGGATCGCCCCGCGCCCGGCACTTGAGCATCGTACCGAGACAACCCATCTCGTCATCCTGGTGGGCCATGATCGAAACCACGTTCATCACGCCGCTCCCGCCACGTCGCGCCCCAGTCAGATCGGAAAGATCCAAGCGACAACCGCCAAATCATGCCCCCGCCGAGCGATCTCCGCAAGTCCTCAAGCCCGTCGACACCAATGCTCCATCGTCTGCACGCGACGGGGTGGGCGGCGCGACGCACCACAGGCATGCCGTCGCCGATCTGACAGACAACGCCTTTCATCAAAGCCAGGACTATAGATGTCAGGCAGCAGTCGCATCCGCTGTCGGCGCCTGTCTGCCCGATGAAACAACCGAGGCTGCCGGGGGCGAGTCGCGCCCGACAGCCTCGGGTTCGGCTACCTTG
>CBFCZG010000246.1:0-7117 GCA_965602375.1 uncultured Phycisphaerae bacterium | reverse complement strand
CACCTCCTGTAATAAAAAAGATGAGGAAGCTCAGGCGGCGAACATCGCCGCCACGCCAACCCGCAGTTTCTGCGCGGCTGGCAGGTCGACTCGGGGGAACAGTCCCGGGGCGATCAACGTTAACGAGGCGATGCGCCCCAAGCCGCGGGCCGCGTACGCCGCCGCCAGCTTGCCTCCCCAACTCACCCCCAGCAAATGCACGTCCCGAGCAGACACCCGCGATTGCAACAGCGCAATTTGCTCGGCCACGTCGGCAAGCAGCCGGCCAGCCGACCGCGCGTGCCCCCGGTCCTGCCGGTTGGCACCGCTGCCGCGACGGTCGGGCAGCAGCACGGCAAACCCCGCAGCCGCCAGCCGCGACGCCGACGCCTCAAACCAACCCCCGTGCGACTCGATACCGTGAAGATACAGCACCGCCCCGATCGGCGCGTCGGGCAACCACCACCGGGCATGCGCCCGGTAGCCGTCGGACAGCTCAATTGGCTCGTGGATCGGGCCCATCGCCGCCGATGATCCGGCCCGCGACCGGTGCCGTCAATCGCGCGGTCGTCGTGCTAGTCGCTTCGGCCTCCAAGCAGGCCGGAGCGCAGCAGGAAGTACAACAGCGTCATGATCGCCCCGACTGTGGCGGCCACGTAGGTCAGGGCTGCCGCGTTGAGCACCTGGGAAACCGCGCCGACCTCACGCTGGCCCACCATGCCCAGACGCAGCAGTTCCTGCTTGGCGCGACTGCTGGCGTTGAACTCGACCGGCAGGTTGACCAATTGGAAAAGGACCACCGCTGCAAAGAGCACGATGGCGGCAATCATAAGGCCCCGGCCGAACAGCACCCCCATGTACGACATCATCAGACCGGCCATGAAGATGAACAGCGCCATGTTGCTGCCGATGGAGGCCATGGGGACCAGGCCGTTGCGAATCGCCAGCGGGGCGTAATGGTTCCGGTGCTGTATGGCGTGGCCGGCCTCGTGGGCGGCGATGCCCAGCGACGCCAGCGACCGGCCCTGGTAGACGTCCGGGCTGAGCCGCAGCACCTTTTTCGTCGGGTCGTAATGGTCGGACAGGAAGCCTCGCGTCGCCTCGACCGAAACGTCGTAAGCCCCTGTCGATTCAAGTATTTGCGCAGCGGCCTGAGCTCCGGTCAGCCCGGATGCAGCCGGCATGCGGCTGGCCCGCGCATAGGCCGACTTCACCTTCGCCTGAGCCCAGATCGCCAGGATCATCGTCGGGGCCAGCATCACCAGGTACGGTAGATCGATGAAGAAGCCCAGCATGGCTGTGTCTCCTTGGAGGAATTATCGGGTCTTTTCATATTCTACCCCAAACTCCATGCAAGGTTCGTGCCAGACCGCGAGACGTCATAAGTATCTATTAATGAAGGACATAGGATTTATCCCTGGGCGATGGGGGGCTTTAGGTCTGTCATTCTGACAGTTACGACCAGCCAAACGCCGGTCGCAGGGCCCCGATAATGGCGGACGGAAACAGCTGGCGACCTTCAACTAACCGCCACAAAGTGCCGAGAATCCAGGGGAAGACGCGGCCGTCCTAGTGCGCCGCGGGCCCTGTCGGCCGGGAGGCTGACGCTATGGCAGATGAGGCAGCGATCCATGTCTGAACCTCAGACCGCTTCGCGGGTTCCGCCCGATCCTGAGGTAGCCAAGCTGCGGGAGCTGGCCGAGCAGCGTGAGCTTCTCGGCGCCACGCCGCCTGGCGATCAGCAAGACGCTCAGGGCGAGCAAGCGGACGATCCCACGTTGGACGAACCCACCGCCGCCGGGCCGCGGCACGTGCGGCGTGATGTGCAGATGCTGGGCCGGCGAAGCCTTGAACGCATCGAGCAGATCCACCTGCAAAACCTCCAACTCATCGCCGAGCGGGATCGCCTTCGCGACGAGCTGGCCGTGGCCCACAAGCGGGCGGCAGAATTCGAGGAGGTCAACCTCCAGCTCGATCAGCAGATTGCCCGGCTCGAAGCCGAGCGGATGCAGTTGCTCGAACTCCAGCAGCAGGTGGACCGGCGTGACGCCACGATCAGCGAGCTTCGCGAGCACATCCGACGCAGCGAGCAGGAGTTGCGGCAGCATCAGCAGCGGTCGGACGAGATCCAGCGGCAGCTGCGAGCGGTCGGTCGCGAACGCAGCGCTCGTGTCTCGGTGCTGAAGGGCCAGATCCGCGCCGCCCAGCAGACCAACGCCAACCTCGAGCGTCAGGTCGAGGAACTGGTGGCCTATCGCCAGCGAGCAGCCACTTGCGTGCATCAGGTCAGTACGGAGCTGCGGCGGGTTCGCAGCGACGACCGAATGAAGGCCCGCCGACTGGCCGAAGCCCGCTCCATCCTCCACGACATCGATCGACGGCTGGCCAGCGAGCTGTAGACGCCGGACCCCACTGCCCACCCCATACGCTGTCCTTCTGGTCCGTACCAGCATTCTCCTCAGCAGATTGACCCTCCAGGCGTCTAAGCTTAAGACGAGCGGACACGATGGCAGTGCCGTCTCGCGCTGGAGCTCGGCCGGCCCGGTGTCGGTCCCGGGGAAACACTGCACGGAAATCGCGGAGGTGGCGTATGCGTCGGATGGCGGTGCTTTGGGCGGTGGCGGTGGCGCCGCTGGCGTGCGACGGGCAACTTGGCGGCGGGTGCTGCCCGCCCACGGAAGAGTCGGTTGCGGGGCTGATCCAGTTCGGCTCGGCCGACGAGCTTCAACGCTACTTCCTCGAGCAGGGGCAGATGGCGAGGCGGTGTCGCGGCGGTGGCGCGATGGACGGGATCGGGCTGTTCATGCTTATGCCCGGGGCAGCCGCGCCCGAGGCCACCGGCGATGGGCAGGACGGGTCGGACTCCTTCTCAGACACCAACCTTCAGGAGGCCGGCGTCGATGAGGCCGACGTGGTCAAGACCGATGGGGTGGACCTCTTCATCGCCGCCGAGGGGCAGTTGAGGATCGTCAAGGCCCGCCCGCCGGAGGACCTGACGGTCGTGGGTCAGGCCGACGTGCCCGGCCAAGTCGAGGCCATGTACCTCTATGACGGCAAGGCGGTGGTCCTGTCATCGGTGAGCGGCGTGCCGGGCGAGCATTTTGCATTCGCCGCAGACGGGCAAACGGCGGTGACGGTGTTTGACGTCAGCGACGTAGCCGAGCCGACGGCCGTCCGATCGATGGTCTTCGACGGGTGGTTGAATACGTCGCGTCGCATCGAAGGTCGACTGCGTCTGATTCTGACGATGTATGCCTACGACGTCGCCCCACAGGACGCCGACGCGTGGCGGCCCAAGCAGTACATCGACGATGGTGGCGGCCGCTTTGAGGCGATGGGGCGGCACGACGATTTCTACCACCCGGTAACACCGGACGGCGTGGGCATCACGTCCATCGTGAGTGTGGATTTGGACGACCTGGGGGCGGACCCACAAAGCACGTCGGTCCTCGGCGACGCGGAGGTGGTCTACGCCTCACGCGAGGCGCTGTATCTGACCGACAGCAAGTATGGTTACGGCAACACCCCTCGTCAGACGACCGTCTTCCACAAGTTTGACATCACCGGCGACCAGGTGGCCTACGTCGGCAGCGGCAGCGTGACGGGACGAGTACTCAATTCGTTCTCTTTGGGCGAGCACGAAGGTTACCTGAGGGTGGCTACGACTGTCGGCTGGATGGGTGGCCAGGGCGCCAACACGCTTCGCACCCAGGTACACGTGCTGGGCGACAACGGCAGTTCGCTGGTAGAGGTGGGCATGGTCGACGGGCTGGCACCGGGTGAGGACCTATACGCCGCGAGGTTCGTGGGCGATCGCGGGTTCCTGATCACGTTCGTCAAGGTCGACCCGCTGTTCGTGCTCGATCTGTCTGACCCGGCAGATCCGCGCGCGGTCGGCGAACTGAAGGTGCCCGGCTACGGCGAGTACATCCATCCGATGGGTGAGGATCATCTGATCACGCTCGGGAAAGACGCCGACCTCGACGGCGAGATGGTGTGGTACCAGGGCGTGCAGTTGTGCCTGTTCGACGTGTCTGAACCCAACGACCCGCAGCTTCTCGACCGTGTCGTGCTGGGCACGCGAGGAACCGAGAGCGAGGCGCTGAACGATCATCATGCGTTCAACTACTTTGCCGACCAGGACGCACTGGCGGTGCCCATCTGCCTGAGCGAGGGCGGACCCGGCGGGCCCATCCTGGGCGAACCGACGTTCCGCGGCCTCTATGTCTACCGCGTCACGCCGGCCGACGGCTTCGTACTGCTCGGGCGCATCGCCACGCAGGATGAGGCACCGATGTACTGCGGGTGGTGGAGCGACGGGCAGGATTGGACGCGAAGCGTTTTCGTCGATTCGGATGTCTACGCTGTCACCAGCGAAGTTGTGCGAGCGGCGCCATTGACCGACGTATCCAGCGTGCCGTGGTCGTTGGACTTGCCGTAGCGAACGGGCGGCGGCGAGGCGGCTTTGCGGGCGCTTTATCCGACGAGAAACCCCAGGTTTTCGAATATGGGAGCCAGGCCCCGCTGATCTGGCGGCACGATCACTCGCGTGGTGCCGAACTCGCGACGAATGGGATAGTCGCGGCGCAGGCGATCGAAGTGGCTGCCGCGCTGATCGAGTGGCAACCCTCCGACAGCTCGAAGGTCTGCATCGTCCTTCTCAATGTCGTAAATCGACGCCACGACCGACGCGACAACGTCCTGCGGGTCCCGGCCACAAGCTTCGACCTGAAGCTGCGGTGTGGCGGGTGGGGGCATGAGCGGGCGCGGGTCCCACTCGGTCGACAGGCCGAAGCAGCGGCAGGCCGCGTCGCGGATCATCCTGGTACCGATGACCTTGCCGTCGAACGAGTATCCCGCGATGTGAGCCGTGCCCAGCGCACTGAGCTCGAGTAATTCCACGTCGATGTCGGGCTCGTTCTCCCAGACGTCCAGGACGGCGCCGGCGAGGCGTTGCTGCTGCAAAGCGTTTCGAAGGGCCGCGCCGTCGACCACGGCACCGCGCGACGTATTGAGCAGATAGGCGTCGGCCCGCAGCCTGCTCAGAAAGTCGGCATCGACCATATGCCAGGTAGCATCCTTCGCTTGCCGCGTAAGCGGAACGTGCAGCGTGACCAGATCGGCTTCGAATATCCGCTCGATGGGAACGAAGCGACGATCGTGGGTCTGTCGTTGCAGTGGTGGGTCGTTCTTTAGGACGGTCATCCCGAGCGCTCGGGCATAGCGGACGACCCGGCTGCCCACGTTGCCTACACCAACCACACCGAGCGTCTTGTCCGCCAGCCTGAAGCCATCGCGGCGCGCGAGCACCAACAGGGCGGCGACCACGTACTCGGCGACCGAATTGGCGTTGCACCCGGCGGCAGCCGCCCATGTGATGCCGCGTCGGTCGAGGTACGTCGTATCGAGATGGTCCGTCCCGATGGTGGCGGTGCCCACGAACCGGACCGTGCTGCCGTCGAGCAGTTCAGCGTTGACCTTGGTCACCGAGCGAACCAGCAGCGCGTCGGCGTCGGCGACCTGCTCGGGGGTCATCTGCCGACCGGGAGCGGTAACCACATCACCCAGCGGTTCAAAGGCCTGTCGGACAAACGGAATGTTTTCGTCGGCGACGATCTTCACGAGGGGATGATACGCCGGTGTCGCGCAGCTCACAACCGAAGACGCCAATCTTGCGCGCCGCGCCGGCCGTTTCGCACAACGCACGGTCCGGGTGACATTCTAGCGAGCCCGGAGATTCGTCAACGCCTCATCCAGGTCCGTGTACACGTCGAAAATGACGTCCAGCCGCGTGATATGGAGGGCGCGGCGTATGGGAGGACTCGGACCCGCCACAGCCACGGCGGCCCCTCGGTCCTTGAGCTGGTTGCGGAACGCCACCAGCGCACCGAGGGCCTCGCTTTGCAGGAAGCTGACCCGGGTCATGTCGAGCACGACGGGTGCGCCGCCCACCCTGTCGGCTAGGTTCTGCAGCTCCTCGGCCAACTGCTGGCTGACCAAGGCGTCGAGTTCGCTATGCGTGAAGCTGACGACCCATGTCTGTTCACGACGGTCAGCCGAAAACATGCTCATCGCACCTACCTCAAACGCCGAGGGGTACCACAGCCAGGCCCGCAGCCGAAGTGTACCACCCCACGCAGGCCGGAGCAAACCGGTCGGCGTCAGACGAGGTTGAATTCGACAGGTCGGTTGCAGTTCGGCGGGCCGTGGGTGGCCCATATCTGGCCGGTGGCCGGGCTCATGACGATCGACGCACACGTCGGCCCGTCGTCGTTCGGGTCGGTGCGGCAGATGTTGCAGTCACCCTGACCGGCCTGATCGGACATGATTCGCATCATGGTAGGCGGATCGAATCGGCCTGCGTGCTCGTACAGTAGCGCTTCGAGACGATTGAGGCGCCACAGCGTCGACTCGCTCGGGTCTTCCTCTTGTTGCACCTGGAGGGTAGGCACAAGATAGTGATTCGTATGTGCGTAGAAGCCGCCGGCCGGATGGATGACCTCGAACTGCTTGGCCGTGGTCTCGATATTCACCATCGTACCATCGGCGTGGGCGAGATAGTAATTGTGTCCGCTACATCGCGGGGCGAGCGTGATGGCGTTGATGGCGGCGGCGAGCGAGGTTTGCGCCAGCGCGTGGGTGATCATGGCCAGGTACATCACACCGACGCCGGCGTCATCCGGTTTGAGGTTGTTGTTGCCGACGGCGACTCCCGCCTCGTTGATGCCCACCAGACACAGGCAGCCAACCGTGGTAACGCCCAACGTTGTCGGGCCGTCGGACGGTCTGCGGTGAAAGGCGACGACGTATTGCTCGGCGGAACGATGCATGTCCCAGGTCTGCCCGGCCAGGACGTGACCGTCGGAGGTGGCTTCCGGGGCGACCATCCACGCGCTACACCCGCCGGCGTCGGCGCGACGTGACGTGCCGTGTTGTGCGACGACGGCGTCGCGGATGTCGGTCAACCCGTTGCACATCATCAGAGCCGGCAGCGAAACGCCCGCGCCCTCGGCAATGCCGCAGAACTCCTCATAGACGAGCGGGGCGTATTGCTCGTGCACGTGCAGCAGCGACCGACAGAAGTCGAGCACCTGCTCGGCGGTGACGGTCACGCCGCTCTCGGCGGCGTCGGCTACGC
>CBFCZG010000245.1:0-7136 GCA_965602375.1 uncultured Phycisphaerae bacterium | reverse complement strand
GCCCGGCGCCACAAACGTCACGACGATGCTCCCGTCGCCTGCGTTCCGCTCGGCCACCTTCACGTCGGACGGGGCTGAGGGCGGCGTTTGGTCGATTGCCTCACCCACTACTTCGAGGGTGGGGCGAAGCGTCTTTTCCTGTATGTCGTTGGTGAAGATCCAGGGGTCCTCAGCCTCGTTATAGCGGTAGGGGTAGGCCGGCCCGAGCAAGGAGTACGACTCGGCCACCTGGCCCTTGTCATCGGTCAGGATCAGCCCGTAGCACGCCCCGATAGCGAGCGACTCCACCAGTGCCGGGTCGACCGGCACCTTCAGGTGCTCGAATCGCCCATCCTCGCTCTTGCCGCGGACGAGGTCCTTCGGACCCGCGTGGCTGTAGCGGGCCGATGGGTGCGCCCAGCTCACGCTGTAGATGGCGCTTCCCGGCCAGGCCCACCAGTTGTCCTCACCGGGCTCGGCGCCGGGCTCGGGACAGCGCACGAAGTCCCAGCAGGGCGAGCCCGCTCTCTCGGTCCAGTTGAGTGTCCGGCCCTCTTCCCACGGCGCCAGCACCGTGCACAGGCCCAGCCCATACAGATCGTTCTTGGCTACATAAAGGTTCAGGTGGGCCTCACTTACGGTCCAGCCCTTGATGGCGCTGGCATCGAAGGCCATCAGCAGCGTCTTGGCCTCGAAGCCCGACCAGTTCTGGTTCTGGCGGATGGCCGTGCTCGGGCCCAACGCGTTGCTGTATCGCATCTTGCCCCGAACCGAGGTAATGCCTACGTCGGCCGTAACCGGCAGGACGGCGGTGGGCGGCTCGGCCGGTGCCCAATCCGCCCCAATCAGACACAACATCCCGGCGACACAAACAGCGTTGCGTAACATGACCAGCTCCTCGCTTGAACGTGAAACGTAGCAGGTTCAACCTGGCCCGCGTAGCGGGCGCCTCGGCTGGGCAATCTAACCGCTAACGAAGGTAAGTTCGAGAGGTTTGCCAAGCCCGATGGCTTGAGCTTCTGCATAGAAGAGGGTGTCCGGCGCCGAGATCCCGTCCAGGGCACTGGCGGGCGAGCCGCCAGTGGCACCCACGGGGACAAGCTAGTAGGGCAGGCGCTGGGCGAGGGCCCGGGCCTGGTCGGCCCCGGTCAGCAGCACCTCCAGGGCGTCCCACGTGCCCGCCAGAAGCGATTGACGACCGTTTTCCGGCATCGTGCAGCCGATCGAAAGGTCGCCGACTTTGACGATCTTTTCTTCGATATCAACGACGATCTCGACCTTTGGGTCGGCTTCGACGGCCCGGCCGATCTGCCGCGCGTCGTCGTGACCGACGCTGACGCACGGCATGCCCATGGCGATGCCGTTGTCGAGGAAGATCTCGGCGAACGACTCGCCCACAACTGCACGGATGCCGAAGCGGTACATCGCCTGAGGGGCGTGCTCACGCGACGAGCCGCACCCGAAGTTCCTGCCGGTTACGAGGATGCTGGCGCCGGCAAACCGCGGATCGTCGAGGGGATGGCCGAGGCTCGCGCCGCTCTGATCGAAGCGGCGGTCGTAGAAGGCGTACTCGCCGAGACCGTCAAATGTAACGCACCGCATGAATCGGGCGGGGATGATCTGGTCGGTATCGATGTCGTCGCCGGGCACGTAAACGCCCGTGCCGCGGACTTGCTTGATCGGTTGCAGGGCCATCGGTCGCTTACGCTCCTGATTGCGTCGTGGCTGATATCCCCTCAGCCTGTCGAGCCGTAGTCGAAGACCTCGCGAACGTCGACCACCTCGCCGTGCACCGCCGCCGCCGCCACCATGGCTGGACTCATCAGCAGGGTCCGCCCCTTCGGGCTGCCCTGTCGGCCTATGAAATTGCGGTTACTCGACGAAGCACATATCTGATCGCCCACGAGCTTGTCGGGGTTCATGCCCAAACACATCGAGCAGCCCGGCTCGCGCCACTCGAATCCTGCCTCCATCAAGACCTCGTGCAGGCCCTCATCCATCGCCTGCGCCCGCAC
Organism: uncultured Phycisphaerae bacterium; assembly: GCA_965602375.1. Lineage (GTDB taxonomy): Bacteria > Planctomycetota > Phycisphaerae > UBA1845 > DATKUK01 > DATKUK01. The sequence continues at coordinate 5,142 of CBFCZG010000245.1, read as the reverse complement.
CCGCTGCGAACCGGGCACCACCAACGCCTTGACGCCGCGCGCCACCTTCCTGCCCTTCACGTGTCGCGCCACCTCTCGCAGGTCGCTTATGCGACCGTTGGTGCAGCTTCCGACGAAGGCGACGTCGATCTTGGTTCCCTTGATCGGTGTGCCGGGCGCCAGGCGCATGTGCTTGAGGGCACGGCGGGCCGAGTCCTGCCTGTCCTCCGGCAGGGCGTCGGGATCGGGGACCTTGCCATCGACGCCGACCGACTGCCCGGGATTGATCCCCCACGTGACGATCGGCGGGATGGCAGCCGCGTCGAACGAGACTTCATCGTCGTAGCTCGCGTCCGGATCGGACGCTACGTCGCGCCAGCGCTGGACGGCGTTGTCCCAGTCGTTGCCTGTGGGCGCGTAGGGCCGGCCTTTCAGGTAATCAAACGTCGTCTGATCGGGGTTGACGTAAGCGGCCCGGGCGCCGCCCTCGATCGACATGTTGCAGATCGTCAGGCGCTGCTCGACGCTCATGTTCTCGATGGTGTCCCCCGCGTATTCGTAGGCGTAACCCAGCCCACCGTTGACGCCCAGAGTCTGGAGAATCTGTAGGATCACGTCCTTGGCGTATACGCCCGGCCCGAGCCTGCCGTTGACCGCGATGCGACGAACCTTCAGCGGGTCCAGGGCCAGCGTCTGCGTAGCCAGGATGTCGCGCGCCTGACTGGTTCCGATGCCGAACGCCACCGCCCCGAGCGCCCCGTGCGTCGACGTATGCGAATCGCCGCACGCCAGGGTGATGCCCGGCTGGCTGATCCCCAGTTCCGGACCGATGATGTGCACAATGCCCTGCGACCCGCTTGCGACGTCAAAGAAGGTGATGCCGCACTCTCGGCAGTTGTGTTCCAAAGCCGCCGCCATCTGCTCGGCGAGTTCGTCCTGCCAGGGACGCTGCCGCATATCCGTCGGTATAATGTGGTCCAGGGTCGCAAACGTCCGCTCGGGATAGGCCACCTCGAGCCCGCGCTCGCGCAGCATGGCAAAGGCCTGAGGGCTGGTTACCTCGTGAATGATGTGCGCCCCGATAAACAACTGCGCCTTACCGTTCGGCAGCATCCGAACGAGGTGCTGATCCCAGACTTTCCGGAAAAGGTTCTTGCCCATCGTTGCGTCCAGCCAGACTCAGAAGCCGTTTTACGTGGTTAGGGCCCGCTGTCGCATTATAGCCGCGTCGCCCGGTGGGTACAGACGGGCGGCCCTGCAATTGACGACCGGTGAGGTGCCGCTAGACTCGGGAGGTCTGCATGGGCGCCCAAAGGACCTGCCGGCGTCGAGGCGACACGAGGCTTTTGGAGGATGAAGATGGCTAAGCAGCCGCATGTGATTCTCATCATGACCGACCAGCAGCGAGCCGATACGCTGGCGGCATACGGCGACCGTCAGTGCGATACACCCCATCTGGACCGCCTGGCGGACCAGTCGATTGTGTTCGACCGTCATTACTCACCGTGTCCGCTGTGTGTTCCAACGCGGACGGCGATGGCCACCGGTCTGTATCCCCATCGATCGGGGGCCATGATCAACACCTGGATCCCCGAAGAGCGGCAGTACGGCACGCTACGGCCCGAATACACAACGATTTTCGAGCGGCTGCTGGCCGAGGGGTACAACCTTGGCCATATCGGCGTGCAGCACATCTTCAGCGAGCCGTCCTTTCAGGAGCGATGCGACGGGGCGACCTTCATCGGCAAGCAGGACTACAGCGAGTACCTCCAGGCGAACGGCCTGACCGAGCCGAAGCTGACGGAGTACCGAGCGCCCTGCCCGGAGTTCATCAATGGGCGAATGATTTGCGACTGGTACACCAGCGCCCGGACAGGTCGTCATCCTCTACCTGCCGAGCATTTCTTCGACAGTTATCTCAGCACGCGCGCGGTGGAGTTCATCGAGTCAGCCGATACAAGTCAGCCGCTTGCTTTGGCGTGCTTGCTATGGGCGCCGCACCCGCCCCTGGCCGTACCCGCCCCATACGACACGCTGTACGATCCGGCAAAGCTGGAACTGCCCGTCAATGTGGGCCAGCGCTACTCGGGCCAGCCTGCGTCGCAACTTATGAATCTGCCTGGGTTTATGGGTGCCACGGTAACCATGGAGCAGTGGCGGCAGGTGTGGGCGGCGTATCTGGGCCTGGTGACGATGGCCGACCGTTGCATCGGGCAGGTGGTCGAGGCCCTGTGGCGCCGAGGACTGTGGGACGACGCGCTGGTGATCTTCACGGTCGACCATGGTGAGATGCTCGGCTCGCACCGCATGTGGCAGAAGATGTGCATGTACGAGGAGGCGATCCGCGTGCCGCTGTTGATCAAACCGCCGGGGGCGGGATCGAACGGTCGCGGCGTGCGTCGCAGCCAACTGACCAGCCACGTCGATGTGCCCGCGACCATATGCGACTATCTCGGCATCGATTGGCAGGCCGGAGACGGCATGTCCCTTCGACCCGTTATCGAAACCCCCGCATCGCCCACCCGGGAGATGGTCTACAGCGAGTTCAACGGCAACGCCGGCCGGGGATCCTTCCAGCGGGCGGCGATTACCGCCTCACACAAGTACATCCACAACGAGGGCGACCATGCCGAATTGTACAACCTCGAGCACGATCCGCTGGAGCGAGAGAACCTGATCGGTAAGGCGGAAGTCGCCTCCACTCAGCAGCAACTGCACAAAGCCTTGCATGAGTGGATGAGCAGGAGTGGGGACTTTCTGGATATAGGCCAATCGGAGAGCAAGCCATGTTGAGCCTGCTTGTTTCTCTCGCGGCGGGGCTGGGCCTTTCGGCTCCCGCACAGAGCACGGGGACGCAGCCGGTCACCATTCCTGCAATCCCATACAACGCCATGGGCGAGAAGTCGGGCGAGGTGACGGCCGATTCGGTCATCCTGCACACGCGCCTGACGGCCGCACCCAAGGGCGACATCGGCCAGGCGATTGCCGGCTCGGCAGGGCGGGCTCGGTTCGAGTATTCCGCCGATCCGGACTTTGCCGCCTCCAAGCTTACCGACTGGCAGTTAGCCGACGCCGAACGGGATTACACCGTCCAGGTCCGTGTGACCCACCTGGCGCGGGCGACGAAGTATTACTACCGCGTGCACATCGCAGCCGCCGACGGAGAGGACGTTCGGGTCGGACCGGTGCGTCAATTCGCCACGGCCCCGGCGGCTGACGTCGTGGCCCCGGTGCGGTTCGCGGCGATTACCGGTCAGCGCTTCCCGAGACGCGACAGCGACGAGGGGTTCTTCAGCTACCGACAGATGCTGAAGGTGGGGATCGACTTCATTACGCCCACGGGCGACAACGTATACTACGACGAGTTGGGGCATGATGTCTCGACGGCGCGGATGCACTGGCATCGCACCTACTCGTTGCCCATTCTGGTTGATTTCTATGGGCAGGTGCCGGGCTACTGGGAGAAGGACGACCACGACTACCGCTTCGACGATGCCGACCGCTACCGGAACCGGTCGCGAGTAGGCAGTCCCACGCACCAGGAGGGCATAGACATCTTCCTGGAGCACCATCCGCTTGAAAGTCCCACGTATCGCACGTATCGCTGGGGCAAGGGCTTACAGATCTGGCTGGTGGAAGGGCGCGACTATCGCAGTCGAAACCGCGACAGGGAGGGCCCGGAAAAAACGATCTGGGGCAGCGAGCAGAAGGCGTGGCTGAAGCGGACCCTCCTGGCCAGCGATGCGATGTTCAAGGTGCTTATCAGTCCGACGCCGATGGTAGGGCCCGACTACGCCCGTAAGCGCGATAATCACGTGAACCCCCGCGGCTTCCGGCATGAAGGCACGGAGTTCTTCAACTGGTTGCGGGCCAACGCGGTCGGGAATTTCGTCATCGTCTGCGGCGACCGCCACTGGCGGTATCACTCCATCCACCCGAGCGGCTACCATGAGTTCTGCACCGGCGCGCTGTCGGATGAGCATATGCTCGTGTACGACCCCGCCAGGTGCGATGGCGCGATTCCAGGGACCGAAATGCTGTACGGCAACACAGAGCGCGTCGGCGGGTTCCTATTGGTCAGTTTCGAGCCGGGCGAGGCTGCGCGAGACAACCGGCTTGTGTTGGAACATATGACGTGGAAGGGCAATGTCGAACATCGCTATGCATTTGCGTATGTACCGTGAAGATGGCTGTGCAGTGTCGGCCGACGGAGGGGAGGCTGACATCGAGAATCAGGAGTAAGTCATGGCAGGCGAGTTTGCTGGGCGGCGCGTGGTATTCACTGGGCCGGGCAAGATCGAGGTTGCTGAATGGTCGGTCGACGCCCCCGGCGCCGGCGAGGTCGTGGTTCGCGCCGAGAAGACGCTGATCTCACCGGGCACGGAGATGTCGCGGGCTTTCGACACACACCGCGCCCAACGAGGATATCCGACAAACACAGGCTACCTGGCCGTCGGGCGCATCGCGGCCGTGGGCGAGGGCGTCGATTCGTGGCAGGTCGACGATCGCGTATTGCTGAGCATGGGGCACATCAGCTACGCGCGTGCCGACGCCGGCCGCGCCATGATCCATGTGCCCGACGACGTAGCCTCTGAGAAGGCGGTCTATACACATCTGGCTACGATATCGCTGCGAGGCGTGCGGCTGGGGCAGATCGAACCCGGACGCGGCGCCCTGGTGCTCGGCCAGGGATTGATCGGCCTGTTCGCCACGTATTTTGCCAAACGCCTCGGTGCGGTGCCGGTGATGGCGCTCGACCTGTGGCCCAAGCGTCTGGAACTCGCTGAGCAACTTGGTGCCGATCTGACGCTCGTACCGCCCCGTGAGAGGTTCGCCGAGGTGGTCAGGGAGTGGATTGGCGATGACCTGCCCCCCGTCGTGATCGATGCGACCGGTACGCCGCGTGTGATCGCCTCGTGCCCGACGTTTACAGCCAACGACGGACGGATGGTGGTGCTCGGCGGCGTACACAAGGACGTGACGCTCGACCTGTACACCGATTTTCAGAAGCGGAACCTTCAGCTTCGCGGCTGCGGGCATGCTTCTCCGGCATCGGGCACCGGGCAGGAGCAGGAAAACGCGCGGATGTGTCTCGATCTGATCTGCCGCGGCGAGTTGGACGTGGCTAGCCTGACCACGCACATCGTTGGGATCGACGAGGCC
>CBFCZG010000244.1:0-7144 GCA_965602375.1 uncultured Phycisphaerae bacterium | reverse complement strand
ATCCGCACGGGCCTGCGCAAGAACTGCTTCATCGTGCTCACGGCCGATTGGGACGAAGCCGTCGAGGCGGCTAACGCATATGCCCCCGAGCACCTGCACGTGGAGACGCGCGAGCCCGAGCGCCTGGTCGAGCGACTGCGGACGGCTGGGGCGATCTTTCTGGGTCATTACAGTCCGGAGGCGACCGGCGACTATGTGGCCGGTCCTTCGCACGTGCTGCCTACCGGCGGGACGGCGCGGTTCTTCAGTGCGCTGTGCGCGAATGACTTTTTGCGGTTTACCAGCGTGGTGCGTTACGATCGCCAGGCCCTGTTGCGCCAGAGTCGGGCTATCGTCGCCCTGGCCCGGGCGGAACGCCTTGACGCCCACGCGCTGTCGGTGCAGGTGCGCTGCTGATGAGTTACTTTCCGCCACGCATCGAGAAGATGAGCGGTTACGTTCCCGGTGAGCAGCCGACCGAGTCGGGCGTGGTCAAGCTCAACACCAACGAGAACCCGTATCCACCCTCGCCGCGGGTCATGGAGACGCTGCGCCGCGCCGATCCCGAGCAGTTGCGCCGCTATCCGCACCCGATGGGTCGGGCGTTTCGCGAGGCGGCGGCGAAGGTGTTGGGCGTCACGCCGGACATGATCCTCTGCGGCAACGGTGCCGACGACGTGTTGAACATCGCGATCCGGGCGCTGACCGACGGCGAGCACGGCATGGCCTGGCCGGGCCCAACGTATACGCTGTGCGCGGTGTTGGCCGAACTACACGGCTGCGAAGTGCGAGAGGTGCCGTTCGCCCCGGATTACTCGCTGCCGCTGGATGAACTGGTCGGGGCGGCGGCAAGCCTGACGTACGTGTGCAATCCCAACTCGCCGACAGCTACCTTCGTGGAGGTGTCCGATCTGGCGGATCTGGCGCGGCGGCTGCGGGGCGTGCTGCTCATCGACGAGGCCTACGTCGACTTCGCCTCGCAAAACTGCCTGCCGTTGGCGGGCGAGCTGCCCAACGTGCTGGTCGTTCGCACCCTGAGCAAGGGATATTCGCTGGCGGGGCTGCGATTCGGCTATGCAGTGGGCTCGCCGGAGTTGATCGCCGGGCTGAGCAAGGCCAAGGACAGTTTCAACGTCGACGCGCTCTCGGTCGCGGCGGCCACGGCGGCCATACAGGACCAGGCGTACTTCCAGCAGAACGTCGAGCGCGTCTGCCGCGAGCGGGAGCGACTGAGCGCGGGATTGACGAAGCTGGGCATTGCACCGCTGCCGTCGCAGGCGAATTTCGTGTTCGCACGCTGTCAGTCGCCGCCGGCTGGGTGTGTGTATCGGGCATTGAAAGATCGCAACATCCTGGTGCGGCACTTCGATCAGCCGGGACTTTCGGAGTGGCTGCGGATCACGGTGGGCACACCCGACCAGAACGATGTCCTGCTGAACGAGCTTGCGCGTATAATGTAGTCTGCTCCTCAGTCGAAAGGTGCCGAAGATGGCCAAACGTAGCGCCACTATCACTCGCAAGACCAAAGAGACCGAGATCAAGCTGTCATTGGATCTGGACGGGGCCGGCGACGTGACGGTGAAGACCGACGTGGGGTTCCTCGACCACATGCTGGATCTGTTCGGTCGCCACGCGCTGTTCGATCTGAACATCCAGGCCAGCGGCGACCTGGCCGTCGACGCCCATCACACCGTGGAGGACGTGGGCATCTGTCTGGGTCAGGCGATCGACCAGGGCCTGGGCGAGAAGAAGGGCATCCGCCGCTTCGGGCACTTCGCCGTGCCCATGGACGAGTCCCTCGCTCAGGTCGCGGTGGATTTGTCGGGCCGCGCTTCTTGCGTCTACAAGGTCGACTACAAGGCCGACAAGATCGGCGAGTTCGACGTGGAGTTGGTGCGCGAGTTCCTCCAGGCGCTGGCGGCCAATGCACGGATGAACCTGCACATACTCGTGCCTTACGGCACGAACAACCACCACATCGCCGAGGCCATTTTCAAAGCCCTGGGCAAGACACTCCGTCAGGCCGTCGAACTGGATCCCCGCGAACGGTCGGTGCCGTCGACGAAGGGCACGCTCTAGAAACCGGACACGGATGGCCGACAAGACGACACGGTGTAGCGGGCCGAGGTGTGGCGTTGGAACCCACGGCGCATGGTCGAGACGCACGATCGCCCGGCGGCGGCGGCAAGGCAGGCATCTGGCTCGCGCTGCGTCTGGTCCTGGTCCTGACCTTTACGGCTGTCGCGGGGTGGCAACTCTGGCCTTACATGAGCTGGACGCCCGCCGACCTGGCGGCGCACAAGTGCCTTAGCGACGACGCCTTCTTCTACTCCGTTCTGGCCTGCAACTACCAACGGTTCGGCTTTCTGACCACAGACGGCGAAATGCCGACCAACGGCGTGCAGCCGCTGTGGATAGGGGTTCAGTTGGGGCTGACCCACCTGTTCCCGGATTCCGACGAGGTAAGCGTGCTGTCTCGCGCCAGCTGGTCGGCCTATGTGATCTTCTCTTTCCTGATTCTCTGTTTGGCATCCAGGGGATCGCACTTGTCGGGCGCCGTTCGCGTCGTTCTGGTCGCCGGTCTCGTCGTCAACAACACCCGGTTCCAGGACCTGACCGTGACAGGGCTGGAAGTGCCGCTCACGCTGGCGGTCATCGCGGGCATGCTTCTGTACCTGGACTGGGCCTACGGGTCTGTCCGTCCCTGCGGTCCGAATCGGCGGGAATGGGTTCGCACAATCGTGTTGGGCGTATTGGTGTCGCTGTGCTTCTTCGGCAGAACCGATCTGTTCTGGATCGTCCCTGCCATGGCGATCTGGGTCTGGAACCGGTCTGCCGGCAGACGGCGATCTCTTCTGATCTATGCGTCGACGGTAACGCTCCTGGTGCTTCCGTACCTGGCGTGCAATTGGGTCTGGTACGGCTCGCCCATGCCGATCAGCGGCCGAGTCAAGATGTACAACCTGCGAGCTTCTCTTCCCACGTGGGATGCCTATTGGGATAGCGCGCAATGGCACGGGCTTTTCACCGCTTTTAACGCCGTCATGCCGCCGCTGTCCTGGCCGGTGCTGATCGCAGGCGTACTCGCACTCCTTGTGCTTACGCAGATCGCCGTGTGGGCGCCTCGAAGCAGGAGCCATCTGCCCGACTCGCTTAAGTACCTCGGTGTGGCACTTCTGGCTCACGTGGCCTTTATGTACGGCTTCTACCGCAGCCTGCCGCCCTACACAGCGTACTACTTCGCCCCCGAAGTCGTGCTCACAGCCGTCATCGCAGCCTTTCTGATTGCAAGTCGGTGGCCCGTCGGCGAGCACGTGTCAGCAACGGGGCGCCGGGTGAGGCATGTCTTGGGGGCTCTGGCCGCGGTGGCGGTGCTTACCTGTACCTCTGCGCAATGGCGGCCGAAGTCACGGCCGCTCAACGACTACTGGGTGCCTCGCGTGGCGCTGGCCAGGCGGATACCCAAACTCCTGCCCGATACGGAGAGGATCGGCGCCTTCTGGCCCGGCGCCATCGCCCACTTCAGCGGGATGCCGACCGTGCCCATGGACGGGATTGTCGGATCCAACGACTACTTCCAGAACTATGTCAAGACCGGACGGGAGATCGAATACCTCCTCGAACGCGGTGTTCGCCACCTCGTGGTGCACTGCCCGAAGGCGCCGATCATCCTTTTCCGTACGAAGCCGGTCCCGACTTCCTGGGCCCGCGAGTACCTCGTGAGACTGTGGCGCTATCGACACCGACTGAGAACTGTCGCGCACGAACCGCGCGGGGTCGGACGCGGCTGGTACCTCTTCGAAATCACCGGGCACGATTGAGCCCGATCCCCCTGCACGCCGGACGGGCCGGCCGACGTAGATTCGTGCCGCGGCACGGGTTACCTCAGCACCTCGTCCAGCATCACGAAGTAATTGGCCAGCGGAACGTAGGACGGAAACGAGTTGCCCGACCCGACGGCGAAACGACCGCGCGGGCTGCATTGCTCGATGATGCCGCGGACGTACCGGCGCAGCGTCGGCTCGTCGCCGCGGGTAAGCATGTCAACGTCCACGCCACCCAGCACGGCCAGTCGCCCGGCATAGCGCCGTTGAAACTCGGCGATGGGAATCACCGCGTCTTCAAAGGAGTGCTTGCCGTCGATGCCGACGTCGTCGATCAAATCGTCGGTGATTTCGAGCGTGTGTCCGCAGGTATGTAGAAAGTAGGGCTTGCCGGCGTCGTGCGCGATACGAGCGAAGCGCTTGTGCCAGGGCAGAACGTAGCGGCGGAGTTGATCGGGTGCGATGAGGGTTGCGGTCTTGAAGCCCATATCGTCGCCTGCCCACACGGCAACCAGACGATCGAACTGAACCAGTCGGCGGTAGTAGCGCTCCATCAACCCGCCGACCCGGTCGGCGACGGCCTGGACCAGATCGGGATCCTCATGCAGTTGGATGCAGAGGCTCTCGTAACCCATGATGCCCGACAGATGCTCGTAGACGCCGGCCGCGTGCGAGGCGATCAGCCCCATTCCCTCGGGCAGGTGGTCGTTCACGTAGGCGATATCGGTTAAGGGGTGGTCGGAATCGTTCGGCCAGGGATATTGCTCGAAGCCCTGCCGGTCGGCGATGACACCGCCGGCCATCGTGTGCCAACTTCGCGTGTGGCTGCGGGTGGTGAGGTCCTGGGCGGACTCGCCGGGCATGTCGAAGCCTACGTTCCGCTCGACGCGGACGTAGTCGAACCCTAACCGGTACCACCACTGGATGTGGTCGTCCAGAGTGGTTGCACCGTCGTCGGCCACAGGCCGGCCGAGCATCTTCGCCACGGCGCGCACGTGGACCTCGTCGACGAGATACTCGACCAGCGGTGGCCGGGAAACGATGGGCTTGCGCCCCATCAGGACGTCCATTGTGCTGTCGATATCGGGCGCGGGGCGCGCCAGGGGAACGCGGCAGTCCATGGCATGCAACTCAACGCGGCAACCCAGGCGCCGAGCGCCCGGGCTGCCTTTAGACCCATCGTTTCAGCCACGAGCGGAGGCCGCCCGAGGCCTTGACCATAACCAGCGGCCTGGTGCATTCACGGGCGACCGCTTCGGGCACCGAGTCGCGTCCGACGCGACGCAGCACGGGCTCACGGGTATGGCCCAGTACGACCATGTCATATCCGTCGTCTCGCTCGGCCTCGTCGAGGATCGCCTGGACCACGTCGGACGCCTCTACGACGCGGGTGGTCACCCGGCGCCGCGGCACCTGCAACCGTCCCTGGCAGGCGTCGACGAAGCCGTCCAGGTCGAAGCTCCCGCCCGGTCGGGCGACGGTCAGCGCAACGATCTCGCCCTCGTCCTTGTCCACCAGAATGCTGGCCACCTCGAGGGCGAACGCACCGTTGGGTCCGCCCGCCACGGGCACCAGAATTCGCCGGAACTCACGGTTGCCGCCGCAGCCCTTCAGAATCACCACGTTGCATGGCGCCCGCTCGATAACCGGATCGATCGTGCTGCCGAGCGAGAAAACGCGACCACCCCTGCCTCCGTGCCAGCCCATGATCAGCATGTCGATTCTCTTATCGCTGACCGCACTGAGGATGCCGCGCGCGATATTGCGGCAGTAACGCAGGGTGGTGCCCACGGTGAACATCGGGCCCAAGGCCATCATGGCCTCGAGAATGCCCTCCTTGCCCTCCAACATGTAGCGTTCGGCGTCGGTCAGGGGCACCTGCTCGGGCACGGGTACCATGTGCAGCAGTTCCACGCGCGCGTTCTTGGCGCCGCAGAGCTTGTAGGTGTTCCGGACCAGTTCGACGGCGTTGTCCGGGTTGGCCACCGACACCATGATGCGGTATTCGTCGCGCTTGGGCGCCTTCTCGTCTGCAAAGACCAGCACTTCGTGCGCGGTCGCCACCGTCCGGGCGCGCGAGTAAAGCTGGTAAATCAGGACGCCCGTCACAATCCAAGCCGGCGCCACGATCCAGGCTACGATGCTGACCTCGCGCAGCTCAGCGGCCAGGACCGCCTGGCAGAGTATGGCCACCAGCGGCGGCAGCGGAAACAGCGGCATCAGGTAGCCATACTCCAATTCGTCGCCCATGTTGCGGCGGATGGTGATCACGCACACGTTCACCAGAAAGAACAGACACAGGAACATGATGCTTGCGCTGGAGGCAACGTCCATCGTCGGCAGGAAGACAGCCACGACGATGACAATCACTCCGGTAAAAAGCAGGGCGGCCCAGGGCGTCTTCCGCCGTTTGGAGATCCAGGCAAACATGGCGGGAAGCATGCGGTCGCGCCCGAGGGCGTACGAGGCACGCGTGGCCGAATACACCGTGGCATTGAGCGCCGACGTGGCTGCAAAGATCACCGCCAGCGTCAGCAGCAGATTGCCCATGGGCATCAGACGCGCGACCGCTTCGCCGAACCCCTTCTCGCGAAACGAACCGATCCACCGCCACACCTCGCCGTCGACACCGGGCGAGCCGGCCTTGACCGCCACAACGGTCGCAAACGCCACACCCACGTACGTGAACGTCACGATGAAGACCGAGTAGAGCATGGCCTTGGGGAGATTGCGCTTCGGATCGATCGTCTCGTCGCCGGCCTGGGCGATCACTTCGTAGCCCTCAAAGGCCACGTACGTAAAGCCCATCGTCACCAGCAGTTTCGACCATCCCTGCGGCAGGAAGGGGTCGAAATTCGCCAGGCGGGCCGGGTCGCGGGGGCATACGACGACGCCCACCACCCCGATGAACAGCAGGAAAATCGTCTGCGCCAGAGTAAAGACGGCCCCGATTTTGCCCGTCTCCGACGCGCCCCTGTAGTTGATGTAGATGAACAAAGCCGCCACAAGAACGGCCACCACCTTTTGGAGGACGTAGTCGGGTACGCCCATCCATCCAAGCAGACCGAGGCCCTCCAGATAGCGCACGATGTAGATGCCCAGCGTCACCGCATAGAGGCTGCCCGCAACGCTGGACGCGAACCACTCCATCCATCCCGCGATGAAGCTCGTGCCGCGCCCGAAGCCGATGCGCGCAAAGTTGTACGCGCCGCCGGCACGCGGCACGGCCGAGCTCAACTCGGCATAGCTCATCGCCGTGAACAGCGCAATTACGCCGTTGAGGGCAAACGTGAGGACCACCCCGCCGGGACCGGCCACGTGAATCGAGTTGCCCACCCCCA
>CBFCZG010000243.1:0-7202 GCA_965602375.1 uncultured Phycisphaerae bacterium | reverse complement strand
TACGGTCCACACGTACACGATTAACGACAACGACGCCTATCCGACGGTGGCGTTCGATCTGACAGCCTCCAGCGGTGACGAGTCGGTCACGCCGGCTTCTCTGGCGGTTTCCCTCAGCGCAGCCTACGTCGAGGCCGTGACAGTGGATTACGCGGTCACCGGCGGCGACGCGACCGGCGGCGGGGTCGACTACACCCTGGCGGCCGGCACGCTGACGTTCGATCCGAACGACGTGAGCAAGACGATCGACATCACGATCGTGGACGACGGTGACGCCGAGTCGGACGAGACCATCGAGGTGACGCTCAACAATCCGACGGGCGCCACGCTCGGGACGAACACCGTTCACACGTACACGATTCTCGACAACGATACCGGCGAGGTGATCTACTGGGGTGGCGGCGTGGACCTGAGCTGGACCACGGCTGCAAACTGGCAGGGCGGCGTGCTGCCCGGCGCCGGCGACACGGCCGTCATCGATTCCGGCAGGGGCAATATAGACGGTGACCTGGCAGGCCCGCCGGACGAAATCCGCATCGACAGCGGCGGCGGTGTGCGGGTCACTTTCGATTGCACCAACGACCTGACGCTCAACGGCGGAAGCATCCTGTACGCAACCGGTGCAGTATTTACGTTGTCCGGTGATATCCTGTTGACGGCCGACTCGACGATCGACAACCAGTGCACGAACAACAACCGCACGTTCACCCTGTCGGGCGTGATCAGCGAGGACGCAACGCCTCGGACGCTGACCTACGACGGTGCCGGCGAGTCTTCCAACACCGTCGTGCTGGGTGCCAACACATACTCCGGCGGCACCGATGTGATTAGAAGCGAGGTCTCCGCCAGCAACATCTCCGCACTGGGCACGGGCTCGGTCAACCTGTCCGGCGACAGTCTCGAACTGGCGGTCGACGGAGACTACACCCATGGCACGATCACCGTGACAGGTGGCAGGCTCAGCGTGGGCGGCAGTCTCAGTAACGAGGTGTTCGACCTTCAAGGTGGCTCGCTGTCGCACGACGGCACGACTACCCGGGTCCTCGACAGCAGCAACACGGTAACCGTCAGCGGCACGGTGACTATCCTCACCTGGAGCAACAATGTGAACAAGAATTTCCAGGTGCAGACCCCGATTACAGGCAGCGCCCACGTAATCCTGCAGGAAACCAGCACTAGCCGGCTGTTCGTCAACGCCGCCCAGAGCTGGACCGGCGGGACTGAGGTCAACGCCTGGACCACCCTGAGCGCCGCCAGTGGCTCGCTGCCGGCGGGTACGGTGACGGTCAATCCGTCCGAGGAACTGTCGATCTATACGACAGCGGTCCTTGACGTCATGCACAGTGGAGGCCTGGATCCGAGCACGGACCTCGCGCTCGGCTACAACTCAGGCCTGGGTCTCTACGGCACGGTGAATCTGACGGCTGACGTGACCGTCAACACGTTGACGCTCGACGGGGTGCAGCAATCCGCGGGCACGTATACGCAAGGCGTGGATTTTGTCGACTACTTCGTCGGCGCCAGCAGCAACACCATCACAGTCCTGTCCGGTGGGCCGGCGGCGCCAACGGTGGCGTTCGACCTGACGGCCTCCAATGGCGATGAGTCGGTCACGCCAGCCTCTCTGGCGGTGTCTCTCAGTGGGGCGTCCGCCCAGACCGTCACGGTCGACTACGCCGTTACCGGCGGGTCAGCGACCGGCGGTGGGGTGGACTACACCCTGGCGGCCGGCACGCTGACGTTCGACCCGAATGACGTGAGTGAGACGATAGACATCGGGGTCGTCGACGACGGTTTGGTGGAGGCCAACGAGACCATTGAGGTGACGCTAAGTAATCCGACCAACGCTACGCTGGGCGCCAATACCGTCCACACCTATACGATCAGCAACGATGATGTGTATTCGACGGTCGAGTTCGATCTGGTCAACTCCAGCGGGAACGAGTCGGTGGCGACGGTGAACCTGAGCGTCTCGCTGAACGCGGCCTACGATGAGGCGGTTACGGTCGACTTCGCGGTAACGGCCGGCACGGCCGTCGATCCCGACGACTTCACGATTGCGGCCTCGCCGTTGACGTTCAATCCGGGCGTCACGCAACAGGACATTGTCATCACTGTGGTCGATGATGGACTGGTCGAGCCGGACGAGACCATCGAGGTGACGCTGAGCAACCCGGCCAACGCGACGCTGGGAACGAATACCGTCCACACCTATACGATCAACGACAACGACGTGTATCCGAGCGTGGCGTTTGATCTGACGGCCTCCAGTGGTGACGAATCGGTCACGCCGGTGAGTCTGAGCGTCTCGCTGAGTGCGTCCTACGTCGAGACGGTGACGGTGGATTACGCGGTCACCGGTGGTTCGGCCACCGGCGGCGGAGTCGATTACACCCTGGCCGCGGGCACGCTGACGTTCGTGCCCGATGACGTGGCCGAGACGATCGACATCACGATTGTCAACGACGGGCTGGTCGAGGCCGACGAGACCATCGAGGTGACGTTGAGCAACCCGACTAATGCCACGCTTGGTGCTAACGCCGTGCATACCTACACGATCAACGACAACGACGTGTATCCGAGTGTCGCGTTTGATCTGACGGCCTCCAGTGGTGACGAGTCGGTCACGCCGGTGAGTCTGAGCGTCTCGCTGAGTGCGTCCTACGTCGAGACGGTGACGGTGGACTTTGCGGTGACGGGCGGCACGGCCGTCAACCCCGACGACTTCACGATCGCGACTTCACCGTTGACGTTCGATCCGGGTGTGACGCAGCAGGATATCGTGATCACGGTCGTCGACGACGGTGACGACGAGTCGGACGAAACGATCGAGGTGACGCTCAGCAACCCGAGTAATGCGTCGCTGGGCGCCAACACCGTCCACACGTATACGATTCTGGACAACGACGGCGTCTCGCCGCCGGGTCAGGCGAGTAATCCCTATCCGGCCAGCGGCGCGACCAAGGTGAGCCGCAGCGTGATCCTTTCGTGGACGGCGGGCAGCGGCGCCGACAGTCACGACGTGTACTTCGGTACGAACCCGAACCCGGGTGCGAGCGAGTTCCAGGGCAATCAGCCAGGCACGACGTTTGATCCGGGGTATCTGGGCAAGAACACGTGGTACTACTGGCGGATCGACGAGGTGAACGCTGGCGGGACGACCACAGGTGTGGTCTGGAGCTTCAGAACGGGTGTGAGGTAGTTGATACGGCGGGTCTACGGGCTCGCCTTCACAAGGTAGGTAGCCGAAACCGAGGCTGTCGGGCGCGACTCGCGCGCGGCAGCCTCGCCTCTTCCAGACAAGGTTTGCACCGATCGGTTGTCGACCCAAGAGCATGCCCATACGAAGGCGGCGTGATCATCCCATCCAAGGAATGCAGCACATCGGAATTCTCAGGGCGAGCCTAACTGCGTTTGCCCGCGAGCCACTTTCGCAAAGCAGCAAGTGGGCGTGTGTTGAGGATGCTGTCGGGGGTGGCGAACCCGCGGCGAGCGGTCTGCATGCCGTAGGACATGAAATCGAACTGACTGGTGGAGTGCGCGTCGGTGTTGAGCACGAGCATGGCGCCGGCGTCGACAGCTTGGCGGACGTGCACGTCCTTCAGATCGAGGCGCTGCCAGGAGGCATTGATCTCCAGGGCGGTGTGCGTTTCGACGGCATGACGGATGACCTGGTCGATATCGATGTCCATCGCTTCGCGTTTGCCGAGCAGGCGGCCGGTGGGATGCCCGATGACGTGGACGTGAGGGCTGTCCATGGCGGCGAGGGTGCGTTTGGTGACCGTGGCGCGGTCCTGGCTCATACCTGAATGAATGCTGGCGATGACCAGGTCGCACTCGGCCAGCAGATCGTCGGGGTAGTCGAGCTTGCCCCCGGCGAGAATATCGATCTCGGTGGCGAGCAGGATGGCGATGCCGCGGACCTTCTTGTCGGCGGCGCGGATGGTCTCGATTTGCTCGTACATGCGGTCGATCGACAGGCCGTTGGCAATGGTCTGGCTCTTGGAGTGATCGGCAATGGCGATGTACTCGTAGCCGTAATCCTTGGCGAATCGGCCAAGCTGCTCTGCCGTCTGATGGCCGTCGCTGGCGATGGTATGCAGGTGCAGGTCGCCGCGGATTTCGTCGAGGGTCACGAGGCCTGGCAGATTGTCGGCGGCTTCGATCTCGCCGCGGTCCTCGCGGAGTTCGGGCGGAATGAAGGGCAGGCCGAGTTTGGCATAGATGTCGGCCTCCTTGGCGCCGGCGATCTGCTTGTCGCCTTTGAACAAGCCATATTCGTTGAGCTTGAGCTTCTTCTTGACGGCGATTTCGCGCAGGCGAACGTTGTGCTCTTTGCTGCCGGTGAAGTATTGCAGGGCCGCCCCGAAGCTTTTGGCCGGCACGACCCGGACGTCGACCTGAAGGTCGGCGCCGCCGGGCGTTTCGACCAGGATGCTGCCCTTGGTGGCGCCGGCGGCGAGCACCTGTTTGACCTGTTCGAACTGGGTGAAGGCGTCGACCACCTTCTTGCCGGCGGTGCTTTGGCAGAGGATGTCGACGTCGCCGATGGTTTCGCGACCGCGGCGGGCCGACCCGGCGATTTCGACCTGTTTGACGGCGGCCAGGTCGGCCAGTTGCCCGACCAGCTGCTGAGCGACCGGCAAGGCGATTCCCAGCGGCGTTCGGCCAAGGGATCGCTGAAGAAATTCGATTCCCTGTTGGATTTGGGCGACGCTCTTGGCGCCGAAACCGGGAAGTTCGGCGAGCTTGCCGGAGTCGATGGCGGCGACGAGGCTGTCGAGGTCAGTGACGCCGAGTTTCTTCCAGGCGGCGGCCACCTTCTTGGGTCCCATGCCGGGGATATCCAGCAGCGCGGGCAGGCCCGACGGGATCTCGTCGAGAAGCTGCTGGTGTAACTCGATTTTTCCCATCTGGAGGTACTGCTGGATGCGCTCGGCCGTGCCCTTGCCTACCCGTGGGATGTCGGTGAGTCGGCCCGTGGCGGCGATATCGGCTACGTCGTCATTCAGATCGCCGATGGCTCGACCCACACGGCGATAGCTGTTTATACGGAAGGGGTCTTCGCCCTTGATCTCGAGGAGGTCGGCGATCTGATCGAAGATCTTGGCGAGCTCTTTGTTTGCCACGTCCGCCTCCGATTGAGTGTGGACAGGTGCGGGCATTGTACCAGACTCGCCCGGCGTTGTTGGGGCAGGGTGCGAAACCTATAATCGCCGGCCGGAGCGGCTGACTTGATGCCCGAATGGCGGCGGCAGGACATCGAACTGATGGGGCGGGCGATGGCGTTGGCGCGTCGAGGGTTGGGCCGCGTCGAGCCGAACCCTATGGTGGGGTGTGTGGTGGTGCGCGGGGACCGGATTCTGGGGGAGGGCTACCACCGCAAGTTTGGGGGCAAGCACGCGGAAATCGAGGCATTGGACCGGTGCGAGGGTCCGGCACGCGGCGCGACGGTGTATGTGACGCTTGAGCCGTGCTGCCACCATGGTAAGACACCTCCGTGCACCGACGCGTTGATTGCGGCGGGCGTACGGCGGGTGGTGGCTGCGATGCGTGACCCGTTTGCGGCGGTGGCGGGTCGGGGCTTTGCGCGTTTGCGTCGGGCGGGGATCGAGGTGAGCGTCGGGCTGTGCGGCGAGCAGGCCCGCCGGCTGAACGCGGCCTATCTGAAGCTCCGCACCGAAGGGCGCCCGTGGGTGATCCTCAAGTGGGCCCAGAGTCTGGACGGCAAGATCGCCACTCGAACGGGCGACTCGAAGTGGATTAGCTCGGTAGAGGCCAGGCGCGAGGCGCACCGTCTGCGAGGGCGCGTTGACGCGGTGATTGTCGGCTCGGGCACGGCGAGGGTGGACGATCCGATGCTGACCTGCCGCCACGTTCGAGCACGTCGGACGGCCAGCCGGATCGTGGTGACCGGTGGTCTGCGGATTGATCCGCGCTGCCAGTTGGTGCGGAAGGCTGAGCAGGTGCCGACCATCGTGGCTACGACGCGGGCAGCGATGCGACGACATGCCCGCGTGGTGGACGTGCTGCGTGAGGCCGGCTGCGAAGTTCTTGGGGTCGGGTCGACAAGAGGACGCGTGAGCCTGGTGGGGGTGCTGGACGAACTGGGTCGTCGCGAGATGACCAATGTGCTGGTCGAGGGCGGGGCCGAGCTGCTTGGGGCGTTCTTTGACGACCAACTGGCTGACGAGGCGGTGGTGTTTGTCAGTCCGAAGCTCATCGGCGGGGCGGCGGCGCCGGGCCCTCTGGGTGGAGCGGGTGTTTCTCGCGTGCTTCACGGGGTAGGACAGCCAGACCTGGTTGAGTGCCGCCGTGTCGGCAGCGACATGATGTACCGGATTCTACTGCGCGATCCAGCGAAGGTGAATCGGCATAGAGGTCCGAAACAGGCAACCACAAGCCAACGGAGATAGCTGTCATGAAACGTGTAATCATGCTGATGTGGGTGGTCGGGTGGCTGATCTGCTCGCCGGGTTTGGCTGAGGTCGTGCGGCTGAAGGCGACCGCAGACGTGTGGTTGTCCGACGCGACCGCCCAGGAGCGCAACAGCAGCGCCGGCAAGGCCGATCGGTTCAAGCTCAAGAGCATCCAGGAGATGGCGGCGATCCGGTTTGACGCTAAACCCATTGCGGGTCGGCAGGTGCAGGCGGCGAGGCTGTTTCTCCATCGAGCGGGCGAGGACAAGCTGCGATACATACGCATCTCGACGGTCAACCAGGACTGGGTGGAGGGCGAGGGTACCCAGAACTACGGACCGCCCGATGGTGCGACGCACCTGTACGCCGACGCAGCGTCGAAGAAGCAGTGGGCGTGGCCGGGCTCGTGCATGGCCGACGTGATCATGGGCTCGGGCAACAGCCTGACGACGTGGGCCGAACGGAAGGAACTGGCCGACGGATGGATCTCGGTGACGCTGACGCCGGAGTTGGTCTATGCGCTGGTGGCGGGCGATACCGACGGGCTGGCGGTGATGGACGGCGGCACACTGGCGCTGACCAACAACTTCATCCATAGCGCCCAGGCTGCGGGACGGGAACCGTACATCGAGGTGGAAGTCGGCGATGCGCTGACCGAGGAGCCGGGCGCACCCGTGGTGCGGGCCGAGCCTGCTGTCGAGCGGGCCGACTTGCAGAACGGGGCCATACGAGTGACGATCGGGCCGGCGGGGGGCGTGCATTGCTGGCGTGTGTGGCTGGACG
>CBFCZG010000242.1:0-7223 GCA_965602375.1 uncultured Phycisphaerae bacterium | reverse complement strand
AGTGGTGCCGGCGCCGACATGGTGTTGCTCGAGGGCGTGAGTCCGGCCGGCTTGCGAATGACTGCGCTGGCGTGCGTTAACCGGGCGTTGTTCCCTCTCAACTGGGTCTCCTGGCGTGAACGCGAGAAGATTGAGGGCTGTTTGCAGCAGTTGCTGGTTTGGGGTGGATCGCCCGGCGGTGAGCTGATGCGCGACCTGGAAACTCTTGCAGCCTATCGGCCTCTGACCGACGCCCTGATCGGCAAGCGATGGGTGTTTGACGAGGACCCGATGTCGCTGCCGAACGGGCTCGACGGCCAGATCTTTCGCATCGATCCGCATGCGCCGCACGGCGGCGACGTCGTCGTCACGGCGGTCAACACCAATCGGTCGTGGCATGACCAGGTGTTCACAAAGGGCCTGGCCATCACCGTGCGCCTGCCCGAGGCCAACCAGCTCAATCGGATCACATGGCTGGGGGTGGAGAGGTCGGGTGAGGAACCGGTTGCGTGTGAGTTTGAGCGAGACGGGACCCAGATCACGGTGAAACTCCCGCCGGTGGGCGCGGCAGGGGTGCTGCGTCTGAGCCGACAGCTTGAAGGGTGACACTTGTGGAGGATCGTAGGGCCCCATGAGCGATGTGCGAATCGGCTTCGTCGGGGTTGGGTCGATGGGGCAGATGGCCCATCTGCGGAACTACGTGAACATCGACGGGTGTCAGGTGGTCGCTTTGGCCGAGCTCAGGCCCAAGACCGGGCGAGCCGTTGCTGACCGATACGGTATCGCTTGCGTGTATCGCGACCACCGCGAGATGCTGGCGGCTGAGCAACTGGACGGCGTGGTCGCCTCGCAGCCGTTTGCCACCCACTTCGCTCTGCTGCCCGAGCTGTATGGGCACGTCAAGCACGTCTTCACCGAGAAGCCGCTGGCGGTATCGGTGGCGGCGGGCGAGAGCCTGGCACGCGCGGCGGCAGAGGCGGACTGCGTTCACATGGTCGGATATCACAAACGATCCGACCCGGCCACCGAGCACGCCAGGACGGTCATCGATGAGTGGACACGCACCGGCCGGATGGGATCGCTGCGATACGTGCGCATCACCATGCCGCCCGGCGACTGGATCGCCGGCGGATTCATTGGACTTCTAAAGAAGGACGACCCAACACCCGAGTTGCCTGTCGAGCCCAAGCCGGCAGATATGAGCGACGAGATCTACAAGGCGTACGTCAGCTTCGTCAATTACTACATTCACCAAATCAATCTGATGCGGCACCTGCTGGGCGAGCCATACAAAGTGATGCACGTCGACAAGGCGGGCATACTGCTGGTGGTGCAAAGCCGATCGGGGGTCAGCGGCATCATCGAGATGGCGCCCTATCAGACCACTGTCGAGTGGCAGGAGTCGGCCCTGATTGCGTTCGACCGTGGGTACATTGTGCTTCGCCTGCCCGCGCCTTTGGCGGTGAACCGATGCGGCACGGTGGAAGTCTACAGCGATCCGGGAGATGGTGTGACGCCCGAGCATCGTCAGCCCGTCATGCCGCCGATCCACGCCATGCGCCGCCAGGCGGAGAACTTCGTCAAGGTCTGCCGAGGCGAGATGGCCCCGCCGTGTGATGCCGCCGAGGCTGTGGAGGACTTGCGAGTCGCTCGCGATACCATCCAAATGCGCTACGAAGGGGTGTGATGTCATGTTCAGAAAGATCGCAATGATCGGTGCCGGCAGCCGTGTCTTCTGTAAGACGCTCATGAGCGACATCATGGCCACGCCGGCTCTGGCCGACAGCGAGTTTGCCCTGATGAGCCCGACCGAGGGCAAGCTGCGACGAATGGAGGCCTTTGCCCGGCGCATGATCCGCGACAACGGCCTGGCGGCGAAAGCGTGGGCCACCACGAACCGCCGAGAGGCTATCCAGGACGCCGACTTCGTCGTCGTGATGATCCAGGTGGGAGGGCTCGAAGCCTTCCGGATCGATTACGAGGTGCCCCTCAGGTACGGGGTCGATCAGTGCATCGCCGATTCGCTCGGGCCGGGCGGCGTGTTTCGCGGGCTCCGGACGATTCCCGTGCTGATCGACATCGCCCGCGACATGGAAGAGCTCGCCAGGCCCGGCGCCGTCATGCTTCAGTATGCCAACCCGATGGCGGGCAACTGCCTGGCGCTAGGTCAGGCCACCGACGCGACGTTCGTGGGCCTTTGCCACGGCGTTCAGACGACGCTCGATCTTATCGCCCGCTACTGCGAGGTGCCCAAGGAGGAGATTTCCTACACCTGCGGCGGCATCAACCATATGGACTGGTTCCTGTCGCTGCGGCACAAAGGTCGCGACCTCTACCCCAAACTCCGCGAGGTGTTCGAGAAGCCCGAATATTACAAGAACGAGAAGGTCCGCGGCGAGGTGTTCAGGCACTTCGGCTACTTCATGACCGAAAGCACGGGCCACCTGAGCGAATATGTCCCCTGGTTTCGCAAGGATCGCAAAGCACTCGATCTGTATTGCGACGAACCCAGCTTCGGCGGCGAGAGCGGCGCCTATTACAGGTATTGCCGGGCCCTGGAAGAGAAGTACGCGCAGCATGACCCGTTGGAGTACGAGACGACCGCGATCGAAGGTCGAAGCGTCGAGTACTGCTCGTACATCATCGAGGCGCTGGTCACCGGCCGGCCATTCCGGTTCATGGGTAACGTGCGAAACGACGGGTACATCACCAATCTGCCCGACGCTTGCTGTGTCGAGGTGCCGACGTTTGCCGATGACACCGGCCTGCACCCCACGGTCATCGGCGACCTGCCGCCGCAGTGCGCCGCGGCGTGCATGAGCAACGTCAACGTGCAGGTCCTCGGCGGGCAGGCCGCGCTGCTCGGCGATCCCGAGGCCATCGTCCACGCCGTGGCGATGGACCCGCTGACGTCCGCTGTCTGTACGCTGAAGGACGTTCGCGATATGTGTGCCGAAATGCTCGAAGCCCAGAGGCAGTGGCTGCCGCAGTTCGAGGGGCGTTCTATCCGCCCGACTCCGACGATCAGCATTCCGCCCGGCTGCAAGCCCGTCGACGTCCCGCTGGATCCCGCCCTCGCCATCAGCAAGCGATTCGCTACGCTGGTCGAGCAAGCGACCGACTGACAGGAGATCGCAGATGCCGCCTGTACGTTTCCGGAAGATCCTCATCGCCGACGAACGGTACGAATCGGCCGGCGTGTTCGACGTCGACAACGACGGCGTGCTGGACATTGTCAGCGGCGGCTACTGGTATCGAGGCCCGCACTTCGACCGCAAATGCAGGATCGGCGAACTGGCGCCGATCGGCGAGTACTTCGACGATTTCTCGACCATTCCCATCGACGTCAACGGCGACGGCTACCTGGACTTCGTCACCGGGGGTTGGTGGGGCAACACCATTCGGTGGCGGGAGAACCCCAAGGGCGATCCGGACGCCGAGTGGGCCGAGCACGTCATCGCCGAGGTGGGAAACGTCGAGACGACCCGCGCGTGGGACGTGGACGGCGACGGCCAACTCGAGATCGTGCCGAACACGCCCAACGGGCCGCAGCGTTTCTATAAGCTTGTCACCGACCAGAACGGCAAGGGGACCGGACGGTTCAAGGAGTACGTCGTTCTCGATGCACCGAGCGGACATGGCTTCGGCTACGGCGACATCAACGGAAACGGGCGCGGCGACATCGTTTTGGCCAAGGGCTGGCTCGAGGCGCCGGACGACCCGTTGCGAGGCAAGTGGCGATACCACCAGGAGTTCGACCTGGGATCGGCGAGCTGTCCGGTCCTGGTGGTCGACGTGAACGGCGACGGGCGCAACGACCTGATCGTCGGGCAGTCGCACGCGTACGGGCTCGACTGGTGGGAGCAGCGAGTGGTCGGCGGAAAGCGCACGTGGGTCAAACATCCGATCGATCCGTTCAACAGCCAATACCATGATTTGTGGTGGGCCGACATTGACGGCGACGGGCAGTGTGAGCTTGTCACCGGCAAGCGCTATCGTGCCCACTGCGGCCGCGATCCGGGGGGTGACGACTACGTGGGCATCTACTACTTCAAGTGGACCGGCGAGGGGTTCAGCAAGCAGGTGATCGATTTCGGTCCGGCCCGCGTCGGGACGGGGGTGGGCATCTGTTTCCAGGTGGTTGACATTGACGGCGACGGCAGATTGGATATTGTCGCGCCGGGCAAGGATGGGTTGTACCTGCTGAAGAACCTCGGCCCCGCCCGTGGCATGCAAAAGTAGGCTCCTACAACAGGGCCGCCCCGCAAGAGCCGTAACCCCCGAGGAAAGACTAATGAGTGAGTACGCAGTAGCTTTCGAAGATAGCCGTCGGCACGCCCGGCGCTGCACGGTGGACCAACGATCGCTGCAAGACGCCCGAGACCGGGTTGTCGGGCGGCGAGCCCGAATCGTGTGG
Organism: uncultured Phycisphaerae bacterium; assembly: GCA_965602375.1. Taxonomy (GTDB): domain Bacteria; phylum Planctomycetota; class Phycisphaerae; order UBA1845; family DATKUK01; genus DATKUK01. Next base: position 2,827 of record CBFCZG010000242.1, on the reverse strand, counting down.
GCCGCGGCTGTCGCGTTGCTGTGTGTCGGTTCGGACATCCTGGCGCAACGTCCGCCCGATGCCCGCCGCGTGGCCGGAGGCAGGGGCGGCCACCATCGAACACTACCAAAGGAGGCCGATGCCGTGCCTGAGTCGTTTGTGTTTGATTCCTGGACCGAGAACAAGATCGATGTGGCTGCGATTACGGCTTTGGCGGCCAAGGCGCCTCCGCTGCCCGCACCGACGGGTACGGCTGTTCGCGTCGGTACGACCGAGCAGCTGATGGCTGTCCTGGCCGACGCCCAGCCGGGCACGACGGTTCTGCTGGCCGACGGCGTCTATCCGGTGACCGAGCGAATCTGGATCAGACAGGACGGCATTTGCCTGCGCGGCGAGAGCGGTGACCGCGAGAAGGTGATCTTCGACGGCACCGGCGGCGGGCCCCACGACGACATGATTGTCCTGCGCGGCGCCAAGGACGTGCTGATCGCCGATCTGACCGTCCGCAACTGTATGCACTACGGCATCCTGTTTTACGGCGACAGCGACGTGCAGCGTCTCCGCATCCATAACGTGAAGTTCCACAACATCTGGACCCGCGGCCTGAAGGGCACACATCCGGCCCGCATCCGCGACCACGGTAGAAACCTGCACCCGCCCGAGACGGTGGAGAAGATTCGCCCGGGCGGCGGATCGGTTCGTTACTGCCTGTTCGTTAACGATGCGATCAAGGCGTTCGCCGACGACGGGTTCCGCGGCGACTACGTCAGCGGCATGGACATGATGGGGCTGAGAGACTGGGTGATCGCCGACAGTGTCTTTGTCGGCATTCGCGGCAAGAACGGGCGGGGGCGTGGCGCGATCTTCGTATGGCAGAACAGCGAGAACGTGGTCTCGGAGCGAAACGTTTTCGTAAACTGCGATCGAGCGATCTGCTACGGCAATCCGTCGGGCCCCGCCCTGCACATGATTGGCGGTGTGGTGCGGAACAACGTCATCGTCAACGGCCGCTACTCGGCCATCGAGATCATGAGTACGCGCGACACCGCGGTCTACAACAACAGCGTGTGGGCTACGGACATGCGGCACGACACCGTGTGTTTCTCACGCGAGGACGACGGCGCCCGGTTCTACAGCAACCTCGTACACGGGTGGGTGCACTGCCCCGACACGGTCGACCATGGCCACAACATCATTGGTGACCTTACCGGGTATTTTGCAGATCCGGAAAAGGCCGACCTGCAACTCACGCCCAAGGCCCACGACGCCGTCGGCAAGGGCGTGTCGCTCGCTGAGGTGGCTGAAGACCTTCGAGGCAAGAAACGCCCCGACAAGCCCACTCTCGGCGCTCTGGAGCCCTAAGGTCTGCGGGAGCAATATCGTGTCGAGCTGTCGTCGTCTTGGTAGCACGCGAGGCCGTATCGGGATAGAAGAGGCTTGAGCGGCGCTATACGGTCCGGCACACTGGCGGACCAGCCGCCAGTGGCACCCGAGCCCTGACACCCGCCCGCTTGCGAAGGCTCGATACAACAGCGAACGCTGGAGACGCTCATGACTGCCGCACGTGCGAAAGTTGGTTCGAACGACCGAAAGCTCTATCTCGACCGCGCCCTCAAGGCGGCCGACTGGTTCGTCAACTCGCAGATTCGCGAGAAGTGGCCCTGGCAGGCCGACCATGGCCGCTATCTCTACTACTACTTCATGCCCGAAAAGAAGCGCGTGCCCGGACTGAACTGGACGCACGGGCGGGCCCTGTTCGTGCTCACCGAGGCCTATCGCATCACCGGTGACAAACGCTACCTCGAATCGATGGACTTGGCGATCCGATACATGCGGGCCCTTCAGCCGCTCGATCCGTATTACCAGGTGTCGTACGGGGTCATCCGCGAGGAGATCCCGCAGGCGCCCCGCGGCGGCATTCTCGACGGGGCCCAGGCGGCGTCGGGCTTCCTGATGCTGCACCAGGTAACTGGTGATGCCGACTACTTGCGCCGCGGCCGAGCGTTCTGCGAGTTTCTGCTGCGAACGTGGCGGCCCGACCACGGGCTCGCCTCAAGCGTCGACTTCTTCCCCGAGAAAGTGAACTACATCCAGGACAACACCGACTGCATCCACCAGGCCTCAGCGATTCCGCTCTGGCACCTGTACAACATCACCGGTCAGGGCCAGTTCCTGGCGCCCATGATCGATGCGGCCGACCGGGTCCTGTCGTGTCAGCGATCCGACGGCGGGCTCAACTACATCCGCGACATCTCCAAGGTGGCCGACCCGCCGTTCAACCATCACTGGGGTCTGGGCGAGGGCGACGATCGCTATCTGCTTCGCAACGACGATGGCGTTGTCGTTGTCGTGCTGGCGGCCTACAAGACGACGGGCGACGCAAAGTACCTCGACGCCATGGCCCGCTACGCCGACTGGACCGTCGCAAATGAGCCGCATGAGCGCCCGTTCAACGCCTTCGGCGTGCAGGCCAACAACGTGCTGGATGTCGGCCGGCTCACCGGCAAGGACTACACGCCGTGGGTGCTCGAGCATTTGGAGAAGCACTGCCTGCGGATGCAGGTAAGCGGCACGGGCGATCCGTGTGCCGACGGCGGCTTCTGCGGCGAGGACGAGGAGGGCGACGCCGGCATCTTCGGCGGCAAGGCCACCGACTATGTCCCCACCCGCAACACCTGCTACATGGCCGGCCTGCTGTTTCGCCTGTCGGGCGAGGGCGAGGGCACGGGCTTCAGCGTGTTCGGGATGGGCGCCTAATCACGCACCCGTGTGCCACTGCTCCTCGAGCAGTGGCCTCGCCTTTGGCCTTTTACTATTGACTCAATGATAGAGGAATTGGGGTTGAAAG
>CBFCZG010000241.1:0-7271 GCA_965602375.1 uncultured Phycisphaerae bacterium | reverse complement strand
CCCCGGGCACGCCCAGCAACTTCAGCCAGTCGCCGCACTGCCCGTCCCATAGCAGGTGCGGGTGCGTCGTGCCGGTGAAAAAGCCCGGGTGCCGCGGCTGACTTGGTGGGATCGGCTCGACGGCGTACGAGACATAGTCCATCAGCGAGAAGTCCCAGCCGAAGCCGAGTTGGTCGAGCGTGCAAAGCGTAAGCCCGCTGGACTGAAGCCAATGCGCGCTGGCCGGCAACGCGCCGGTCAACTCCAGCGCGTCGCGCAGCCGTCGGCTCTCGGCGCGAACGATCTGCGGCCTGGCCGAGCCGTAGTGCAGCCCGACCGCAGATCCCCGCTCCATAGCACCCAGGACCCACTCGCGCACGACCGCATCCTCGACCTCGTAGTCGGGCGGCGGCGTGAGATAGCTTGCAGTCGAACCGTCGTCCAGCCGTGTGCCCTCGGGCAGCGGCGCGCGAAGCAGATACACGCCGGTCAGGCCGGTCTGTTCTTCCCACCGCTGCCACGGCTGCATGCCGCGCCAACTGTCGACGTCGTGGCGAATCAGTGCGCGCGGTGTGTGCCCGATCGATACCGCGCCCAGCAGCTCATCCACAATCGGGCGTCGCCGGGCGCTCGCGTTGGGTTGCAGGTGTGCGTCGACGAGTCGGTAGATGTCGCTTCGTCCCGTTTCGGGCGGGCTGGTGCGCATGATCGACCATAGGCGCCGCCCCGCCCGCTCAGACGCCGCCTTATCCCCCGCGGCTTCGATGATTGGCCAGTTGACCCACATGTCGCCCTCCCGCGACCGCTACGCGGCAGCATAACCGAAAACGGCGGAAGCGGTGCGCACAGCGAGTAGCTGGGGAATTGACTACAACTCGCCGGTGAAAAGGCGGAAGAGGATGGCGGCGTCGTGCAGGTCGCCGTCGCCGTCGCCGTCCAGGTCGGTGGCTGGATCGGCCAGCGGCTGATCGGGTCCGGCCATCGCGTCGAGCACCGCAGCCGCGTCGAGCAGGTCGACGTCACCGTCGGCGTCGAGGTCGGCCTGGATGGACGAAACTTCATCAAAGCCCATGTCGACGCGCAGGTAGAGCACGCGCGGCTGATCGTCGATGTCCACGTCGTTGGGGTCGACCGCGAGGGTCGGGTCGCCGACGTTGATGCAGGGCGAACGCGGGGTCAGGTGATAGTCGTTGTCCTGCCAGGTGTTCGGATCGTTGTCGGGCCCGTCGGGATCGGCAAAACGCGGATCGACCGCAACGTTGCCCGCACTCCACACCAGCGTGCTGTTGGGGTCGGGGGCATAGACGCCCGCCTGCTCGCCCTGCACGTCGCAGTAGGCCACGTCGACATACGCATTGCTCTCCAGGGCGATGGCTGCACCCATTGTGCCCGTGTTGCCCCACAGGATGCAGCTTATCAGTGACCCGATGTCGGCCAAGCCCATGTAATACCCACCACCCAGCGGCGCCTGATTGGCCACGACAGTGCAGTTGCGCACGATGGCGTCGCACCTGGCCAATCCCCCGCCGGCAACCCCAGCCGTGTTGTGGCTGATCAGGCAGTTGGTGATCGGCGCCGAGCAGCTTCGAATCCCGCCGCCGTACTGGTCGCACATGTTGCCGCTGACGATGCAGTTGCTGATCGAGCCGCTGCACGCGGCCATGCCGCCCGCCGATTGGGCCTGGTTGCCCAGGATCACGCAGCCGGTGATGGCGTCGGTGCAGAGATACATGCCGCCGCCGCTGCGCTGGGTGGAGTTGTTCTGAACGATGCAGTCGGTGATCGGTCCATAGCAGCCGACCATCCCGCCACCGCTGATCCGTGTGTGGTTGTCGTCGATCAGGCAGCCGGTGATCGCACCGCTGCAGTACCCCAGCCCGCCACCGCCTACCGCCACGTTTCCGATGACCCGGCAGTACGCGATCGCCCCGTTCTGGTAGACGATGCCGCCGCCGATATCGCGGCACCAGTTGTCGATCAGGTCGCAGTAGCTGATCGTCGGCGAGCCGAAGGTCACAAATATGGCCCCGCCGTCACCGTCGTGGGCGGCGCCGGTTATGGTGAATCCGCTGAGAACTGTCTGCGGTCCTTCCGACCCGTCGAATCGCACAGCCACGCCCTCGTGCGTGTTGGGGTCGCTGTCGAGGTCGGCGTTGATGATGGTGGCGGCGACGGTCAGCGGGTCGGTCGGGTCGGTGCTGCGCACGGTGATCCTCTTGCCGCCGAAAAGGATCTGCTCGCGGTAGGTGCCCGGGCTGACGACGACCGTGTCGTCCGGCTGGGCGGCATCGATGGCGTCCTGGATCGTCGGATAGGGACTGGGCACGAGCAGCTCGTCGGCCGGCGCTTGCAGGGCGCCGAGCCAGAGCATCCACGCGATTACCCAGTATCTGGAGTTCACCGACTTCCCTCCGCGACGTCGGACCACGAGATGTGCGGGGACGCACAGGCACCGTTGCCCGGATCTACAGCATATTATAGCGGCTCCGGCTCGTGCTTCGGGGGCGCAATCGCCGCTCTTGATTGCGATTGCATGCGTTATAGGTCCGAGAAAAACGGCCCGTCGGCAGGCAACCATGCGCCTGAGGGTGTTTTCGTGGGTGGGTCGTCTGCGGAGTGCCGGCGATCCACGGCCAAATCCACGTCACGCCATCGCGGTCGAGGCTTGGCGGGTGTGGCCACGGGCCTGCCGGGCAGAACCGATTGAGGCGTGCACCCGGGCAAAGGGTGGAAGACAAGGCCTTTATCAACAAGCAGTTACGTTGCCGGCCCCGGCCGTTCAGCCGCGCCGGCACTATGCTGGATCAACACCCCCTTGGGTCCCAAGTCATGCGGACTACTCTTCTGCGGTAATCAGCTTGAAGCCGGTGCGTTCGCGAATGCGCTCCGGGTCGAACCAATCGTTGCGGAAGGCTCGCGCCACCTCGAGCTGAAGTGTCTGAGCGACCTGTGCGTGACGTTCCTGGTAGAGCTGCTCGGTGACCCGCTCGGTCTCGACCCATTGCACCACAGCATGTCGCTTGAGCCTCGGCAGCGCCACTACGCGGATGGGCGACTCGCCGTCTCCGGCGGCCTCGGCCAGATCGAAGCACGCCTCGACAAACTCCTTGCTGCTGCCGATACCGGTCACCAGCGGCGGCCGCCGCTGCGTCATGCCGAATTGAACCATCTGCATCGACAAGGGTTGAACGCGCGGGAACGGGGCCGGCTCGAGCACGCGGAACTGGTCGCCCAGTTGCTCCTTCAGCGCCTCGGCCTGCTCCACCGCCGTGGCCAGGTCCGACTCGGCGGCCGCAGCCGCAAGCTGCTCGGCCTGCTCGCCCGCCTGCATATAGGCTTTGTACTCGCGGAGATCGGCCTCTACGCGCGGGCGCACCTCCTCCAGCGACTGCGGAACCTGCGACGGGCTGACCTCGGTAACCCGAAAGATGTAGAAGTTGCGGGGATTGCTCGGCGAGCCGTCACGAAGCGGCGAGCGCGTAGGTTCGTAAAGCGACAGCCTCAACGACGCTCCCGGGCCCGTCGGTGCACCCGCCAACCCTTTCACGCGGAAGACATACTGCGAGAACGGCAGGGGGCGGTTCTCCTCGTCCCGTGCGAAGGCCATGCCGATGCCAGGCAGTTCGGCAGCGTCCCGCTGCGTGAGCAACTCCGTCGAGCGATATAGCAGCGGAATTCCCTCGCCGCTGATTTCGGCTGCCAGGTCGCTCATGTAACCGTCTTGGGTAGCCGCCGCCGGCGCCTGTTTGTATCCGTCCTTGTCGGGGCGCACTTCGTACCAGGGCTCTTGCAAGCGTTCGCTTGCGCGTTGGATGAGTTGGCCGGCCGTCTTCAGCGCCTGCTCGGTCATGAGACGGTCTACGAGTTCGTCTTTTACCTCCCCGTAGCTCCTGAGGCGCGTAACGGGTTGGCTTGACGTGGTGGGCATGCTGCTGGCCGATTCGCTGGTTGCGGCGGTCGTGGTGGCCGGCTCGGAAACGGTGAACTCTTCCTGATGGTCGCGGTAGTACTTCAGCGCCCGCGACTCGATCCGGCGGACCATGGTTTCCGGCTGGGCCTTCTTGATCTGGTCGATATCCGCCACCAGGTATTCCACCCGCACGCGATCGGGCCAGCGGTAGCCGTAGCCCAGGCGCTCGTCCTCACCCGGCAACACGTCCTTGTACGTCTCGTAATGCTTCTGGAGCTCTGCGTCGGTCAGCACTTCGTTCGGATCGAGAAACTCGTCGGCCCGCAGCGCCACCAGCTTGACGCTCACCTTCTCGTAGGCATCGCGGACCCCCAGCCGAACACGCGGTTCCGCGACGTCCATTCCCTGCATCGCCAGCCTGGCGGCCGTCATCACGCGCATGAAGTCGGCGACGGCGTCATACACGAACGACAGCGCCACCTCTCGATTCTCCCGCAGCATGTCGATCCGCTGGGCCATGCCCTGTTGGGCTGAGAGGAACTGCTCGACCTGCTCGCGGCTGATCTGCACGCCCATGCGCTTGGCCTCGCGCGACAGACACAGCCAGTCGTAGGTGTCGACCTCAGGGGCGCCGCTGTAGAAGTCGCCGGGGATCATTTGGAAGGCCACCATCTGCCAAGGAAGCCCTAAACCCTGTAATATAGCGACTTTAGCGAGGTTCGTGCGCCAGGAGCGCATCCTGACCTTCTCACCAAATACCTCGGCCAGCACTTCCTTACTCGGGTCGCGGCTGAAGGTTTGCTGCAAGGCCGTCCCCCCCAGCCAGACGACCAGCAGGCCCGAGGCGAATACCGCCAGGAGCTTCTTGTTGTGTTTGCGGAACCACTTCATCATGGCTAGCTACTCCCGGATCTTTCGAAAAAAGCAGACGGGGGCAGAAGATAGGCATACAGGGTGAGAAAAGCAAGCGAAAAGGCTTTGCGCACAATCGGTTGCGCCGCTTTTGGTTGACAGGCCACCCCGCCCTTGCTAGCGTCCCGCCCCCAGTGCGCCGAACTGGGGCCTATAATGTGCCCTGTAGAAAGCCGAGTCGCATTCCGATATAGGCAAACATTCCGGGCGGCGTTGTGGGGCTGTCCGGAGGCGGATCGTGGGTGGGAAGATGGGTAAGGCCAAGAAGAACTCAAGCAAAGCCAGCCAGTCGCACAGCCTGGTCATCGTTGAGTCGCCCGCGAAGGCCAAGACCATAAAGCGTTATTTGGGTGGAGGTTACGTCGTTGAGGCGTCGCTGGGGCATGTTCGCGATTTGCCACCGCGCCAGCTCGGGGTGGACCTCAACGACCAGTTCCGCCCTACCTATCAGATTCTCACCAGGCGTAAGAGGGCGGTCGGCCAGCTCAAAAAGCGGGCCGATACCGCCGAACAGGTGTATCTGGCCACCGACCTGGATCGCGAGGGCGAGGCAATCGCCTGGCACCTGGTGCACGCGCTATCGCTGCCGCCGGAGAAGGTCCATCGCGTGGTGTTCAATGAGATCACTGCCGGGGCGATCCGCCGGGCGTTTGCCAGCCCGCGCCAGATCGACCTGGACAGGGTGAACGCCCAGCAGGCGCGACGGATCCTGGACCGGATTGTGGGTTACCAACTCAGTCCCTTGCTGTGGCGGAAGATCGCCAAGGGGCTGTCGGCCGGGCGCGTGCAATCGGTGGCGGTTCGTCTGATCGTAGAGCGGGAAGAGCAGATCCGCGCCTTTGTTCCCCAGGAGCAGTGGCGTGTGACCGCCTACTTCACAACTGCATTGGATCAGGTCGAGACGCTTGGCCGGCAGTGGCACGACCTGCTGGCCGACACCGAGTCGCTCGACCGCGTCAAGGCCCAGAAGCGGCAGGCCGACTGGGTGACCCGGCATGAGTGTGTTCGCGCCGAGCTGACCCAGGTCGGCGGCAAGCCGTTCGACCCCGCTTCGGCCGAACAGGTCCGCGGGCTCGTCGAGGCCCTCGGTTTCGTCTGCGAAGCCGTGCGCGAGGAGGTTTGGGAAGCCTATGCGGCACACGGTCTGAAGAAGATCGAGCTGGTAGGCACGACGGATCCGAGTGAGTCGCCGCCTTTCGCGATCAGCAAGATCGAGACGAAGCGAACGCGAAGCCAGCCGCCGCCGCCGTTTACCACGGCGACGCTCCAGCAGCGCGCCGCCAACCGGATGCGGTTCAGCGCATCGCGAACAATGCGAGTGGCGCAGGCGCTGTATGAAGGTATCGACCTGGGCAACAGCGACGGGCCGACTGCGCTGATTACGTATATGCGAACCGACTCGACGAATCTGTCGAATGAGTCGGTCGAGGCGGCGCGGGGATTTGTGCAGCAGCAGTATGGCCAGGATTACGTGCCCGCCAAGCCGAGGCGATACAGCCAGAGCGCGCGGGCGCAGGAGGCCCACGAGGCAATCCGGCCCACCGATGTGACGCGCACGCCCGAGTCGCTGAAGGGCAAACTGTCGTCCGATCACTACCGGCTGTACGACATGATCTGGCGCCGTTTTGTAGCGTGTCAGATGAAGCCGGCCGAATGGGACGCCACAACGGTGTTGATCACCGCCGAAACCAGTCAGGGCGAAGTGGTGTTCAAAGCCACGGGACGCAAATTGGTGTTTGACGGCTTCCTGAAAGTGGCGGGCGTGGAGACCGGCAACGGCGAGCAGATTTTGCCCCACCTCGAGGCGGAGCAGCCGGTAGGCCCGATCCAGATCAGTCCGCAGCAACAGTTTACCTCGCCGCCGCCACGGTACAGCGAGGCGTCGTTGATCAAGGCGCTCGAGGCGGAAGGCATCGGCCGGCCCAGCACCTACGCGGCGATCATCAAAACCATCCAGGACCGCAAGTATGTCGAGCAGAGCGACCGGCGGTTCCATCCTACGCAGTTGGGCGAGACGGTGACGGCCAAGCTGGTCGAGTTTTTCCCGAAGATTCTGGACGTGAAATTCACGTCTCATATGGAGGATCAACTCGACAAGATCGAGGAGGCCCATCTCGACTGGCAGAAGGTTCTGCATGAGTTTTACGATCCGTTTGAGCAGGCGCTTAATCAGGCCCATGAGGGGATGACGGCCGCCAAGGCCGAGCCCAGCGAGCACACCTGTCCCGAGTGTGATAAAGAGATGGTCTATCGCTGGGGGCCGAACGGGCGGTTTCTGGCGTGCAGCGGATACCCCGACTGCAAGACGTCGTTCGACATCGACGACGAAGGCAAGCCGATCAAGCCCGAGGCCACCGAACATCCTTGCGACGTGTGCGGCAAGCCGATGATGCTGCGTCGCAGCCGGCACGGGCTGTTTCTGGGCTGTAGCGGATATCCGGAGTGCGCCAACACCATCGCCTGGAACGAG
>CBFCZG010000240.1:0-7277 GCA_965602375.1 uncultured Phycisphaerae bacterium | reverse complement strand
GGATCGCCCGCGTCTCGGAGGTTGACGAAATTCACCCCTTTGACCACGCGGCCTTGATCGACGTCCAGACAGGGAATAACTCGGCGGGCTAGCATCACACCATCTTATCTGTCAAAGACTTGCGTATTCTACAGGCGCCCGGCCCCACCCATCAACCGCCCCCCGACCTTGCGCGGGCGGCCGCCACGCCCGCTTGCCTCCTGACTTCAGGCATCATGGACCGGTCCGATGCCGCGGCGACCGGCCGCCAGCCGCCGAGGTACAAGCCTATTCTCATGAATCGTGTGAAGGGCAGTGACTTTGGGCCCGCCTGCCGTACCGGCGCGCGGGCACAGTGCGGAAACCTATATCCGACCCTTTGATTCACGATGAACGCGCCCCGAGGGGTGATCCGCGCTAGATCGGCTTCCGATTGATCTTCACCTCGGTTTCCGGCAGCGCTCCCAAAAACGCCCGACCGTAACTCTTCTTCACGATCCGCCCATCCAGCACCACCACGATGCCCCGGTCCCGCTTGGTGCGAATCAGACGCCCGAACCCCTGTTTGAACTTCAGAATCGCCTCGGGCAACTGGTACTGAAAGAACGGATTGCCTCCCGCCGCACGAATCTGCTCCATCCGCGCCTCCACCAACGGCAGGTCGGGCACTGCGAACGGAAGCTTGACCAGAATCACGTTCGACAGCGCCTCGCCCACGACGTCCACTCCCTGCCAGAAACTGTCCGTGCCGAAGATCACGCTGCCCACGTCCTGGCGGAAACGTTCCAGCATCAGCGTCCGGGGGATCCCTTTCCCCTGCACCATCAACGCGACGCCCTCCGATTCGAAGAAGTCGCTCAGCCGGTCGGCCATGCTGTCCATCATATGGTAGCTGGTGAACAGCACGAAGGCCTTGCCGCCGGTCATCCGGAGATACTTCTCGATCGTTTTGGCCGCACGGGGAACGAATCGTTGCGAATCGTTCGGATCGCCCAGCCCCGCCTCGATGTACACGGTGACCTGGCGACGGTAGTCAAACGGACTGCCTAGCCGAAGGCACTCAGCCTCAGCGATTCCAAGCCTCTCCAGTATGTAGCCGAACCCGTTTTGCTGATCCGTGCACAGCGTCGCGCTGGTCAGAACCACGGTGGACACCTGATCGAAGAGGGTCTGCCGCAACAGCGCCCCCACGTGCATCGGCGCCGCACGCAGGATGATGCGCGGCCTGCGTCCCGCGGGCGCCTCCAGCCAGTGCACATGGTCCTCATGGGTCTGACCGATGAAATCGCCCACAGCCTCAGCCAGAGCCGAGGCCCGCTCCATGTAGCTGTTGTATTCGAAGCGTTCCTCCTCCGCCGACACCCTTCCCCGCTCGTGCCGCACGGCGGCCGCCAACTCCTTCAGCGCCGGTGAGAGCGGGTTGGCCGCCACATTGGGCTCGCGCAACCGCCCGTTGCTCGAACCGGACTCCGCCTGCCAGCGCCTCAGATCGTCGAAGAACGCTCCAGCCGCTCGCCTGGCCTGCTGGACCGCCTCGATGGCCTGTTTCCTTTCCCCTGCCGCCAGCAGACCCCGTCCGGTTCGCTCGTTGAACAGGACATTGAGCAGAAAGTACACCTGTCGGTCCGTCACCGACATGCCGAAGTGATCGCTCGCGACCGATTCGACGTTGTGGGCTTCGTCCAGCACCACCAGGTCGTAGTCCGGCAGCACCCCCGCCCCTCCCCTGCGAACCTGCAAATCGGAGAAAAAAAGAGCGTGATTGACCACCAGTAGGTCCGCGTTGTGGGCTCGCCGACGAGCCCGTTGGTAGAAGCACTTGGTGAAGTGGGGGCACCGCCGGCCCATGCAGTTGCCATGTTCACTGCGGACCCGCTCCCACACGAGCGGGTCCGGCTGGAAGTCCAGATCCGACAGCGAGCCGTCCGTCGTGCGATATGCCCAGTCCTCGATCGCCCACAGTTCGCGCAGTTGCCGCTCGTTGTCGAACAGCGTCTTCTGACGGCGGCTCGCCCGCGCGAGCCGACGAAGGCACAGGTAGTTGTTGCGTCCCTTCACCAGGACGGCCGAGAACTCCTGAGGGATGATCGCATTGAGGAACGGGATGTCCCTGCCGACCAACTGCTCCTGCAATGCAATCGTGTGGGTGCTGATCACCACTCGCTGGTCATGACTGGTCGCCTGCTCGATGGCCGGGAGCAGATAAGCAAAGCTCTTGCCCACCCCCGTGCCCGCCTCGACCAGCAGGTGTCGGCCCGTGGCGAAGGCCTCTGCCGTGGCTGAGGCCATCTCGATCTGCTGCGGGCGGACCTCAAAGCCCGGCAGCCGGGACGCAACCAGGCCTCCCTCGCCTAGCATGTCGGCGATCTTCATCCGTTCTCTTGCCATCAGTTCAATTGGCCGATGAAGTCCAGCACGAACCACACGGTTGTGAACGCCATGGCCACGACCACCACCGTGGCAAACACCGTCACGAACGTCGCCCCGCTGACAAAGCCATCCTTCATGGTGGCCAGGATGTGAGGTCGGGCCAGCACCAGCATCGAAAGCAGCACCGCTGCATGCGTCGGCCAGATCGAGATCGAGTGAACATAGCTGTAGATCCAAACGCCTTTGGGAACCGCTGTCTCCTGCCCTTCCGCACCGTGCAGGAAGTGCCCTCGGACATAATACACGCCGTTCGCCACCCGGCCGTTCTTGGCGTCGCCTCCGATGTACCCATAGGCAATGGTATACGCCAGGAAGTTGACCATCCCCATCACTACCACCCAGATGCAGATCCGATTACGCGTCCTTCGATCCACGGTTCACTCACCAATCAGTGCTTATTTCGGTGCCACACCCCGATTATAGAAACAGCCTGAAAACCTGGTCAACCGGCAACGACGCATCGCCTGCCACGGCTGACACTTCATATCGGCTGATCGTGCCGGACGGCAAGCCTTGGTCCCGTTGGCCATGGTATAAAGAGCCCGACGGCGGCGGACCTTGGGGATCGTCGAGACAGGGCGTGCGACCGCGTCTTGATGGAGCCCGCAAGGCCGCCTGTGTCCTCGCCAAACTCCAGGCCTGTGGGGGGAAAACTCGTCTGGATCTTGTCGTCGACGGACGCCGTCTGCTCTGGCAGCACCTCCGTCAAAGTGGGCTCCGCCCGCCGACCCTTTGGAGGATCCGGTCCGACGGCATGTTTGGCACCCGTTCGCCGCCTTGTGTATGCTGACGGCGCTCTATCTCGAGGGGGACACCGTGAAGGCCGGCCGGATGTATGTGGGCACCAGCGGATGGAGCTATGCCTACTGGGCCAAGGGGCTATTCTATCCCAAGGGTCTTAGGCAACCAGACTGGCTGCAGTACTACTCGCGGTGTTTCAGCACGGTCGAGGTCAACGCTTCGTTCTATCGGCCACCCCGTCCTGAGATGATCGCCCGATGGCGAGAGGTCACCCCGACGAGGTTCCGCCTGGCGGTCAAGCTATGGCGCCGCGTGACACACGAGAAGCGCCTGTCCGATTGTGCGGCGGAGCTCCGCGACTTCCTTGCCACCGTGGTCGAGCTGCGGGCCAAGCGAGGACCGCTTTTGGTGCAGTTGCCGCCTTCGCTGAAGCGGGACACCGTACGGATGGGTGACTTTCTCGCTGAGTTGAAGTGTGCAGCCCACCGTTTTCGTTGGCGGGTTGCGGTCGAATTCCGCAACGCCGAATGGATATGTGACCAGGTTTACGAACTGCTCGATCGGTACAACGCGGCCATCTGTCTGGCCGACATGCCGCGATGTCCGATCACTGAACCCAACGATGTTGGCTTCGTCTACATTCGACGCCACGGGCCGGGCGGGCGCTACCGGGGCGCTACGCCAGCCGGCACATCGCCTACGATGCTGAACGCATCCGGGCATGGCTTCGGGCCGGCAGAGACGTGTACGTCTACTACAACAACGACCTTGAAGGGCACGCCGTCGACAACGCCCGGCAGCTCATCCAAGCCCTGCAAAACTGACTTCGGCCCCGGTTCCCAGACCGGCTTGCGGCATACCCGGCGCCTTCGCCTCGGTCGACATGCTACTTTGCCTGATGTCTGGAAGTCCGGCCAGGCCGCCAATCGCACCCATGCGGTCGGTATCGAAATCGCATCGTCGATACTTGACGCTGACCTTGATATGTCAGAAATAGAGTATGTTGTCAGGTCGTTGTCGTATTTCGGACGTGTGAATGGCCGACGCCGCCCGCGCCCGCTTGCAGGCCGCCTCATTCGTGATCGGCGCGGTCAAAAACCTCGTCTGCCTTGTGTTCCTGCCCACGCAGGAGCCGTGCGAGGTTGTCGCGATGGCGAGCCACGATCAGCAACCCGACGGCAACAGCCACCACCAGCAGCGGCCAGCACACCGTCATGGACCACCCCCGCCACAAGGCGAAGCCCACAAACCAAGCGGGAAACGTAACCGCCAGCGCCAGCGAACCCAGCGAAACGTACCCGGTCAGCCCCCGCACCAGCAGATAACACGCCACCGCAGCGGCCATGGGATAACTGAAGTAGGGGAACAACCCGAGCCCCACCCCTATGCTCGTGGCCACACCCTTGCCCCCTTGCCAGCCGAGCGTGACCGGGAAAACGTGGCCCAGAACAGTCGCTAGCCCCACAAGCACCCACAGACCGGCCCGGGCCGCGGTAAGCTCCACATCGCCGGCCGTGATGATCAGTCCAGCCGCAGCCGTCGGTACCAGCCCCTTGGCAATGTCCAGCACCAGACACACCAGACCCCATCGCCGGCCGAGCGCTCTGCCCACATTGGTGGCTCCCACATTGCCGCTGCCCACCGAGCGCAGATCGATTCCCCTCTTACGTGCCAGCAGCACGCCCACGGGAATCGAGCCGATCAGATACGCCCCCGCCACCATCACCGCGCCCACGAACACGATCATGGCTGACCCTTTCCGTCGCGCCCGGCCGCCACCTCCCGGTAAAGCGCCAGCATCTGGTCCACATGACGCGACATCGACACGCACTTGCGCTTGGCCAGCGCGTGGTCGCGGCAGGCGCGCCGCAGGTCAGCGTCGGTCAGACGCAGCCAGCGATCGGCGAGAGCGTCAATGTCGTTTGCCGAGTCGATCACGTATCCTTCCTGGCCGTCGGTGATCGCCTCGGCAGCACCGTTGTGACGCGTAGTGATCACAGGCAGCCCCGCAGTAAGCGCCTCGAGCACGACGCGGCTGCACGCATCGTAGTACGTCGGATGCACCAGCAAGTCGGCCGCATGGAAAAACGGCCAGGCGTCAATCGCCGGGCCGTGGACGATCAGCTTGTCCGCTACGCCTAGTGCTTCAGCTAACTTCTTGTATGGAAGGGGCTTATCGCGACCGAGCACCAGTAGGCGTGTGTCTCGATCCGTCCGCTGGACTACCTTGCCCAACGCTCGGATGGCGCTTGCCAGCCCTTTGAGCTTGAAGTTGTGAGCGACTAGCAGCGCCAGAACCACGCCTTCTGCGACGCCCAGCGCTTGGCGAACCTGGTGGCGGTTGCGGCGAGCGCCGGCCGGGTCGGCTTGCGGTGCGTCCACGCCGTTGAAGATCACGCGGACGCGAGGCGGCCCCAGGCGGTAGTGCCGGCTGAACTGATCCGCGACGTATTCGGACACGGCTGCAATTATCGGACGTTGCACCTGGCGGCACACCCGTCGTTCCAGACGCAGTGCGATCCGATGGTTCGGGTCGAAGGCTCGGCTCAGGCGCCTGCCCAACCGCCCAGCCGAGCTGGCGCAGGCGGCGAGGTTCCGCAGCGAGGTCTCCGCGATCGAGCCACCGCGGGGCTGGTAGATGTCGGCGTCGAGGCAGCAAGTGACCGCGTGCACGACATCGAACCGCTCACGGCTGATTTGCTCGACTGCGCGGCGGACGAAGTTGCGGGTTCGAAGGCTGCGGAGCCAAGATCGGCTGGGGATGGTATGGAAGGTAACGCCGTCCAGGTTGTCTGCCGGGGCCGTCGACGTGGTGTACACGTGAACCTGACACTCGCGTCGGGTGAGGTGGCGGGCGTACTGGCCGACGGAGGTCTCGGCACCTCCGCGCCCGCTGTCGACATGCTGCATGATCAGGGCGACCTTCATCATTTGCCGGTACCATATTAGGGGCGTGCGGTCAGGTAGGACAGGACTCAAATCAGGGGTGGTCAGGTGGCGGTGGCGGGCGAGCCGGTAGCGGGGCAGACGAGCCGCACCCGATGCGTGTGGGGTGTGGGGTTGCTCTGCGGTGCATATGTGGTGCTGGCGCTGGTGCCGCTGGCGGTGGGCGTGGTTCGGCCGGGGATCACCGGCTATCCGCGTGCCATGTTGGAGGACGCAGTCTACGGGCGGGCGCACCAGCCGTTTGTCAAACGGCAGCTCGTGCCGTTGATGGTGCGAGGCAGCGCGGCCATGGTGCCAGAGAGGGTCAGTGAGTCGCTTTCGCGAGCTTTCGCCGACTCGAAGCTGGTGCAGCGATTGGGCTGGCCGCCGTCGTATGCGACGGAATTCGTCCTGTCATTGGTGCTCATGTATGCGGGGATGCTGGCGTTTCTTGTCGTGCTTCGTGCGTTCCTGCATGCGTGCCTGGACCTGCCGACGCGGCTGGGGCACACAGCCACACTGGTTGTGGGGGTCGCGCTGCCGGTCACGTTTGCCGGTCAGTTGTATCTGTACGACTTCTGGCAGCTGTTCCTGTTCACCGCGGGGCTGCTTTGGATGGTGCGTGGTCGGTGGTGGCTGTACTACCCGACGTTCGTTCTGGCGTGCCTGAACAAGGAGACGTCGCTGCTGCTGCCGGTGGTGATGGCAGTGTGGATGGGGCGGCAGGTGGTTGGACGAAGGCAACTGGTTCATCTGCTGGCTCAGTTGGTCGGCGGGGGGGCAATCGTTTTCGCTTTGGCCTGGGCATTCGGCGACAACCCGGGCGCGGGGCTCGAATGGCACTTCGGGCGGAATCTGAGCATGCCGTTTACGATGCTGGCATGGCTGCGGCTGACGGTGTTGGCGGCGGCGCTGGTCTTGTCGCTGGCGTCGATTCGCAGGGCGCCGGCGTTTCTGGCACGCGGTCTTGTGGCGACGCTGCCGGTGCTGGTGATTGCGGCCTTGTTCTTTGGCTACATCGACGAGCTGCGCGACTACTACGAGGCGCTGCCGTTCGTGGTGGCCCTGGTGCTTCTGACCGTGGCGGGGAAAGTGGCTGGGCGTCCGGGAACGGCGCAAGCGCCTGTGGCATAGACAGCATGGGTGGCATGCCCACGTCCCGACGTACGTCGGGATTGCGTGGGCATGCGATGGCCCAAGGT
>CBFCZG010000239.1:0-7282 GCA_965602375.1 uncultured Phycisphaerae bacterium | reverse complement strand
AACCCGGCGCCCAGCTTCGCGAGCATCTGGCGGCCGAGGGTGTTGAGCTGCACGCGATCGCCAATGGTCGACCCACCACGGTCAAGACGCGCCTGGTCGCCCGCAATCAGCAGCTCATGCGGATCGACCACGAACAGACCACGCTGCTGTCGGACGACACCGAGCGCAAGCTGCTGGAGGTCGTCGACGGCTTGGCCGACCGCTTCGACGCGGTCATCGTATCCGACTACGCCAAGGGCGCAGTCACGCCGCGGCTCATGCAACAGGTGGCGACGCGCTTTGCGATCGCCGCAGTCGATCCCGTGCCGGGCCACATCGACCTGTATCGCGACCTGACGCTGGTGACGCCCAATCACGTCGAGGCCAGTCGTGCCGCCGGCATCGCCGAGCGCGACGAGGCCGACCTAATCCGCATCGGCACCGCCCTTGTCGA
This sequence comes from uncultured Phycisphaerae bacterium, assembly GCA_965602375.1. GTDB lineage: Bacteria > Planctomycetota > Phycisphaerae > UBA1845 > DATKUK01 > DATKUK01. The sequence continues at coordinate 6,849 of CBFCZG010000239.1, read as the reverse complement.
GCGGACGCGAAGCAACATCCTTGTCACCCGCGGCGAGAAGGGGATGGCGCTGTTCCCCGTCGGCGGTAAGCCCGTGTTTGTAGGTACCGACGCCCAGGAGGTGATCGACGTGGTGGGCGCGGGCGATACGGTGATCGCTGCATCCACGTTGGCGCTGGCGTCCGGCGCCGATCTGCTGCTGGCCGTGCGACTGGCGAACCTGGCAGCCGGCATCGTGGTGGCCAAGGTGGGCACCGCCGTGGCAAGCCAGGATGAACTGCGCAGCCGCCTGACTGCCCTCAACGAGCGGGCTGCCTGATGCGCCGCGCGGTGTTTCTCGATCGCGACGGCACGATCACCGAAGAAGGCGACTGGTCGATCAAGGCCCAGCCGCCCCGCGTCATGCCCGGCGCGCCCGAGGCGCTCAAGCGTCTCCAGGACGGGGGGTTCCTGCTGTTTGTCGTGACCAACCAGAGCGGCGTCGCCCGCGGCTATTACACTGAAGGCGACGTCGAGCTGTTCCACCAGCGTCTGCGCGACCGGTTCGCCCAAGCCGGGGTGCAGTTCACCGAGATCGTCTACTGCCCCCACGCCCCCGACGCCGGCTGCGCCTGCCGCAAGCCCCACACGCGTTTCATTCGCGAGCTCACCGACAAGTACGACGTCGACCTATCGCAGAGCTGGGTGATTGGCGATCAGACCAGCGACGTTGCCATGGGCCGCCTCAACGGCTGTGGGACCATCCTCGTGCAGACCGGCTTCGCCGGCCAAGACGGCAAGATCGAGGCCACTCCCGATTCGACCGCCTCGGACATCACCCAAGCCGTCTGCCTCCTTCTGGCAGCGGCGAACTCATAGCTCCAGTTCGTTCTCCCGCGCCGCGCTGATCGCTTCGGGTAGGACACCTGCCGCGTCTTGTGCCGACATCCCTATCGCCAGGACCATCGCCTCTGCATATCGGCCGATCTGACGCGCGCTATGTACAACGGTTATGCAACCACACCAGGAGATGGCACGTGGCTTCGATAGTGACGTCGATCTTTCAGGTGACTCACGGCGCACCCATATCTGGATCGTAGAGGCCCCAACAGCATAGGCGATGAAACACACGCTATCGCTGCGCCACGTAACGCGCAGCGGCGCTCTTTTCCTTGACATTGAAGCTGTGCACGTAGTGACCCACAGCCGGCAGACCTCGTTCGCCGACCTGCCGAGCTCGCGACACGATCTTCAACGGCCATAGCTGATTGAGTGCGATGGCTTCGCGTATTTGACCCGGCCACTGCGGACCGGCATACTCTGGGCCCAGGCACGCGATCTATTAACGCGTCAAGCAAGAGTCTTGAGGAGATCCTCATGCTTCGCACGTTCACCGAGCACGTAGTGCGGCCGGTCGATACGCTCGACGGCCGATGGGAGTTCGTCACCGCTGCCGACCGGAAGGAGAAACGCCGCCTGCCCGGGCGATACAACCGGTCGGTCCACGTGCCGTCGGCGTGGGAATCGCTTCCGGGCCTCGAGGCCTACCGCGGCAAGGCGTGGTTTCGCCGCACGTTCCCGGCCACCGACGATCTGGCTGTGCGGATCGTCTTTGGCGGCGTCTCGCACACAGCCGACGTCTACGTTGACGGCAGGAAGGTCGGCCATCATTACGACGCCTTCACACCGTGGGACGTGGTTGTGCCCAATCTCGCCGCCGGCGAGCATGAGTTGGTCGTGGCCGTCGACAACACCTTCGGGCCGCACTCGGCTTTGCACCTCGAGAACGATTACTACACGTACGGCGGCATCACGCGCCCGGTGGAGCTTCATTTCGTCGAAAGCGTCTATATCGAGCGAATGCATCTGATGCCGCGCCGCCAGGGCAGCCGCTGGGCGCTCGACGTCTGCACGCGGCTGACCAACTGGTCGAATCAAACGCTCCGGCGGCGACTGGTGGTGCACCTCGGCGACTCGCTGCTCGACCTGGGCAGCATAACCGTCAGACCGAAGTCAACGCGCGACGTGTCCGGAACGCTCGATGCACTCACTGTTCGGCCCTGGACGGCCGAGCAACCTAATCTCTACGAGGTCGAGGCACTGTTGATCGACCCGGAGGAGGACAGCATCGTCGACGATCTGATCGACCGCGTGGGCTTCCGCGAGGTCGCTGTCAGAGGCCGTAATATTCTGCTCAACGGACAGCCCTTCCACCTCCGCGGCTACAACCGCCACGAAGATCATCCTCAGTTCGGCTGCGCGATGCCGGTCGAGGCCATGGTGCACGACCTGGAGATCCTGCGCGACTTGGGCTGTAACTTCATCCGAACGTGTCATTACCCCAACGACCGGCGGTTTCTGGATCTGTGCGACGAGATGGGCGTCTACGTCTGGGAAGAGTCGCACGCCCGCACCGTCGACTTCAGGCATCCGAAGTTCCGCGAGCAGATCGAGGCGTCTACCCGCGAGATGATCGACTCACACCGCAACCACCCGTCGATCGTGATCTGGGGATGCCTCAATGAGTGCGAGTCGCACACGCCCTTCGGTCGGCGCGAGTACGCCCGCGTGCTGGGGCTGATCAAGAAACTCGACCCCACGCGCCCTGTCACCTTCGCCTCGAACCACGCCGACGAGGACCGCTGCCTGGGTATGGTCGATATCGTGTCGTGGAACCGTTACGACGGGTGGTACCACGGCGAGCAAGCCGACGTCGAGCCGACGCTCAAAAAGATGCTTCGCTGGCTGCACTCCAGTCGCAGCCGCGGTGGGTCGGGCAAGCCGGTCATCCTCAGTGAGTTCGGGGCCGGCGCCATCTACGGCCACCGCAGCCCCAATCGTGCCAAGTGGACCGAAGAGTACCAGTGTGATGTGCTCGACGAAACGTTGCGGGTGTATCTAAACCACCCCGATGTGGTGGGTGTGGCCATCTGGCAGTTCTGCGACGTCCGCATCACTCGCGGCTGGTGGCGAAGCCGACCCCGAACGATGAACAATAAGGGCACCGTCGACGAGTTTCGCCGCCCCAAGCTCGGCTACGACGTGGTCAAACGCCGCATGCACGCCGCACGTCGCCGGCGGGGTCGATAGGCCACACGTCATCCCGCAGGTAGATCGCCATCCCAAAGGCGTGCGCCCCCAACTCCGCAGTCCGGACCATCCCTCGAACGCGACGCTCACACGGCACGGTGAAGTAGGCAGCCTATTTCGCAGGCGATGATACGGGCGCCCGGCCGAAGCGGCGCTCGCGGCGGGCATAGGCCTTTAACGCGTCGAAGTAGTCCTCGTCGGTCAGGTCCGGCCAGAGCACATCGGTAACGTAGAACTCGGCGTAACTGATCTGCCACAGCAGGAAGTTGCTGATCCTCATCTCGCCGGCCGTGCGGATCAACAGATCGGGCTCGGGCATACCGGCCGTGTAAAGCGACGCCGAGATCAACTCTTCGTCGATCTGATCGGGCTGCACGCCCCCGGCCGCGATGCGTTCGGCGATCTGCCGGACCGCCTCGACAAGCTCCTGCCGCCCGCCGTAATCGACGGCGACGCAAAGCGTCATGCCCGTGTTGTCGCAGCTCTCTTGCTCAACCTCGACGAACCGATCGAGCACCTCCGGCGGCAGCCGATCGCGCCGGCCGATCTGCCGGAACCGGATCCGACTATCCATGATCTTGGGCCGCTGAATCTCCAGAAATTCTGCATACAGCCGCATGAGGAAGTCGGTCTCCTCGCGGCTGCGGCGCCAGTTCTCGGTGCTGAAGGCGTAGAGCGTAAGTTGGTCGATGCCCAGCCGGGCCGACAACGTGGCAATCTTGTCCACCGTCAGCGAGCCCTGCTGGTGCCCGAGCATGCGCGGCAGGTTCCGCGCCCGCGCCCAACGCCCGTTGCCGTCCATGATGATGGCCACGTGGCGCGGCAGTTGGCTGGGCTCCAGGCCCAGCACTTCCCGAGGGTCTAGCGGCTCCAATGCCATGAGGCCTCGCGTGTGTCCTAACGAAGAATCGTCTGGGTTCGTTCCGGCCCGACGCTGACAATCGAGATCGGCGCGCCGATCACCTGCTCGAGTCGGAGTACGTAGTTGCGTGCAGCCTCGGGCAGATCGTCCATCTTGCGTGCCGTGCTGATGTCCTCCTGCCAACCGGGCAGCATTTCACGGACGCACTCGACTTCGGTCAGCACGTCTTCGTCGGCGGTAAAGCCCGGCAGCAAACGTCCGTTGTGGCGGTAGCCGGTACACAGGCCCAGCTGCTCGAAGCCGGTCAGCGTATCGAGGTGCATCACTGCAACGTCCGTGATGGCGCCCAAGCGAACGCTGTAGGCCGTCGCGACCGCGTCGTGCCAGCCGCAGCGTCGAGGCCTGCCGGTCGTCGTGCCGTACTCGTGGCCCTTCTCGCGGATCTGGTCGCCGATACTGCCCGTCTCCTCCGACGGGAAGGGCCCGCCGCCCACTCGCGTGGAGTAGGCCTTGATGACGCCGATGCGAGTCTGGATCATCGCTCCCGACACACCCGCCCCCACGCCCACGCCGCATCCGCTGGCGCTGGAACTGGTGACGTAGGGGAACGTACCGTGGTCGATGTCCAGCAGGCTGCCCTGCGCGCCCTCGAACAGGATTCTGCGCCCGTCTCGCAGCGCGTCGTGCAGCAGCGCGGTGGTGTCGCACACGTGTGGCCTGATCTGCCCGGCGAGCTCGCTGTACTGGTCGAAAATCTCGTCGGCGCTAAGCTGGCCGTTCACACCGTACAGCGCGGCGAAGATCTTGTTCTTTCGCTCGACGATCGGTTCCAGCCGGCTGCGGAATCGCTCGGGCTTGAGCAGATCGCCCACGCGGATCGCCGAACTGCGGTTCATCTTATCGGCGTAACACGGGCCGATGCCCCGGGCGGTGGTGCCGATCTTCCGGTCGCCGCTCAACGCCGCCTCCGACAGCTCGTCCTCCTTGCGGTGGTAGGGCATGACCACGTGGGCCCGGTCGCTTACCCGCAGGTTGTCGCCCACCTGCACGTTGCGAGCCCGCAGCCCGTCGATCTCCTTGACCAGCACGGTCGGGTCGACCACCACCCCCGCCGCCACCACGCTGGTGACTTCTGGATGGAGGATGGCGCTGGGAATCAGGTGCAGGGCGAACCGCTCACCGCCGACAATGACGGTGTGCCCGGCGTTCGAGCCGCCCGAATACCGTACGCCCAGGTCGAAGCGGGGCGTGAGCATGTCGACGATCTTCCCCTTGCCCTCGTCGCCCCACTGAAGGCCGACCACAGCCGTATGGCCCAGCTTGTCCAGATCCATCCGCACACCTCCACCGCGACACATACGCGACATCGATGCCTCGGGTATCGGGGTCGGTCCGCCACCTCGGTCACACAAACCCCGCTAATTTACCACCTGTGGTTGGCATGGTCAACGCAAAAAGCCTCCGCAACCATCCCGCCACACACGCTAAAGCGTTACGCAGTAAAGGCTTTCGATGATTTCCGCCTCTGCTCAGAACGAACCGCCTGCCCCCGGGAGCCATCGCGTCGGTCCGGGCAAAGGCCATTGGCGACACCGGGCTCAGCTCCACCAGACGGCGGTGCAGCCCAAACGTGTCGGGAGTCTTGTACGCGAAAACGAAAGAAAATCGCGTTTTTCTTTCGCTTATCCAGTGCAGTTGAAAGCGAATGTGGGCAGGAATTTCACGTGCCCGAGGCACGGGAAGGCCCAGATCCGCCGCCGGGCGACAGGTAGCACTCAGCCGGGCCGAGGGTGTCAGGGAAGAAGCCGTGGTCGCGAAGCCACTGGCGAACGTGGGTGCACAGGTGGCACTTACCTGCATAGCCGTCGGGCTCAGGCTTGTAGCCCAACTCGATCGACTGCTGCATAAGGGCGTACGGGCCACCGGTTACCAATGCCCGCAGCACCGGTTCGGCGTCCCACTGATCAGACAGCCGCTGCCACATCGCGTCGATCGGCTCGTGGCGGGCGCTGCCCAGGACGATGCCGCTGCACGTGCCGGGGAACACGTTGCCGTAAGGGTCGACGTGGACGTGGCGGCTCTTGAGGATGGCCTTCTTGCACCGCAGTGGGGCGAAGGTCTCTGGGGGTCGACACTCCAAGAGCGGCGCTAGCTCGAACGCCGCCCGACCCGTCAGCCGCTCGCCATGTCGCGCGAACGCCCCCCTAAGTGCCTCGGCCGGCGAAAGGTCCAAAGCCAACGGGGTACCGCTGGGGGCTTGTCCCCCAGTGCTGTTGGCGGGGCACTGGGCACCACTGGTCCCGGTGCGCCGGGACCCGCCAGTGCAGGCATCGGGGGCCAGCTCGCCGCCCGACGGCTCAGCCAACTCCTCAGGCCAGCGAACGTGAACGTGCTCTTGGCCAAACACCTGCCGGCCGATCCGCTCGCAGCGGCGGGCCGCGTCGATCGGCACGAACTGCTGGTGATAGATGTCCGTCGAGATCACCAGCGATTCGACGCCCAGGTCCCGCACAACCGCCAATCGCTCAGTCGCCAGGCCGTCGTCTGTGGCCCAGAAGGCGTTGGTCTCGAGCTTTTCGACCCCGCCGAGGCCCGCCTGCTGCACGGCTGACAGGATCGAACGCAGGTGCTCGAAATCGCCGAATGGCTCGCCGCCGGTGATGTGAATCTGGACTCGCCTGCCGAGGGTGGCGGCCACGCGGTCGAGCTGCTGCCACCACGCCACCGCGTTGGCAGATCCCATCCCCAGGTAAAGCGCATCATCCCGCAGGTTGTTGTAATGAGCCGAAGCCGTAGGCTGCCCGGCTGAAACTTCAGAAGATAATGGATAAGCCACTTTGTACTCCTTTATTGATGTTGTACATCCTGCTACACCTGTTTACTATCATGGCGACTTCCGTTTGAAAAAGTCGCAGAAAGCCTTACCAAACCATACGACA
>CBFCZG010000238.1:0-7310 GCA_965602375.1 uncultured Phycisphaerae bacterium | reverse complement strand
ATTCGCTTTCCAGTAGCGTCTCGGGGATGGCGGCGCAGTTGACCGCCAGAAACGGTTTGTCTCGCCGTCGGCTGTGGTGGTAGATCGCCCGCGCCACCAGCTCCTTGCCCGTGCCGCTCTCGCCGGTGATCAGTACGTTCACGTTGCGCATCGCTACCAGCCCGATCAGGCGATACACCTCCTGCATCGCGGGCGACTGACCCACGATCCGTGCCACCCGCTCGTCCTCGCTCGGCTCTTCGTAGACGGCCGGCACGTGAATATCGCGGCTGATTCGAAGGGCTTCGCTGATGCGGCGTACCAGCGTCTCCTGGCGCAGCGGCTTGAGCAGATAATCCAGGGCGCCTCGCTTGATCGACTCGATGGCCTGTTCCCCGTCGCGGCTCTCCGCTACGACAATGGCGCACAGACGAGGCCACTGTTTTCTGACCTCGTCAAAGGCCGCGAAATCGCAGACGACCAAGTCTGGAGCGTTGGCGGCGATGATACGGGCGGCGCCGTCGATGCCGTCGACCGACTCCAGCACCACGTCCAACTCGCGGCAGGCCCTAACCGCTTGTGCCCGCGCGCTCGCGTCGACCCCAATCAGCAGAACTGTGTCGGCCAACGTTTGCTCCCGACCTGTCCAAAAGAATGTCTGACAGACAGCCCGCCCACTATTCTTCCAGAGCGCCCTGCCGCACACAAGCACTCGCTTGCGCGCTACCAGAGGCGCGGTGCACACCTATTCGCCGTGGAGTCGCTTGGTCAGCGCCGCCACCCGCTGGGCGCGACGGCGACACTCGTCCTGAGCCCGCTTGTCGGGCGAGCCGATCGCCACCGGGCCGTAATGGTCGCCCTGCGGGTCGCCCTGGCAGATCATCCCGTGGATCAGCATCGCATTGATGATGTCCAGCACGGTCGTCTCGTTGCCGCCCGCCAGGTTGGCCGAGCTGGCGAACGCCGCCCCCACCTTTCCGTCCAACTGCCCGTGTCTGGCCACGCTGCGGTCGAACAGCTCCTTCAGCTCCGCCGCCATCGTGCCGTAGTAGGTGGGCGAGCCGGCCACGATCGCGTCGGCCGCCGTCAGGTCGTCCAGGCTGGTCTCGGCCACCGGCTTGCAGTCGACCGCCAGACCCTCCGCCTCAAGCGTCTCGGCCACAACTTTGGCCATCTGTTCGGTATGCCCGCTTCGTGAGTAATACACCACCAACGCCCTGGCCATCACACACTCCTCCGCATCCTTAGAACGGGGGCCTGGCCCACCGTGGCCCTCTCTGTGGGTGTCACTGACGGGTGGTCCGCCAGTGTTCGACATTCAACCTACCGCCTTCGGCCGGTGGGTCAATGACCCGCCTGCACGCCCGCCCGGAAGCCTTCGATTCCGGCCGCGAGGGCGGTATCCTATATGATTGACTAGCGTTGCGGCCTCGTGGCCGCGATGTTCCTATGGTGTACGCGTGCCAGCCAGCTTCGCAGAAGCAGGGGTTCGGCCGGCACGTCAGGAAGTAAAAGCATGAGTGATTTTCCGCGAACCGAAATCGGAGGCGTCAGCGTCTCACGTATGGTGGCCGGGTCCAATTGGTTTCTGGGCTTTTCGCATCAGTCGGCCGCCAAGTCGAACTGGATCAAGCAGTACCAGACGGCCGACCGTATGGCCGACGTGCTCGAGGTGTTCCTGCGGGCCGGCGTCGATATAGCCATGAGCCCGCCCTCGCCGCTGATGACGCAGGCTATCGACCAGGCCCAGCAGCGCGTGGGCCGCAAGATGGTCCACATAGTCACCCCCAACTTCGACCTGACACCCGAAGGCCCCGACTTCGACGCCGCCGCCCGCGACTTCGACGAAGCTGCCGAAAACGGCGCCACCTTCTGCTGGCCTCACCAGTGCGCCACCGATCGTCTCTACGACGGACTGACGGGCACGATTCGTCACATGGATCGGCTCTGCGAGATGATCCGCCAGCGTGGCATGATCCCGGGCCTGTCGACCCACACGCCGCAGACCATTCTGGCCGCCGATCGCACCGGCCTCGACGTCGCCAGCTACATCGCCATCTACAACGCCGCCGGATTCCTCATGCAGATCGAGATCGACTGGGTGCTCAACGTCATCCGCAAGGCCGCCAAACCGGTCACAACCATCAAGCCGATGGCCGCCGGTCGGCTCATGCCCTACGTGGGCCTGCCTTTTGTCTGGTCGACCCTGCGCGATTGCGACCTGGTCACCGTCGGCACGGTCACGCCCGACGAGGCCCGCGAGGTGATCGAGATCTCCCTGGCCACCCTCCAGCGCCGCCCCGCCGACGTCGAACTCCAGATGACCCGCAGCAAACAGACGCTGGTAACCGAGTAGGGCGAACCATCGAGGGCCAAAACGATTATATATGTCGGGTTCGGGTGGCCCGTCCTTCGCGTAGCGAAGGGTGGGGGATTACCGAAGCTACAAACGATGTCGCGTATCGGGTGCCACTGGCGGCTTGCCCGCCAGGGCCGGGCTGGTACCGACGAACGATTGACCCGCCGCTTCAGATCGCCTCTCATCCTGACAGATGAGAAGGTTGGAGCCCTGCGCACCGTCCCGAGTACACCTGACTGAAAGGATGCCGTAACCCCATGCGTTGTGACATGCCCGATTCGCACTTTCTCGACTGCGTCAACCTCGATACATCCAGCGTCCGGGTGCCCCATCCTTCGCGCAGCGAAGGGTGGGCAAAGCTTATGCAACAGGCCGCACAGTCGGCCAAACGCCGGCGAATCAGAGCCGCCGCCCGCCAGGCCGCCGCAGCGATGTTCGCCAAACCGTTCAAGCATCCGGTGGACGAGCGCGATATCCCCGGCCTCGCTGACACCATCAACCGCCGCTTTCCCGATCAGGTCACCTACCTGGTCCGCGTGGCCGACAACTACCTGCTGAAGACCCCGCCGCAGGACAAACTCGTCTGCGGCCGCAACCGGGAAGAGGAACACACGCTCTACCGCGCCCCGGCCCGCAACTGCATACGTCGTGCCGAGGGCGTGCACATGCTCGCCCGGCTGCACCACCTCACGGGCAGACGCAAGTACCTCGCCGCCGCGCTGCAGCTGGCTCGCAGGATCATCCAGGCCATGCCGCCGCTGCCCGACGGCGACCACGTCGGCGCGTTCGATTGGCACCCTCACAGCGAGGTCACATCCAGCCATGAGCCCGGTCACATCGCCGAAAAGCTCTGCCACGCCCTGCCCTACCTGCGACCACACCTCGAATCCGACGACGCGTTGATGCTCGCCAAGGCCCTGCTGGCGATGGCCGAGTTCTGCTTCCGCACCTGCCGATACGAGGTGCCGCACAACATCACGCTGCACATGCTCACCGGCAGCCTGCTAACCGGTCTTTCCTTCCCGGCTCTCAAGCAATCTTCGCAGTGGGTGCGATGGGTCAAGAAGCGACTCGAACTCGATTTCGTCACCCGCCCGTTCGCCACGCCCGACGGCTACTTCGGCGAGGGCTTCGGCTACCAGGCGGTCAACCAGAACCTGTTGCTGCTGAACCTGCGCTACCTGACAGCCGCCGGACGCAAAGTATCACCGAAGCTCCGGGCGATCTGCGAGAAATCCTTCGAGTTCGCCGCAGCCATCCTGCGAGCCGACGGCAAATGCCCCCAGTTTGCCGACTGCTCGGCCCAGGCGCAGCACGAGCACTACATCCATCATCACGAAATCCTGCACCTGGCAGCCGCGTTCTTCCGCCGACCCGACTTCAAGGCCGCCGCCGGCACGCCCTATTGCAGCGACCCCATGGAGTACAACGTGTGGCTGATGGGTCGCGACGGCTTTACCTGGTGGGATTCAGCCAAAACCTCACCGCCGTCATCGCGGGCGATCAAACCACACGACTTCCGCAAGAGCGGGTTTCAGTTTTTCGGGGCGGGCGACGGACTCGGTGCCCACTTCGGCTTGTTCGCCTGCGCAGCTGCGCACAATCACGCGCACCACGACTTCGGTTCGATCGATATCTGGGGACTCGGGCGAGCCCTGCTGACCGACCCGGGCGTGACGACTTACGGCGAGGAGTCGTTCCGTCACGAGCGCGCGCACAACACGCCCGTGCCCATCCGTCGCCGACCCGCCGGCCCGCGGCTCGACCGCCCCGACCACGTTCGCACGCTGTTCGTGATCCACCGCCCCGACATCCAGGCCGCCTGCATGGAGCACGACCTGTACGAGAGCCACCGCATCCGTCGCACCGTGTGTCTGATCGACGCGCGCTCCAAACGCCGCGTCACACGTGGCGACTCACCGGCCTTCTGGCTGATTGTCGATCGCGTCGACCACCGCGGGGCATCACCTGTGGGCACCACGTCGCACGACTTCATCGAAACCTATTTCCACTTCAACGCGCCACAGACACAGCTCGGCCGCGATGCCGACACGCTCACGTGCTGGTCGAACCACCGCCCCGGCGCCGGCGCATTGCTGCGGTATCCGTCGGACGACGTTGACTTCGAACACACCCCGCGGCGCATACGCTGGACCGACTATCTGCACGCATTTGAAGAGGGCGACAGCGACGCCAACATTCAGATCACCGCCGTGGTCCCCCATCGCCCGCATTACGTGATGGACATGCGTTTCTTCCAGGGCTTTACCGGCGAGTACGGCGGGCGAGTCAAGCGCCCGTCGATGGCCTATCGCTACCGTGGCTACCTGCCGTTCGACGCAGCCTACGTGTTGATCCCCTTCCAAGGCGTGACCAACAGGCCCCATGCGAAAGTCACCGGAAAATGGACCCGCTCCGGCAACCTCTCAGTGACCGTGGCCTTGCCCAGCGGTCCTGTCTCCGTCCGCGTCGCCGGCCTGCCGGCCGACAAGCCCAAACCCACCTTCTCAGTCAAGACACCGCGCTAGACCGCCCCGCGCTCGTTTTCACGCCTCAAGCAGTTGCTCGACCGTCTTGACCAGCAACGGCCGCCCGCCGAACCGCATCCCCAGCGCCTCCAGCTTGCTCGTATCGATCTGATGCTTGGGGCCTTTGCTTACGCTAGCGATCTCGCTCTTGCTACCGGTGATCTGCCTGGCCGTCTCGGCCACGATCTGATCGGAAATGTACATGTCGCAGCAGTTGTAGCATTGGCCCGCTACCCCGTCGGCCTGAAGCAGAATGCCCACCGCCCGCGCCACGTCGGCCGCGTGCACCTCCTTGCCGCCCGAGGCCGAGTCGATCGCCTTGCCCGCCGCCACGTCCTTCACCAGTTGATACCACTTGCTCTTGTCCACCGGTCGCCTCAGTCCGTAGATTCCCGTCGGCCGCAGCGAGCAGATCGCATAGCCCTCGCCGAAGCCGAAGCTGTGCACGAATTTCTCGATGGCCGCCTTGTGCGCCCCGTAATGGCTTCTGGGCCAGAGCGGATGAGCCTCGTCCAGCTTGCGGTCGTCGAGGATCACCTCGTGCACCGCGCAGGTCGAGATGAACACGAAACGCCCCACGCCAGCCGCACGCGCGGCTGTAATCAGCCGAAGCGTACCCAGCACGTTGGTCTGCACGAAGTCGATCAGGTCGCCCTCGGCCCCGCGAAAGCCCGCCCCCGGGCGATGCAGCGCCGAGTGCACCACCGCGTCGACCCCATCGACCAGCTTCTCCGTCGCCGCTTCATCGCCAAGCTGCCCGTTTATCCACGCCAGTTGCCCGTCGGCCTCGACGAACCCGCCCCGATCGCCCCCGGCCCGCGCCCAGCAGCGGCACGAGTGCCCCTCGCCCAATAGATGATTGACGATGTACCTACCCAGAAACCCCGTGGCCCCCGTGACCGCTACGCGCATGATTCTATCCCTTCTTGCCAGACGCCGACCTGTCCCGAGATACGACAGATCTTAGTCGGTCGGGCAGGCTGAACCACCCATGGGTCCGCGGGGGCCCGAAACCGCACCACGCCGTGGATCGTTGGCTTGGCGTGTTCCCGGCGGCTACAATCCCCTCACCAGTCTGAGGGGCCTACTATGGATTACTATGCAGCCACCCGCGCCTCGAGCTTGGACGGGCGGTGGAGGCTGTACGGCAGGCATCAGCAATCGCTTTGGGCCGAGGCGGCGGCTGATTCATAAAACGTTACGCCAAGGCACGTTACATTCAGGAGGCGCGAATGGGCCTCAACGTCACCACCAAGATCCTCACCGACCATCTGGTCGCCGGCAGGCTCGAACCCGGCAGCGAGATCGCCATCCGCATCGATCAGGTGCTCATCCAGGACCTGACGGGCACACAGGCGTTCCTGCACTTCGAGGGAATGGGCCTCGATCGCGTGCGGGCCGACCGGGCCATCTGCTACGCCGACCACAACGTCATCCAGGTCAAACCCGAGAACATGCAGGATCACATTTACCTCCAGACCGCCGCCCGCAAGTACGGCGTATGGTTCGCCAAGCCGGCCAGCGGCATCGGGCATCAGATTCACCTCGAGCACTTCGCCAGGCCGGGCGCCACCGCCCTTGGGGCCGACAGCCACACGCCCCACTGTGGCGGGGTCGGCATGGTCGCCATCGGCGCGGGCGGGCTCGACGTGGCCGTCGCCATGGGCGGCGGGCCCTATCACCTGCGGATGCCGAGCATCACAGCCGTCCGTCTGACCGGCCAGCTTCAACCCTGGTGCACCGCCAAGGACGTCATCCTCGAACTGCTGCGGCGCCTGACCGTCCGCGGCGGCTACGAAAAGATTTTCGAGTTTACCGGGCCGGGTGTGGCGACACTCAACGCCCAGCAGCGTGTGACGATCACCAACATGTGCACCGAGTTGGGCGCCACCACCGGGGTGTTCCCCAGCGACGCGCGGACGCGCGAGTTCTTCGAGCTTCTTGGCCGACCCGACGACTGGCAGGAAGTGTTGCCCGACCCCGACGCCGAGTACGACGACACCATCGAACTGAACTTGTCCCAGGTCGAGCCGCTGGTCGCCCTGCCCAGCCTGCCCGACAAGGTCAAACCGGTGCGCGAGGTCGCCGGCGTGCCCATCCAGCAGGTTATGGTCGGAAGCTGCACCAACGGCTCGTACACCGACCTGAAGGCCCTGGCTGATGTGATGCGCGGGCAAAGGGTACATCCCGACGTGACCTTCTTCGTCCATCCCAGCAGCCGGGCGGCCTTGGAGCTGCTCGCCGAAGAAGGGCACCTGGCCGATCTGATCGCCGCGGGCGTCAACGTGGCGGAGGCCACCTGCGGCGCGTGCATCGGCACGGGGCACGTGCCGGCCCCGGGCGTCAACAGCCTGCGGGCCATCAACCGTAACTTCAAAGGACGCAGCGGACAGAACGAGGATTCAGTCTACCTGTCGAGCCCCGAGACCGCCGCCGCCACCGCC
>CBFCZG010000237.1:0-7311 GCA_965602375.1 uncultured Phycisphaerae bacterium | reverse complement strand
AGCCGATCGGGATTCAGCAGGGCGGTCGGCACACCAAGTTGACGTGCTGCGTGGACGGCCGGGCCCGCGCCATACCCTCCGGTCCCCAGGACGGCTGCCGGGCGGCGTTGCTGCATGAGCTGCCTGGCCAGGCGAAGCGACCGGCGCCAAGCCAGGTAGAACCCGGGAAGCTTCCACGGCTTGATGGGCCAGGGCCTGACCGGTTGGGCCCGCCAGACAACGCCCGTCGGCTCGAGGATCGCACGGTCGAGCGGCCGATCTGTGGACAAGACCAGCAGCTCGACTTGGTGGTTGGTCTGCTCGATGGCCTCGGCAACGGCGACGGCCGGGAACAAGTGTCCCCCCGTGCCCCCACCGGCAAGTACGATTAGCGGGCGACTGGGCATGCGGGCTCCCGTGCCTGGCGGGCAACGTTCAGAAGGATGCCGATCGCCGCCCCCACCAGCAGCAGCCCCGAGCCGCCGGCTGAGACCAGCGGCAAGGCGATGCCCTTCGTCGGGACCGATACGGTTACCACCGCTATGTTCATGACCGCCTGGAGGCCCAGCAGCCAGGTAACGCCAAACGCCAGCAGGCGCCCGAGCGGGTCGGTGGCAGCCAACATGATCTTGCGGCCCTGCCAGAGAATCACGGCGAACAGGCCGATCACCGCGACCACGCCTAGCAGGCCCAGCTCTTCGCCGATCACCGAAAAGATGAAATCGCTTCGGGCCTCGGGCAGGTACCCGTGCTTTTGTATCCCGTTGCCCAGGCCCCTGCCGGTCAGCCCGCCTGAGGCGAAGCTCACGAGCGACTGGATAGCATGATAGCCCTTGCCCGCCGGGTCGGCCCAGATGTTCACGAAGCTTGTAAGCCGTTCGAGGCGATAGGGCCAGAATACGATCATGGCCGCCATGCCCGCCAGGGCGGGCACCGCCAGGAGCACAAGATGGCGGATACGAGCACCCCCCACGGCGAGCATGGCCGCAGCCACTGTCGCCAGCAGGGCGGCCGTCCCGAAATCCTCCAGGCCGACCAGCAGCACGGTGAGCCCGACCACCCCGCATGCCGGCATCAGACCGCGCCAGAACCGATGGATCGGGCGCTTGCTGGTCAGGTACGCGGCCAGGAAAACGATGGTTGCCAGCTTAGCCAGCTCGGATGGCTGGAAGGTCAGACCGAACGCGCCCAGCCATCGTCTTGCGCCGTTGCGCTCGATCCCGATTCCCGGTATCAGCGTAAGAGCCAGGCAGACTACGGCGATCGTTGCGACGGCGGTGCTGAGCGACCGCTGGTCGTTCTGGCCAAGCCGCCACCATTGGTAGGGCATCCAGGACAGCGCCACCATAACCATGACGGCGAGAAGCACGTAGATCGCTTGCCGAACGCCCGGGGTCCGCCAGGCCGGGTCCGACAGCAGCGGGCCGTCCAGCGAGACGCTGGTGGAAAACACCATGACGATCCCGATGGCCATCAGAGCCAAAGCTGCCAGGTTCAGCGCGGTAGCATTCGGGGTGTGCTGCCCGGTCAGATCGCTCATATCCGTTGCCTCCGTGCAATCGGTTCTAACGCAGCTTCAGGGTAGCCAGGGCGAAGGCGGCCAGCATCGCCGACAACAGCCAGAAACGAACCACGGTCTGCGTCTCGCTACAGCCGCCCAGATGGAAGTGGTGGTGGATCGGCGCCATACGAAACAGGCGCTTGCCGTTCGGTTGGCCTCCCGTGGCTTTGAAGTAGCCCACCTGGAGGATGACCGAGACGGCCTCGATCACGAACACCCCGCCCACCAGCAGGAGCATCAACTCCTGTCGCGTGACGATGGCCACATATCCGATCAGCCCGCCCAGCGGCAGCGAGCCGGTATCGCCCATGAACACCTGAGCCGGATAGCAGTTGTACCAGAGGAAGCCCATGCACGCGCCGGCCGTCGCCCCACACATCACGGCCAACTCGCCGCCGAGCGGGATGCGCGGCAGCAGAAGGAAGCTTGCCCAGTGGTCCGAGCCCGCCACCCACGCCAGCAACATAAAGGGGAAGGCGACCAACGCCACGCAGCCGCTGGCCAAGCCGTCCATCCCGTCGGTCAGGTTGACGGCGTTGGACGTGCCCGTGATCACCACTACTGTGATGATCGTAAAGGCGAGCAGACTCAGTTGGAGTCCGTGTTTGTAGAACGGCACCATCAACTGCTTGTAAGGCGCGGTGTCGACTCCCGGTGGAACGTTTTGCCGGCCGTAGTGATACACGAAGTAGGCGAGGATCAGTCCAAGGCCGATCTGGAAGAGCAGCTTTTCGTAGGTTTTGACCCCTGTGCGTGTACCGCTTCGCCGGCCGGCGGTCAGCTTGAGGTAGTCGTCGGCCGCACCCAGAAGTCCCAGCCAGAGCAGGCAGAAGATGCCCATCAGCACGTAGAAGTTGTCCAGCTTTGCCAAGAGCAGAGTCGTCAGCAGGATGGCTGTCAGGATGATCACGCCGCCCATGGTGGGCGTGTTCTTCTTGTCGCGGGTGAGCTCGTTGAGTTTGGCATGGTCGAATTCAGCGACGTCGCCGATTTTGAGTTTGACCAGCAGGCGGATGACGCGTGGCGCGATGAAGCGGACCACGATGAACGCGGCGAGAATGGCCAGCGTCGCACGGAACAGCTCGCTCTTGTAGGCGTAACCGACGCCTTCCTTGCCGTATTGCTTGGCGAGCCAGTAGAACAGGTGGTAGAGCACGGTCGAGTTCCTGTTGCCTTCACGGCTGGGTGGCCGCTTCCGCGGCCGGCTCGTGCCCAGCCGTACCGAAATGGCGGCGTATGGGTTCCATAAGACGTTCGAGCTCAAGCGCCCGGCTGGCCTTGACCAGCACCAGGTCGGCCGGCGCCAGCATTCCCGCGATCCGATCCATCGCATCGCCGACGTCGGCAAAGCGTCGAACCTCGAGCCGGTCACCGGCGTCGCGCGCCGCCGCGCGCGACACCACTTCCGCATACTCACCGACGGCAATCAGCAGTTGCAGGCCGGAGCGCCCAACCCGGCGCCCCAGCTCGACGTGCAGGGCCTGCGACTGCTCGCCCAGTTCGCGCATGTCGCCCAGGACGGCCACCCTCCGACCTGTTGCCGGCAGTTCCGTCAATACCTCCAACGCGCTACTCACGCTCTCCGGATTGGCATTGTACGCGTCGTTGATCACCGTGATCGGACCGATCCGTTCAAGTTGAAGGCGCATCGAGGGAGTTGACACGGTGGCCAGGGCCTGAGCGATTTGTTCGTGCTCCAGACCGAATCGCCGGCCGACAGCCACGGCCGCCAGAGCGTTGACCGCATTGTGCCGCCCGAGCATGTTGAGGCGGACCTCAAACTTGTCGTTTACTCGAAATGAGATGCCGTCCGTGACGGTCCGGACGTCGGTCGCCCGCAGATCAGCTCCTTCAGCAAAGCCGAAGCCGACCTGCCGCCAGTGGTCCTCATTGTCCGGTAGGTGCCGCACAAGAGCTGGATGATCGACGTTCAGCGCCG
The DNA here is from genome assembly GCA_965602375.1 of uncultured Phycisphaerae bacterium. Taxonomy (GTDB): domain Bacteria; phylum Planctomycetota; class Phycisphaerae; order UBA1845; family DATKUK01; genus DATKUK01. The sequence goes on along the minus strand of CBFCZG010000237.1, from coordinate 3,832 downwards.
CCAGACCACCACGCCGCAGGCTGCGAAGCAGCGACGCCTTCTCCTCCGCCACACCCTCGATGCTGGTCAGGCCCTCCAGGTGCGTCGGACTGATGCCTGTGATGACCGCCACGTCGGGTCTTGCGATCTGCGAAAGGGCGTGCACCTCACCTGGGGCGTTGGTGCCGATCTCCACCACGAGATACTCGTCGGATCCCTCAGCCGAGAGCAAGGTCAAAGGTACGCCGACGTGGTTGTTGAAGCTTCGCGGGCTGCACCGTCCCTTGCTGGCGGCCGATAGCACGGCGTGGATCATGTCTTTGGTAGTGGTCTTGCCGTTGCTGCCGGTCACGGCGACGATCTGTGCGGCCAACTGTCGGCGGTGATAGGCGGCCAGCCGACCCAGCGCCGCGGTCGTATCGTCTACAGCAATGATGATACCCGCGTCGGTCGCCTCTTCGGTTGCCGACTCGCGTCTGGAGACGACGGCCCCGACGGCACCGCGCCGAAGCGCCTCGACGATGAAGTTGTGGCCATCGTGGTTGGGACCGATCAGGGCGAAGAACAGTTCTCCCGGCTGGACGGTTCGCGAGTCGGTGCTGACACCGCGGACGCTGGAGGCCGGACGCGGGTTGATCATCGTTCCCCGCGTGGCGGCCAGCACTTCGTCCATGGTCAGCGGCTTCATGCACCATCTCCGAAACGCCGGGCCATCACCTCCGAGGCCACGGCCACATCGTCAAACGCGATCCGCTTGCCGCCGGTATCCTGGTAATTCTCATGCCCCTTTCCGGCGATGAGCACCAGGTCGCCCTCCTGCGCCATCTCGACAGCTCGGTCGATAGCTCGTCGACGGTCGGGCTCGGTCTCCATGTGGCGTCGGGTCGGTGCGTCCACGCCGGCCACGATCTGATCGATGATGGCCTCAGGCTTCTCGGTGCGGGGATTGTCGCTGGTGACGACGACCCAATCGGAGAGACTGGTGGCCACCCGCCCCATCCTGGGACGTTTCGTGCGGTCACGATCGCCGCCGCAGCCGAACACGGTGATGATTCGCCGTTGCTTGAGGGGCTGGAGCGAGGCGAGCACGTTTTGCAGGGCGTCGTCGGTGTGCGCGTAGTCGACCAGCACGGTGATCGGTTCGGCGCCGGCGCCGGCCCGTTGCAGTCGACCGGGGACTTGCCCAGGGGCGGCCAGCCCTCGGGTAATGGTGTCCAGATCCACATTCATCGCCAATGCGGCGGCGGTGGCGGCCAGGGCGTTGCGGACGTTGTGACGTCCAATGAGAGGCAGTTCCACCGTGGCGGCCCCGGTCGGTGTAGCCAGCTCGAATCGACTGCCAGTCAGGTTGCAGTCTTGGATGGTTGCCGTTACGTCGGCGTGGCTGTCGAGCCCATAGGTGACCCGCGGCGCGGGGCAGTCAACCAGCAACTGGGCGGTTGCGGCATCGTCGGCGTTGACGACCGCCCGGCCTTGGCTGCTGAGGCGATCGAACAGGCGTTTCTTTGCCAGCAGATAGTGCGCCATGTCGCCGTGGTAGTCGAGGTGGTCGCCGGACAGATTGGTGAACACACCGACGGCCATGTTCAGACCGTCCAGGCGGCGCTGGTGCAACGCGTGGCTGGACGCCTCCATGACCACGTGGGTGACCCCGGCGCGGGCGGCCTCGGCGAGGTATTCGGCTAACTGGGTGGGTGGCGGTGTGGTCATCGGGGCCGGCAGCTGTTGCGAAGACAGGTCGTAGCTGATCGTTCCGAGCAGGGCGGTACGCAGACCCGAGGCCGCCAGGATGCTCCGAATCAGGTAGCAGGTCGTGGTCTTGCCGTTCGTGCCGGTGACCCCGACCAGTTTTAGGAGGCCGTGGTCCTGCAACCGGTCGACTCCCGCAAAGGCCGTCGCCAGCCGGGCCAGCGCCGACCGCGAATCGTCTACCACCACAGAGGCAACGCTGTCGGGCAGGGACACGGGCCGTTGGATGATGACGGCCGACGCGCCCGAGGCGAGGGCGTCGGGGACGAAGTCGTGGCCGTCGGCGGTTGTCCCCGGTACCGCCACGAAAAGCCAGCCAGGTCGGACCCGGCGCGAGTCGTCGGTGACCCCCCGAATGATTGCCTTGGCGGCCGACGCGCCCACCGACAAGCCTGCCGCGCACAGCAACTCGGTGAGCGGCACGGCAGGGCGTTTCACCGCGTCACATGCAGGAATGGACGTGTTCATCGCAGCCATTCTATCAAGGTGATGCCGTAGCGGCAGCGTGGCACTGTGCATTTACCGGGTGGCCCACGCTGCCTGCGTGACGTCATATTTGTCGGGAGCGACCCCGAGATATCCCAGGCTTTGCTTGAGGATCTCGCCCACGGCCGGCGCGGCCACGGTACCTCCATAGTAACCGATTTGTCGGTTTGGGCGAAAGATCATCACCGTGACCACAAGTCGCGGGCGGCTGGCCGGTGCGGCGCCAATGAACGTACTGATGTAGGCGTCCTGCTCGTATCCGCCGGGCCCGGGGACCTGGGCGGTGCCGGTCTTGCCCATTACATGCCAGTGGGTCAGCGCGGCGCGTCGGCCCGTGCCTTCGCGGACGACATCGAGCAAGACACAACGTGCGAACTGCTCGGCGGCGGCCGGTTCCAGCGGTTGCCCGACGACTTGCGGCAGGTCGCCTCGCTCGACGAGCCGACCGGCCGGATCGATGACAGCCTTGAGGATGCCCAGCCGCAGCAGGCGCCCGCCGTTGACCAATGCACAGAAGGCGCGGGCGAGTTGGAGCGGCGTGGTCGCGATCGGTCCCTGACCCATGGTGATGCGGGTGGTGTCGGGCCTAGTCCATGCTGTCAGCGGCCGTACGATGCCCTCCGACTCGCCGGGCAGTTCGATTCCCGTCCGCATGCCGAACCCGAAGCGGAAGCACATGGCGTGGAGGCGTCGGTCGCCCAGGCGTTCGCCGAGCAGGGCCATACCAATGTTGCTGGACTTAATGACCACCTCGCGGAAGGTCAGATACCCGTAGGGATGATGATCTCGCAAGCGAGCGGCGGAGTAGTATCCCTCATGACACCAGAATGACTCGTTGAGTTGTGCGGCGCCGTCGGAAAGCGCCGCGGCGGCGATGAAAGGCTTGAAGGTGCTTCCCGGCTCGACCGGATCGGTGAGCGCGCGGTTCCGCAGAGACGGTACCGGGTAGTCACTCGGACAGGCGGGATCAAATGTGGGCCAGTTCGCCAGCGCGATCACGGCTCCGGTCATGGGGTCGACGACGATGGCGCATCCGGCCTGTGCTTCGAACCGCTCCACCGTGTCGGCGAGTTGCTGTTCGGCAATTTCCTGGATGGCTGCGTCGAGCGTGAGCACCACATGCAGACCGTGCTGGGGAGGCTGATAGCCGTCTTCGGCCAGCCGGATGGGACGTCGTCGCACGTCGCGAATGGTGCGCCTGTAGCCGTCGCGCCCGCGGAGGTGGCGGTCGAAGGCCAGTTCGCATCCCTCAAGGGCCGCGCCGTCGGCCCCGACGAAGCCGATAGCGTGCGCGGCCAGCTTGCCCATGGGGTAGGCGCGTGAGAGGCGTTTGTGCGTACCGATCCCGGCGATGCCGAGTTGTCGGATCGCCGCCACCTGCTGCTGGTTGGCAGGACGTTTGAGCAGTGCATACCGCCGATCACGGTTGGCGTGCAACGTGCCGCGCAGTTCGGCTGGATGGCATCCTATGATTGGCGCGACCTGTTGGGCGGCTCGATCGATATCCTCGATGATATTGGGGTCGGCGAAGATGCTCATTTCCGTATCTGTGCCGGCCAGGGTGCGGCCGCGGGCGTCGAGGATCAGACCGCGGCGGGCCGGCAGGGCCGTTTGGCTG
>CBFCZG010000236.1:0-7340 GCA_965602375.1 uncultured Phycisphaerae bacterium | reverse complement strand
CACTCGTCCGCCACTGCCCCCGATGGCAGGAAGGTTCTGCGTAACGTCAGTCTTTAGCCGCGACGTCCGCCGCGGCGGCCTCGCGCTGCCCTGCCCAGCCGACGTGATCTGCGTTGCAGGGCCGGCAAGTAGTGTTGCTGGCTAATGGTAATGTTGTTGCGGCCAGCCGTCGGTGTCCGTCAGGCCCATCATCCCTCGCAGCAACCATATCTGCCGAACGTGCGCCATCGTGTGATAGATGACGCGCGCGTAGGCGGATGCGCTGGTCCGTCGGTACTTGGTCCACCACTCCCTGTCATCCGCGGCCCTGGGGCCGAGTAGGTCGTCTTCGGTAGCGCCTCGCAATCCGCCCATGGCAGCAGCCCGTATGGTCTGAAGCCTCTCGAGCAGGTGGCGCACCGACGGCAGGTCATCTTGGCGAGCAGCTAGCGCCGGCTCGCGATAACGCCATATGTCGAACCGATCATCGTGCTCCAGCGCAAGCGCTCCTGTCTGCAACTGGCACGCATGCAGATCTATATTGTGCTGCATGTGCATCACGAGGGTAGCGATGCAGTGGCGATCGGGACTCGGCCGGGACCAAGCCTGCTCGTCGGCCAGGTCGTGGATCGCTTCCTCCACAGCCGTAAGCGCCTCGTCCAGCCCGATTGCCAGCAACTCGGCAAGCGAGGTGGCCTCTGCCTCCTTTGGTTCAAACCTGCCTATCACCATAGTCGACTCCTTTGTTGCTGGGACGATGCGCTTACGCCCAGGGCTGGCGCGGCTATCGCCGTCCCTCTGGCCGCGTCGCCTCAACACGGAAGGCGGCCCGTCCGCTTCCGTGTGCAGCCAATCAAAGAAGGCCCGCGCCGGGCGAGATCGACACGCTCGTGAACGATTGTGGGATGTGACTTTTCGCTCATCGTCTTCGTGTCCAATACCTGACTCTACCTGCCTTGGTCCAAGCGCCGTTGCTTGCCTCCGTTCGCTCTCGATGCTTCCCGCTCGACAGGCACTTACGCGCCCTGGCCGCGATGTCGGGGTTCGGGTCGTGGCTCGCCAACTCGATGATCCTGCGATGCCGTCGCGGGTCAAGCTCATTCAAAAAGCGCACCGCCTCCACCCGCACACACACCTCGGGGTCGGCCAGCCCGCGCTTGATCCAGCCTGGCGACGCGTTACCTGAATGCCTGGCCAACACGGCGATGGCCGCGGCGCGAACACTCCTGTCCTGCGAATCGGCAAGCGGCTCGATCTCCTCTGGCATGACGTTGTCGCACCCGAGCATCGTGCGCAGCGCCGCGACGCGCACCGACACGTCCTCGTCGTCAAAGAACATCACACACCAGTCGAACAGGTCCGCAGCGCCCATCTCGCCAAGAAGAGTAAGGCCGCGGATGCGCTCTTCAGGCCGCAGGTCGTCCAGGCCCTGAAGTGCCTCAACCTCCCGAGGATCGGGCCCGGGCAGTGGCTCATCGACCTGATACTCGGTCAACCCGACGCGGCGGTGGCGACGCAGTCGCTTGGCGCCCAGTGTTGCCCCTTTGAAAAACTCGGGCAGCCAGCGACCCGCCCGGTCGACCAGCTCTGACGAGACGAGCCTGCCCCCGGAGGCAAGACGGGCGTTGATCCAGCGCGAGAGACGGATCACCCCCGGATGCTTCGGTTGCACAGCCGCTTCGGGTGGAAGATCGAGCAGACTGTTGACCCAGGTCGCGATCTCGGCCGGGACCGTCGCGAAATCGGCCAGCGACAGCGAATGCATCATCTCAATGGGCACGGGCCCGTCGATGGCGATGATTCCCTTTTTGTAGACCGTGCCCTTGCCGCCCAGTTGCCTCCGCACTTCATCGAGGTCAAGTTCGCAGCCAAGCACCGTGGGCACATCCTTGGCACGTTTGGCCTGGCCCTTCGCCCGCCCCGCTGCATACGCTCGGCTCTCGGCGAACCAAACCCGACGCGACGGCGGCAGCGGAAGGAGCCCTTGCTCGAAGATCCTCCGCGCCCGCGACTGCGTTGTACCGTGGTAGGCCAGCATCGTGCATCGAACGGTAAAGGATCACCCGTCAAGGCCCGAAGGGCCTTCGTCGTCACCGTGCATCCACTTATTCGACTTCCCCTCTGTTTAGAGCGTATGTCATGCCCAAAGCCACAGAGAAGCCTCTAACCTTGTCGTCTGGTATGCTGCCCGACAGTAGCATCGGCTGGCTGAAAACATCGTGCCATTCGATCAGGAGCCTGCCGTCCCGATAGACATGGAAATGGATTGCCAGCTCTGGCCAAGCACATGATTCGGCAATATCGGCAAGATCAGTGAGATTCTGCGCCGTTGCGGGAACGTGGTAGTAACGTGGTCGCGGCCAGATAGTACCAACGGCTACGTGCGTCTGCTCTGGCACAGCTTTCGCATTGAAGAAGTCGAGGAGTTCTCCTTCCGGCGAACCACCCTCCAAATAGAGGATGCTATCGTCTGGAACTAGGTCAAGCAAGGCACGCAGGAGTAGCGGAAAATCTGTCTTGCCTTCCAGTTCCCAGTATGGCTCGCGAGTATTGAGCCGGATCCCGTCCAGTTCTTCTTTTGGCGTCGCTCCGAACAGTCTGCTGAGCCAACCCATTTGGTTTTCTCCCGTCGAACGTGGCCATCAGCGGCGAAAGGTGCGAGCGCCCGTCTGCATGGCTTGGTTAGCCCGACCTACGCCCAGTGCTGGCGCCGCCAGCTGCCGCCGGACGTCAGACCCAGCGCGCTTCGCAGGAGCCATATTTGCCGCACGTGTGCCATCGTATGATAGATGGTTCGCATGTACATATCGGCGAAGTTCCCCGGCCAGTGCTCGTCGTCAGGTTTGCCTGCGAGCCCGGCTGCATCAAGGCTGTCCAGGAATTCCGTTGCTGTGGCGCGCAGCGACTGTAGCCAGTTCACCATCTGCGACGTGGTTGGATAGGAATCGCCAGGCTTTGGCCGTTCATCCTCTCGGCACTGCCAGAGATCCCAACGCCATTCATGAGGGAATGTCCACTTCTCAGCCTGTTTATGGGAACAGTTGGTGTATTCATCGAGATTCTGCAAGCAGTGCATGACAATCCATGCTATGCAACCTCGATCGGCACTCGGGAAGGCCGTAAGCTGAGCGTCATTGAGATCATGAAACGATTCCTCCAGGGCGATGAATGCCTCGTCAAGTCCGATGGCTATCGCTTTCCTGAAATCCGTCTGGCGTGCCGTCTTAGGGTTGTGCTTTCCAATGGCCATCACCGTCTCCCCAGGAATGTTGATGGGCCTAACGCCTGCCTTCACTTGCGGCTATGCATCGCAGCGGAATAGCCGTCCAATGCAAGGCTTTGCTGGATGCTCCTTTCTATCCGACGATCAGCAGAGCCACGTAGGGAACGACGTTGAAGACCAGAAAAACGATTTTGAAGAACCCAAGGAAGGAGTAAATGACCACGTCAAAGGTCTCTCGGGGAATGGGAAACCACTTGCTCTGCGTACGGTAGACCAAATCTGGGGCCACTATCAACATTGTGGTCCAGAGGACCAACAGGGCTCCGTTCATGATCGTACACCACATGAAGAATGTGGTTAGTGTCTGAATATCCATGATGTTCCTCCTTTATTGTCCTGTATCCACTGTCGCTCTTAAGCGGCGCGGCTTGTCCGCGTCCGCTGCATGGCCTTGTTGGATGCTCCACTCACGTACAGTACGTCACAGACATTCACGTATCCTCGCTGCGTGGGAATCTCGTGTTGCGCAATCGGAAGTCGGCGGCTCCCCCGGGTAGACTCGCAGGAACCCGTCGCCCAGCTTCCGGGGATGAACGTGTATGTGCAGGTGCGGGACTTCTTGGAATGCCGCCGGTCCAATTGAGTGCCAAAGGCTGATGCCCTCGCTCGGGAAGGCCGCATCCACAGCGCGAGTGATGCGTGTGACTGTTGCCATGAGTGCTGCGCCCGTGGTGGCGTCAAGGTCTCGCACGTCGGGAATGTGGCGCCGAGGGATGACCAAAGTGTGGCCGGGATGAAACTGGCGGAGATCCACGAAGGCCATCGTCAGATCATCTTCGTAAACGATGCTGGCCGTGCGTGTTCGTTGCACGATCTCACAGAAGACACAGGCATCATTCTTTGTCTTCATCGTTTCTCTGCACCCAACTACGTCTTATATGCTTTCCCGATGACCCCTGTGGGCGCCAAAGCCGCAGCATAACACGCCACCGCGATACCGGTGCAGGCGCATCTGCGTCGGTCTCCAACGCAAGGTAGTCTCCGCGCTATCCGCCATCCAGTTGTCCCCAGCTCCAACCAGCCTCATCCTCGAACTGACCCACTCAGCGTCTAACGCCGACCCTCGCAAATGTATCTCGTCCAAAAGCCCAATGCAATGGCCTCATCAGCAACACCCCGCCCCACTGCCCCTCGCTTCGACGACCCGAAGCTGCGCTATGCGCCCGCCGAGCGAAACAAGCCGTTCTTGGGAGTATCGCACCCCGGTGGTCGTCGCGAGAAGGCCTTCCCCGCCACCAGTGGCGGAAACATCGGAAAGGTGACACGCGCAACGAGGGGTGCGCCTGTATAATGACCCAACACCGCCCGGCGGCGTAGTCGGGCGAGGTCATAATGGAAATGTCGGCTAGTCCACGTTCCCAGCAAACCGGCGAGACAATCATGGCGCAACACACCAGAACCTTTCTGGCCATCGAAGCCCACGCCGACGACGCCACGCTCGGCGCCGGCGCGGTCTTGATCGAGGCCGCCCGCCGCGGGCACAGGGTCGTCATCGTCACCGTCGTCAGTGATTTCGCAACGTGGCAGACAACCGTCGGACGAGAAGCCCGCACCCGAGACGGCCTGCTCGAACTGGCTGACCGCTACGGATTCGAACGCAGATTCCTCGACTACCCCTACCACCAGACCCGCGGCGACGATCTTCAGCTCAAGCAAGAATTGGCACGCATCCACGCCGAGTTGAACACCGACGTGGCGCTGATACACCACCACGAAGACCACTGGCCCGACCATGCGGCCAGCGCGACTGTGTCGCACGACGCGCTGCTGTTCCCGCACGGCCTCTCGGGCAATCTGAGCGCCAAGCCCTGCCCGACGATCTACTCGTTCGACATTAGTCCGCGACAGACCTTCAACTTCCAGCCGGACGTCTATTTCGACGTCACCCATATGATCCAGGACTACATCGACCTGATCCGGTCGACCTGCAACCTCTATTTCGGGCGCGACAGCGACCAGGCCGTCGAAGGCCGCTATCAGTTCGTGGACGAGGCCGGCACGACGCAGCAACTCGAGATGTGCCCGCATGCACTGCGACGCTTCGCCGAATGCGTCCGCGCCGGCAACATCGCTCGATGCCGGTTCGCCCTGGGATTGAAAACCGTCTGGGCCAGCCGAAGAATCGCCGACCTGTTCGAAGCTTCGACTGAGAGCTAGGGCCTTACAGGTCCGGGCCTATACTATGGCTTTGGCCGCTAACACCGTATCCGCAGGAGAGGCAAAAGAGGACACACTTATGTGGCGACAACCCGAGCACAGGCAGCGGAACCGCAAAATCTTCGACGACGAGCTTGACGACTTCCTCCCGCCGAAGATCCTCGACTTCCACATCCACGTCGTCAACGATGGCGTCTATACGCCCGGTGAGCCCCAGCCGTGCGCCGGCCACCCCATCGAAAAGTACGACTTCGACGACCTCCGCCTCGACCTGCCCCACGCCCTGCCCCGCCGCGACGTCTACGGCGTCTGCTTCGGCAGCCCGCACCCGCAGTTCGACTGGCAGCGCAACAACCGCTACCTCGCCGAGCACAGCGACCACGAGCGCTTCTTCCCGCTCCGCGTCTTCCACCCCGGCCTCGACACGCCCGAGCAGCTCCGCACCGACATCGAAGCCGGCCGATTCTACGGCCTCAAGCCCTACCCCGACTTCGTCGACACCGACGACGTCAATCAGGTCGAGATTCACCAGATGCTGCCCGACTGGTGCATGGACATCGCCGACTCGCTCGGCCTGATCATCATGCTGCACATCCCTCGCCGCGACCGACTCGCCGACCCCGTCAACCAGCAGCAAATCGTCGAGCTGGCTCGGCGATATCCCAACGCCAAGATCATCCTGGCCCACATCGGCCGGGCCTACTTCCTCAAGTGCGTGGTCGGCCACCTCGGCCGCCTCAAAGACCTGCCCAACGTCTACGTCGACCTGGCCATGCTCAACCACCCCGAGGTGCTGCAATACACCTTCCAGCAGCTACCCGCCGAGCGAATCCTGTTCGGCACCGATATCCCCATCGCCCTGGCGCCGGGCAAGTCGGTCGAAATCAACGACCAGTACACCTACGTCACCCCCGTGCCGTGGAAGCTGTCGATCAGCGACGATCACGGCAAAATCAAGTTCGCCTCATTTCTCAACGAGCAGCTCCGCGCCGTCAAGAAGGCCGTCGGCACTGCCGGCCTCGGCCCCGATTTCGTCGAGCAAATCTTCTTCAGCAACGGGATGAAACTGCTCGGCAGGCTGTAGAACAGACGCGCCCACCGACTCGGTGTCACGACAGCGCGATCGTCTTGCCCGTCCGCTGCGACTCGAGCGCGGCCGTGAAGATCTCATGCGACGCGGCCGTCTCCTCGGGCGTTGCGCAGGAGAGCGGTTGGCGCATGTCGCGCCCGTGCACCAGCTCGTCGCAGAACGCCGCCCACATCTGCAAAATCGCATCGGAGAAGCCGAACTCGAATATGCTGCCCGTGATCGCCGCGTAGGCCGACTCATAGGGCACGTCGGCCTCGTGCCACACCTGCTCGCCGCCGGCCTGATACGGCAGCCATGCCAGCCGCTTCGGATTCCGCGTCGAAAACCGCGCCGATAGTTCGGTCCCGTAGATGTTCAGAAACCACGTGTTCGCGTGCCCCGGCGCGATCCGCTTGGTCGACAGCACCATGGGAAACGATTCGCCTTCCACCGCCGCTTCGCACGCCAGGATCGCGTTGTCCCACGTCTCGCAGGGCAGCTTACGTCCCTTACCGTCCGGACGCTCGCGCATCACGTTCGACAGAAGTCCGCGCACACTTCTCGGCTTCCAACCGAACCGCAGCGGCAAGTGCAGCGCGTGCATCCCCAGATCGCCCATGCACCCGTACTCGCCGTTGACGGCGATCAGCCGCTTCCAGTTGATCGGCTTGTCCGGATTCAGATCGCTACCATGCCAGAACCCCGCCTCGACCTCGATGATCCGCCCGAACCGCCCCTCGCGCACCCACTGGCCGATCTTGTACGCACCCGGAAAAAACGGAAACTGCGACGAGCACCGCACCAGCACCTTGGGACGTTCGGCCAGCGCCCCGCAGATCGCCCGGTTGGCCG